>NZ_LR134327.1:1001637-1335516 GCF_900636915.1 Aggregatibacter aphrophilus ATCC 33389 | reverse complement strand
GTACACGACGGGTCATTGTGCCTGTGTGCCAGTGTTCTAATACACGGCCGGTACATAGCCATAAATCGTATTCAGCATCCGGTGACTCTGCAGGTGGTTCATAAGGCACAGCAAGAATAATCGCTTTTTTATCCGGGTAACCGTAGAACGCCACGCCTTCACCTTCTTTAACGTATGGGTCGTAACCTTCACGATAACGCCATAAGGTTTCTTTGCCGTCCACTACAGGCCAGCGTAAGCCACGTGCTTTGTGATAGGTGTCGAACGGTGCTAAGTCATGTCCGTGACCACGACCGAATGACGCGTATTCTTCAAATAAGCCTTTGTGCAAATAGAAACCGAAGTGATGGGATTCGTCGTTTAATTGACCTTCGGCAAGATCGCTTAGTGGGAATTGATCCACTTGGCCATTACGATATAGCACCTCATATAAAGTTTTACCTTTATATTCAGGGTTTTTCTCTAGAATTTCTGCCGGCCACATTTCATCAGTGGTGAAATATTTAGAGAACTCCACTAACTGCCATACATCAGATTTCGCTTCACCTGGTGCTTTTACTTGTTGGCGCCAAAACTGCGTACGACGTTCTGCGTTACCGTAAGCCCCCTCTTTTTCTACCCACATTGCTGTCGGAAGCATTAAGTCTGCGGCTAAACAGGAAACGGTTGGGTATGGGTCGGACACCACGATAAAGTTGTCCGGATTACGCCAGCCCGGGAAAGTTTCTTCATTAATATTTGGACCGCCTTGCATATTGTTGGTACACATTTGCCATAACACACGCATTTTACCGTCTTTTAATGCACGGCTTTGAGCAACGGCATGGAAACCTAATACATCCGTAATAAGTCCTGCAGGTAATTTCCAGATTTTTTCTGCAATTTCACGGTGTTTTGGATTGGTAACCACTAAGTCTGCCGGCAAGCGGTGAATAAAGGTACCTACTTCACGGGCTGTACCACACGCAGATGGTTGACCGGTTAAGGAGAACGGACCACAACCCGGAATAGAAATTTTTCCAGTTAATAGATGGATGTTATAGATTAAGTGGTTTGCCCACACACCGCGAGTATGTTGGTTGAAACCCATGGTCCAATAAGACACCACTTTACGTTTTGGATCAGCATATAATTTCGCCAAGTTTTCCAACACATCTTTTGGTACGCCGGACATTTCATGAGCTTTGTCTAAGGTGTATTCAGCAACTAAGGCTTTTAATTCCTCAAAGTTGCTGTCATACATTTTGCCGCTGTTCGGATTTTTTGCTGCTTTTTGCAATGGGTGATTATCACGTAAGCCGTAACCGATATCGGTTTCACCACGTTTAAATTTAGTATGTTTATTGACGAAATTCCAGTTAATTGCATCGTTTTGGATTAGATAATTAATAATGTAGTTCAAAATTACCAAGTCGGTGTGCGGTTTGAAGATTAAACTGTAATCCGCCAATTCAAAACTACGGTGTTCAAAAGTAGAAAGTACGGCGACTTTCACATCTGGGTTGGATAAGCGACGATCGGTAATACGAGACCACAAAATTGGGTGCATTTCCGCCATGTTGGAACCCCAAAGCACAAAGGCTTCGGCATTTTCAATGTCATCATAACAGCCCATCGGTTCGTCCATACCAAAGGTGCGTATAAAGGCAACCGCTGCAGACGCCATACAGTGACGCGCATTCGGGTCGATATTATTAGAACGGAAACCGGCTTTCCAAAGTTTGGCTTTGGCATAACCTTCAAAGATGGTGGTTTGACCGGAACTGAACATTCCCACACCGTTTGGACCTAATTCTTTTACGGCAGCTTTGAATTTTTCTGCCATAGTTTTAAATGCTACATCCCAACTAACTGGTGTGAAATCGCCGTTCTTATCATATTTGCCGTCTTTCATACGCAACATCGGCTGGGTTAAACGGTCTTTACCGTACATAATTTTCGGTAAGAAGTAACCTTTGATACAGTTTAAACCACGGTTTACTTCTGCATCTGGGTCACCTTGAGAAGCAACAATACGACCATCTTTCGTACCTACTAATACAGAACAACCGGTTCCGCAAAAGCGGCATGGTGCTTTATCCCATTTAATTTCGGATTCGGCAGCTTCTACATTTTTCACCGGAATCGTTAATCCGGCAGCCGTTGCTGCAGCCATGGCAGCATTGGCTTTCATAAAGTCTCTACGACTTAAATTCATAGTGTTTTCCCCCCACTATATGATTTTTGAGTTATTCAGGCTGTTCATCTTGTTGATGATAAATCAGCGAAACGGTAATAACGCCGTCAATATCTTTCACAGATTCCATGTTTTTAAGCAAGATATGCTGATCGTGAGATTGCATAACAGCAACAATCTTTCCTATTTTTTCATCAAAGGTCGGAACTTCTGTGTGCGGAATAGCTAAAAGTGCAGTACGAATTGCAGGTATTTTTGGGGGTTTTCCATGCACCACCAAACCGACTACGTGCCAGTCTTTCGCTTCTTCCATGGTTAAAATATCTGTTTTATTCATTTTTATTTGAATTGGTTATTTTCACTGTGCCAATTAGGCGACACTGAATGTAATCACTGCAACAGGTGTTTCAATAAATGATGTTATTGGTAACCTATTTTTAGGCCTTGCATATTAATTGGTTGCAGGGTAATTCATATCACTATAACAGGGTATTTTGGACTAAATTTTCATCTACTTTGCTTTAGATCAAATTTGCCTTCAACCGTTTATTCTCAGGGAAGATCAAAATATTCCGCTAAAATCCACCGCACTTTTTTGCTACACTAACTCAGTTTGTATTAGAAAGGTTTTCTATGGTTAAAATTAAACATTCCGTTTCCACCCGCATTGCCAACTATCTTATTGTTATTATTATCTTTGTTGGCGTGATTGCATCTTTAAGCTTCGCTTTAATGGCGGGCAATAAATCGTATGCGGAAGCCATTAATGTGTCCGGCTCGTTGCGTATGCAGAGTTATCGCTTGCTGTATGAAATGGAACATGAACTGGAATCAGTAGAAAAAAGTTTGCGACAATATCGTGAAAGTCTGCATTCACAATCGCTGTTAGATATTCACCATCAGTTTTTTGTTTCTGAGGATGTGAAATCTTCTTATAACAATCTCATTAAGCGTTGGGAGAAGATGGAATCGTTGGCAAAACAAAAAAATCTTGTTGAGTATCAACATCATATTGCCAACTATGTGGCGCAAGTAGATCAGTTTGTGTCAGCGTTGCAATATTCTGCCGAGCAACGTTGGATTTTGGCGGTGTGGGTGATCTCCTTGTCATTATTATTGATTTTTGTGATGGTTTCGTATGTGAATTGGTACACCCGCAAGGCAGTGGCGCGTCCGTTGGAACAACTGACTAAGGCCAGTATTCAAGTGCAAATGGGGCAATTTAAACATATCCCGTTAGATGTGAATAAAGAAGATGAAATTGGCAATTTGGCGCGTACGTTTACCAAAATGTCTTCCGAATTGGGTAAGCTATATTCCAGCCTAGAAGCGACTGTGAATGAAAAAACACAAAAGTTGCAACAAACCAACCGTTCTTTAACCACCTTGTACCATTGCTCACAACTGGTTACCACCAATAATATTAACGGTAAGATTTTACAAATGGTGATGCAAAATATTATGAGCAGCGAACACTTGCGTTATTTAGAATTAAAAGTGTTGGATGCGGAGCATTGGAACATTTGCCTTGGTACGAAACAACCGTTAATCGAATGTCAGCAAACCGAAGTGAGTATGGAAGGCGAAACTTTGGCTGTTTTACACTGGCAGGCGGGGTTGCCTTGCCCGGATTTGCGCACCATGAACAACTTGGCGCAAATGCTTAGTCGTTCTCTCTATTTCCATAAAACCCAACGTCAGCAAGAGCAATTGTTGTTAATGGAAGAGCGTTCTATTATTGCACGTGAGCTACATGATTCTTTGGCACAAGTGTTGGCTTTTTTACAAATTCAATTAACCTTGTTAAAACATAATTTGAATAAAGATGAACCGGACTCTAAAAATAAGAGTTTGTCGATTATTCGTCAATTTGAACGCGCGCTTAGCGATGGTTATAGCCAATTGCGCGAGCTGTTGGCGACCTTCAGTTTAACCATTCAGGAGGCGAATTTAAAACTGGCATTGGAGCAAGTGATTGATTCCTTACGCAATCAAACCGACATGCAAATGAGTGTGGATTGCACGTTGCCATCGCAAAGTTTTAATGCGCCACAGTTAGTGAATGCGTTGCAAATTGTGCGTGAAGCGGTATTAAATGCCATTAAACATTCGCAGGGCACCTTAATTGAGGTGATTGCGCACACAAACGAAGATGGCGAATACGAACTCATTGTGCGCGATAACGGTGTGGGTATTCCAAGTTTGGAAGAACCTGACGGGCATTACGGCTTAAACATTATGCAAGAGCGCAGTGCACAACTTAATGCCAAATTAACAATTTCTCCTCGAGCAAGTGGCGGCACGGAAGTGAAAGTCACTTTGGCTCACGTGTTATATTAAAAGGACGGATACATGCAAAATTTACAACCTTTTCATACGTTTTCTCTTCCTGCGAAAGCCAAAAAGATCATTGAGATTCACTCTATTCCGCAATTGCAACAGGCTTGGCAAGACTGCTTGGCGGAGCAGTTGCCTGTGCTTTTTTTAGGGCAAGGTAGCAATGTGTTATTTGTAGAGGATTTTGACGGCGCCGTCTTACTTAATCGCATGCTTGGCATTGAACATCGGGAAGATGCGGATTTTCATTATTTACACGTTAATGGTGGCGAAGTCTGGCATGACTTGGTGAGATGGAGCATCGAGCGGGGTTATTATGGCTTGGAAAATTTGGCGCTCATTCCTGGCTGTGCGGGGTCTGCGCCGATTCAAAATATCGGTGCCTATGGCGTAGAATTTAAAGATGTATGTGATTATGTGGAAGTGATTAACCTTCACTCCGGTGAGCTGTTTCGCCTAACCAATGCTGAATGTGAATTTGGTTAT
Source organism: Aggregatibacter aphrophilus ATCC 33389 (assembly GCF_900636915.1). Lineage (NCBI taxonomy): Bacteria > Pseudomonadati > Pseudomonadota > Gammaproteobacteria > Pasteurellales > Pasteurellaceae > Aggregatibacter > Aggregatibacter aphrophilus. Next base: position 1,330,517 of record NZ_LR134327.1, on the reverse strand, counting down.
CGGGAGAGCGTATTTAAGCATAAATATGCTCAAGGTTATGTGGTGACTGCCGTTGGGTTGAAGTTAGCGAAGGCATGGAAACCGGTGTTGAAATACGGCAATTTAGCCAATCTGGATAAAAGTGCGGTCACTTCTGCGGACGTTTTTGCCGAAATTTGTGCCGTGCGTCAAAGTAAATTGCCGGATCCGAAAGAGTTTGGCAACGCAGGGAGTTTCTTTAAGAACCCGGTGATTCCTGCACAACAATTTGAGCGATTACAACAAGAATATGCGACGATCCCACATTTTCCGCAACCTGACGGCAACATAAAATTAGCCGCAGGTTGGCTTATCGATCAATGTGGCTTGAAAGGCTTCCAAATCGGTGGCGCGGCAGTGCATCAGCAACAGGCATTAGTTTTGATTAATAAAGGCAATGCCACGGCTTCTGATGTTGTAGAGCTTGCCCATCATATTTATCAGCTTGTGGCATTGCGTTTTGATGTTCGCCTGCAACCGGAAGTGCGCTTTATCGGAAAACGGGGCGAAGTCGATAGCCAACAAACTATTCGTTAGTTTTTCAACCTCTTACCGAAGGAAACCTTATGGATTTTAAAACAATATTAGATACATTACCTTCTATTGATCATCTTTCCGGATTAACCGTTTTGGACAACGGAACGATGGTTCATCATATTCCTGCCGTCGCAGGTAAGTTGGGCTCGCTGCGGGTGTACAATGCTTTAGCCCAAGAATTTAACGGAAAATTAGACCGCACTTCGGCACAAAAAGGATTGCAACTCTTCGCCGAACACACGCAAGATGCCCGCAAAAATACAGGAAAACACCCGAATATTGATTTGTTGTTGCGCGTTATTGAACAAGACTTGTGTTATCAAATTGAGGCAAATTAATGGAACAGCAAAAACCTTTTCCTATTCCGGTCAGTTATTTCAGTATCGTTTTAGGTTTATCCGCATTAGGCTTGGCTTGGCGTTATGGCGCTCATGCTGTAGCACTGCCAACGATTGTTGGTGAAACGTTACTTGGTTTGGCAACCGTCATTTGGTTGATATTTATTGTCGCTTATGGCGTGAAATGGTTGCGTTTCCGACATCAGGCCAAAGCAGAATTGCAGAATTTAATTCAGTGCTGTTTTATCAGCTTGATTCCGATTACTACTATTTTAATGGGCTTGGCAGCATTGCCATATGGGTTCCCATTGTCTGTTGGGTTAATTACATTGGGTATCATCGGGCAGTTGGTTTTTGCTGCTTACCGTGCTGCCGGGTTGTGGCGTGGTATTCATAAAGTGGAAGCCACAACACCGATTATGTACTTGCCGACAGTGGCAACCAATTTTGTTAGCGGCACCGCATTAGGCTATTTGGGTTACAGCGAGGTCGGCATGCTCTTTTTTGGCGCCGGCGTGTTTTCATGGCTCAGTCTTGAGCCGGCAATTTTGCATCGATTACGCAATTTAGAACCTGTTGCGCCTGCCGTTCGTCCGGCGATTGGCATTCAACTTGCTCCGGCCTTTGTGGGTTGTTCCACTTACTTGGTGTTAAATGGCGGCGAAATAGATTTGTTGGTTAAGCTACTTATCGGTTATGGTGTATTGCAATTATTGTTCTTAATTCGCTTGCTACCTTGGCTATTCCAAAATGGTTTCACGGTTTCATTTTGGGCATTCTCTTTTGGACTGGCGTCTATGGCAAACGTGGGATTACATTTATACCAAGGTACATCTAATATGATTCTAGGAATTTTGGGTTTATCCCTGTTTTGGTTTGCGTCAATAATAATTGGACTATTGATTTTTGGGACGCTTTACCTCATTATGCGCGGACGTTTTTTTGTGAAGTAAAAGAACTTTTAGGCTAAAATTTGGTCATATAAACTATGAAAAAACGGATTCCAATCGCTAAAACCGATTGAATTTCTCATAGATTGTGTTATAACTAGATTTAATTTGATCCAGTGACTTTAGTAAGAAGGAAGATGATGGATAAAGAAACTCAAACAATGATGTTGGTTCCCCAAGGAAGTTTAGAAGCCTATATTCGCGCGGCGAATGAATACCCGATGTTAACGGCGGAAGAAGAAAAGGAATTGGCAGAACGTTTGTATTACCAAGAAGATATTGAGGCGGCAAAAAAACTCGTGTTATCTCACTTGCGCTTTGTGATCCATGTTGCCCGTGGTTATTCCGGTTATGGTTTGCCACAAGCGGATTTAATTCAAGAAGGCAATATTGGCTTAATGAAAGCGGTTAAGCGTTTTAATCCGGAAGTAGGCGTTCGCTTGGTATCTTTTGCGGTGCATTGGATTAAAGCGGAAATTCACGAATACGTTTTGCGTAACTGGCGTATTGTGAAAGTCGCCACAACCAAAGCACAACGTAAGTTATTCTTTAATCTACGTAAAACGAAACAACGTTTGGGTTGGTTTAACGAAAATGAAGTAGACATGGTGGCCAATGAGTTAGGTGTTTCTCCGCAAGACGTGGTGGAAATGGAGTCTCGCATGACCGGGGCGGATGTTGCCTTTGATTTACCAACAGATGATCACGATGAAGAAACCTATGCGCCGGCATTATACTTGGAAGATAAAGGTTCCAATTTTGCTGCCGAGTTAGAAAATGAAAACTACGAAGCGCAAGCCACTGACCAACTCGCTGTTGCGTTGGATAATTTGGATGCCCGTAGCCAAGACATTATCAAAGCCCGTTGGTTGGATGAAACCAAAGCCACCTTGCAAGACTTGGCGGAAAAATACAACATTTCTGCCGAACGCGTACGTCAATTAGAAACCAACGCACTGAAGAAATTAAAAAGTGCGGTCAGTTTTTAATGTGTTTTTAAAGTTTATAAAAAGAAACCCGCTCCATTGAGAGCGGGTTTTTGTTTCCTTAAAAAACAGTTTATTTTGCTGGAATTTCCGCCAATAATTTCGTGATTAACGACCAATAAATTTGCACTGCCGGGATATGCACTTTTTCATCCGGTGAGTGCGCGTTTTTAATCGTTGGCCCGATGGAAACCATATCCATATTCGGATAGCTTTTTTTCAGCAAGCCACATTCTAGACCGGCGTGAATCACTTTGATTGTCGGCTCATAACCTAGCACTTGGGCATAAATTTTATGGGTTAAATCAACAATTGGTGAATGCGCTTGTGGCTCCCAACCCGGATAGGAACCGGAGAATTCGGCGCACGCGCCACTTAATGAAGCAAGAGATTGCAACATCTCTGTGACATATTCTTTGCCGCTATCAATGAGCGAACGCACTAAAATTGTGGCTTTAATTTGATTTTCTTCTGTTTTTAATACACCGACGCTGAGGGAGGTTTCCACGGTGTTTTCTAATACGTCGCTGTTACGAATCACACCATTTGGCAGTACGTTCAATAAATTAATCACACGTTGCGTAGTGGAAGCTGTAAAGGTTTTTTCCGGCTTATTAATTGGTTGTAAATCACAGGTAAGATTCGGTTCAACTAATGCCAGTTCGGTTTTTAACAAAATACCAAAATTTTCCACCGCACTTTTTAGTTGAGTCACATCACCGTTGAAGTTTAACGTCGCAAAAGCTTCGCGCGGAATAGCGTTACGAATAGAACCGCCGCGAATGTCACTTAAAAGGAAGTCAAAGTGCGGTTGATTTTGCGTGAGTTTTGCTAAGAAACGAGCTAACACTTTAATCGCATTGGCGCGTCCGGTGTGGATGTCGCAACCGGAATGTCCGCCGCGTAAACCCTTAAGAATGATTTGGTAACTGTGAGAGAAGAGGTTATTTTGGTATTCAACAGGCAACGTGATATTAGCATTTTCGCCACCGGCGCAGCCTACATAAATTTCGCCATTTTCTTCCGTATCGGTGTTAATCATGATTTCACTTTGTAACCAATTTGGACGTAAACCAATGGCGCCTTCCATGCCACGTTCTTCGGTCATGGTGAGCAATACTTCCAAATCCGGATGAGCAATATCCTCGCTGTCTAAAATAGCTAAAGTCGATGCCATACCGATGCCGTTATCGGCACCTAAAGTGGTGTTGGTGGCATGAACCCATTCGCCGTCAATGTAAGGCAAAATCGGGTCGGTGGCGAAGTTATGGCTACTGTCTTCGTTGGCTTGCGGCACCATGTCCAAATGTGCCTGCAAGGCAACTTTTTTGCGATTTTCCATGCCTTTGGTGGCCGGTTTGCGGATTAACACATTGCCTACTTCGTCGCGTGCTGCGTAGAACCCTTTACCTTTTGCCCAGTTGACTATGAATTCCGCAAGTTCGTTTTCTTGATAGGACGGATGCGGAATTGCGCAGATTTGATCAAACCATTTCCATAATAAATTTGGGCTTAATTGTTGTATTTCTGACATAGTTCCTCCTTAAAAAATTGGGGAAAATAATAGCATAAAATGCCATTTCGGGTTATCCTAACGCAATTTTATTTCTTGGGCTACGCGCCACAAAAATTCCTGAAAGGTGACATTATGAGTGAAAAATATGTTGTGACGTGGGATATGTTTCATATGCACGCACGTAAATTATCTGAGCGTTTGCTTCCCGCTTCTCAATGGAAAGGTGTTATTGCTGTAAGCCGTGGCGGGTTATTTCCATCAGCAGTGATTGCCCGTGAATTGGGCCTTCGTCATGTGGAAACCGTGTGTATCGCCAGCTATAACCACGATTCCCAGGGTGAGTTGCAAGTCCTTCATGCTGCGGATGTGCCGAATGGCGGTGAAGGTTTTATCGTGGTGGATGATTTGGTAGATACCGGTAATACGGCCAGAGCCATTCGCAAAATGTATCCGAAAGCCCGTTTTGTGACGGTTTTTGCCAAACCTGCCGGCGCTGAGTTAGTGGATGATTATGTGGTAGATATTCCGCAAAATACCTGGATTGAGCAGCCTTGGGATATGGGTATTTGTTTTGTTCCGCCATTATCCAGAAAATAATAGAAAAAATGACCGCACTTTTGATAATAAAATGAACGTCGGTTCTTTTATGAGAAGATTAAGCCCACCTTTTTAACTATAAGTAACCTCTATTCTTGCCTTAAGTTAAAAGGATTTTGTGATCCCTTCCACATTTTTAAACAAACTTGAAACATTTTGTACATTTCTTTTAAAATTTTGATTACAATAAGAACAAATGATAATAATTGTTAATTAAAAAGAGGTAAAAATGATCATTTCATCAGCTAATGACTATCGCGCAGCAGCCCGTCGTCGTGTTCCCCCGTTTATGTTTCACTATGCGGACGGTGGTTCTTACACTGAATATACTTTAGCGCGCAATGTGAGTGATTTATCTGAAATTGCATTAAGACAGCGTGTGTTAAACGATATGTCGCAACTAAACACCGAAATTGAATTATTCGGTGAAAAATTATCAATGCCGGTTATTTTGGCGCCGGTGGGAGCATGTGGAATGTATGCCAGCCGTGGCGAAGTGCAGGCGGCAAAAGCGGCGGCGGCAAAAGGGTTGCCATTTACGTTATCAACTGTGTCCATTTGTCCTATTGAAGAAGTTGTTCCGGCAATTAATCGCCCAATGTGGTTCCAGTTATATGTGCTCAAAGATCGCGGTTTTATGAAAAATGCCCTTGAGCGTGCAAAAGCCGCCGGTTGTTCAACCCTCGTGTTCACTGTTGATATGCCGACTCCGGGGGCTCGTTATCGTGATATGCATTCTGGCATGAGCGGCGATTACAAATGGTTGCGTCGTGTGATTCAAGGAGCAACTCATCCGTTCTGGTCATACGATATGATGACAAAAGGCCGTCCGTTTACCTTGGGTAATGTGTCAAAATACATGGGTAAACCGGTGGCATTAGATGATTATATCGGTTGGCTTACAGAAAACTTTGACCCATCTATTTCTTGGAAAGACTTGGAATGGATTCGTGATTTCTGGGATGGCCCAATGGTGATTAAAGGCATTTTGGATCCTGAAGATGCCAAAGATGCCGTACATTTCGGGGCTGACGGTATTGTGGTGTCTAACCATGGTGGTCGTCAGTTAGACGGCGTGTTATCAAGCGCTCGTGCTTTACCGCCGATTGCCGACGCTGTAAAAGGCGACATCAAAATCTTGGTTGACGGCGGTATTCGCAACGGTTTGGATGTGGTGCGTATGATGGCTTTAGGTGCGGATGCGACGATGATTGGTCGCCCATTTGTATATGCCTTGGGCGCTGACGGACAACGTGGTGTTGAAAACTTGCTCGATATCTTCAAGAAAGAAATGCGCGTGGCGTTAACCTTAACCAGCACGAAGGACATTTCCAATATCACTGCTGATGCGTTGGTGAGTTCCAACAAAGCCTAATGTAATGTTCAATCACAAAAACGTGAGTCATTTGGCTCACGTTTTTGTGATAATGAATAAATTTTTGTTAGCGTGCTGCTTGCTGAAAAACAATGGAAAAACTCACCTCACTTTAGTCTCTTTAGTACAAACTAAATGCTTTTAAATAAGGCAATTTTCCTTGTTTCATCATTTCTTCAATACCGCTCTTATGATCGTTACTGAAACCACGTAATTCAAGAGTCACACCTACGCTGTTGTCATAAAAAATCTCGTCATTCCGTTGATTTTGACGGCTGGTCACATAACGTCTTGCGCCGACACCAACGCTCCAGCAGCAGGTGTTATATTGCACACCAAGATATTGTTCTACCGGTTTTTTGAGGGCAAGGTCTTGATAATAACGGCCAACTACCGCCCAGTTATCGGTGAGTTCCCAACCTAATTGAAGGCCAAGTTGATTAATGTCCTGATTATAACGGTTGGCGTTGGAGGTTAAGTTTTGATTAATATATTCCTTACTGACGTAGCGGTAATTCAATTGAACAATATTATTTTTGGTCGGGTTAAACTCCAACCCGGTGTTTCCCAAAGACACTTGTTTGAGTTGCGGATCATATTGGAAACTTGCACGCCAGTGCCATTGTTCGCTGATTTTCCAGTTCGATTCGAGGGCCCAAGAAGAAGATAAACCGGACGTTTTGTTGCGCGAGTTGTTGTCAATGCGTGAAGGTTCCAAATAATAGGTTTGGCCGGCGGCGATGTTAAAGCGCTCTTCTTTGGTTTCATCAAAGAAACGCATGGTACCACCCACAGTGACTTGGTTGGTGGAAGCAATACGGTCTAGCCCGCTATAGCGGCGGTCGCGGAATAATGAGAAATAATCTTGTTGTAACAGGGAGGAATCGTAACCGAAACCGAGGTATTCTGTATTCCGTTTAGAGCCGATATTACTTTGGTTTTTATACGGACGGTATAAATATTGCACGTGTGGCTCAAGGGTTTGAGTGTAACCTTCCAAGAAACTTTTTGCACTGGCCAACACCGTTTGGAAATCTACTTTAAATTGTGGCAACACGCGAGTAACGCTGCGTTCAACCTCTTCCGCATCAGTTGCTTTGCCTTTCCGTTGCAAGTAGTGGGTAGCGTACAATTTGGTCTCAAAATTCACACTGCCATAGCGATTGGACAAGGTACTGTTCAAACTCGGTTCTAAGTGGAAACGCCAAGCTTTTGGCATTTGGGTGCTATCATTGTCAAAGCGTACCGCTTGGGAGAAGAGTTTGAAATCGACTTTATTATCTAACAAACCGTTTTTGTAGTAGTTAAAGTCAATTTGTGGCAACGCGCGGTATGGTCCGATTGCCACTTCATCAAAGATTTGGAATTGTTTAGCGGAGATTGCCAAATTGTAGTTTGGTTGATAGTAGGTCAAACGGGCTTTTTGGTCGGCGTAGCCATCGGTACTGCTACCGTATTCGGAATCAAAATCGGTAAAATAACGTTTATCGCTGACTTTGGTGTAATCTACATCTAAGCGCCAATTTTGGGCGAATGCGGCGTTATGTTTCCAATGCAACAAATGGCGTTTACGGTTCTCGCTGGTGTAATCTTCCAAACGATCATTGCCCAAATATTCACCGGCAATTCGTCCTTCACCTAAGAGGGTTAAATAACGAAATTCACCATTGAGTTGCCAACCACGATGGGACATATATTTTGGTGTCACGGTGGCGTCAAGATTTGGTGCAATATTCCAATATACCGGTTGGGCGTAGAAATAACCGTCACGGCTGGAATGCCCGGCTGACGGCACGAGCAAACCGGAACGACGACGATCGCCAATCGGTAGTTGCAAATACGGTGTGTAGAATATCGGTACACCATGCACTTTCAAACGGGCGTGCCACATTTCCGCATATTCTTCTTTAATGTTTTGACGCATTTCGCTGGCATAAATTGACCACGAATTATCATCCGGCAAGCAGGAGGTGAAAGTGGCGTTTTTCATTAAACGATAATTATCGCGTAGTTCCACATTTTCTGCTGAGCCACGTCCTTGGCGATCCACTAATTGATAATTAGCGTTGTGAATATCGGTGTCTTTGGTATTTAAATGAATTTTGGCATCGTCACCTAACAGATTGATTTGGTTGTCTCGGTAATCAAATCCGCCACGGGCAAAGGCATAACGCTGGACATTATTGTTGTCACCCTGTTGCTGCACTTCTACTTCGGCAGATTGCAAATGGCGATTGCCTTGTCTTACATCTACATTGCCTTTGTAAATACCGCCACTAGGTTGTGTCACTTCGACTTGATCCGCTTCAATATAAACTGGCAGATCATTTGGATTTTCAGTAACGACTTCACCGGTAAAATGCGGAACGCCGTATAAGCACTGTTTTGCTAAATCGGCTGCGCTCTCGGCGCTGTAAAGTGCGGTCAAAATTGACAACGAAATTAATTTGTAAGTATTTTTCTTCATTAGATTAGACAACCATTTTTCTAGCCAAAGATGGCGTGATTATACTGTAAAACGTGCTAAATCGCATGGTTTAATCAGCGTTATTTACGCCTTATTTGCCGTTTTACTGTGGCATTGATTCCAGTGATCGTTGACCAACCCCATGGATTGCATGAAGGCGTAACAGGTAGTTGGACCGACGAACACAAAACCGCGTTTTTTTAACGCCTTTGATAGTGCCGTGGAAACAGCCGTTTGTACGGGAACCTTAGTTAAGTCGGGCACATCATTGATCTGTGGTTGATGATTCACAAATGACCAAATAAAACGACTGAAATTTTCACCGCACTTTTCCATGGCTAAATATGCCTTGGCGTTCTTTACAATAGCTTCCAATTTTGCCCGATGGCGAATCAGTCCTGGATTTTGCATACATTGATCAATGTCCTTGTCAGTCATTTGCGCGATTTTTTGCGGATCAAAATGACAAAACGCCTGCCGATAATTTTCCCGTTTTTGTAGCACGGTAATCCACGACAACCCTGCTTGTTGCCCTTCTAAGCAGAGTTTTTCAAATAATTTATGACTATCGAATTGTGGCTTACCCCATTCGTTATCATGATAATCCCGATACAATTGTGAGCTTTCCGCCCATGCACAACGCCTTGCCATTGTTATTCCTTTTCACTTAATTTTATTGGGTAATATTTTTTGACAGAATAATTGCCTATTTGTCACAAAATGTGGCTAAGTTAATGAAAAAGAAATGGTAATACCTTTTTGGGAGTAATGGAACTTGACTAACATAAAAAAATGCTGAAAGATTGTTCACAGCTCACAAAAGGCGATTTATTCACCTTTATAGCGTTGTTGATAAAGTCAAAAACGTTATTTTTTGTGACCGCACTTTATTCATTTATTTTAAATTGGAGAGCATATTATGTCAGGACTATTTGAGCGAACTGATCCATCTCGTCGTCATTACAGTGTCGCCGTGTTCGTTGGTATTATCGCAGGTCTTATTTCCGCCTTTGTGAAATGGGGAGCTGAGCATCCTTTCCCACCGCGCAGCCCATTAGATTTATTCACTGCAGCCTGTAAAGATCCAAGCCAAGCCCTCGAGGTTTGTTCCCGTGCGTTTTTAAATCCGCCACACGTTTTCCTACGTGATTATATCGGTATTGACCCGACTGAAGCTGTGTTCACGTTTGCCGATCATGGGTTTAACTGGATTGGTGTTACCCATATTACCTTCTCCATTGTGTTCGCCGTGTTTTATTGTGTCGTGGCGGAACGCTTCCCGAAAATTAAATTATGGCAAGGTGTGTTATTCGGTATTATTTGTAATATCGGCGTGCATTACATTACTTTCCCGTTACTCGGTTTAACTCCGCCGGTTGCTGAGTGGCCTTTGTATGAACATATTTCCGAATTAGTCGGTCATATTTTCTGGTTCTGGACCATTGAGCTTATTCGTCGTGATTTGCGTAATCGTATTACTCACGAGCCGGATCCTGAAGTGCCGTTAGGTCAGTATCGTTAATCAAACGAAAAATCCCGCAAATTAACTTGCGGGATTTTTTAATCGTTATGGTAACAAACTTTCCAGTTGCCATAATTCATTTAAGGTTTCACGGCGGCGAATCAGATACGCCTTATCGCCGTCTACCATGACTTCGGCCGTTCTCGGACGGGAATTGTAGTTGGAGGACATGCTTGCGCCATAAGCACCGGCAGAACGTTGTGCTAAGTAATCGCCTTGTGCAATAGCCAGTTTACGTTGTTTGCCGAGGAAGTCGGAGGTTTCGCAAATGGGGCCGACGACATCATAAATTTTTTCTTCGCGCGTTAAAGCGCGGTCGATTTCCAGAATGTTCATGTAAGCCTGATACAGCGCCGGACGAATCATATCGTTCATGCCAGCATCCACAATGGCGAAATTGCGGCTTTCGTTAGATTTTAAGTATTCCACTTTGGTGACTAAAATCCCTGCATTAGCGGTAATGGCACGCCCCGGTTCGACGATGATTTCCAACTCGCTAAAAGCATTTAATTTTTCCCATAGCGCTTTGGCATATTCCGTTGGGTGTGGCGGCGTTTCATCGGTGTAAGTCACGCCCAAGCCACCGCCCAAATCTAAATGTTTTAAAGCAATGCCGTCTTGTTTTAATTGTTCCATGAGCACAATTAACCGATCTACCGCATCTAAAAACGGTTGTAATTCCGTGAGTTGAGAGCCGATGTGGCAATCCATACCGACGATTTCAATATTCGGTAAGGTGGCGGCTAATTTATAGACTTCCCGAGCCTGTTCCACGCTCACGCCGAATTTATTTTCTTTCAAACCGGTGGAGATATAAGGGTGGGTGTGGGCGTCCACGTCGGGATTAACGCGTAGCGAAATCGGAGCGGTTTTACCTAATCGACCGGCGACTTCGTTAATGCGGAGTAGCTCCGCCTCCGATTCCACGTTGAAACACCGAATACCAACCTCTAGCGTACGGGTGATTTCCGGCTCGGATTTCGCCACACCGGAAAAGACCACTTTCGCCGGTTCGCCACCAGCGGCTAGCACGCGTTCCAACTCTCCTTGTGACACAATATCAAATCCCGAGCCGAGCTTTGCCATCACGTTCAAAATAGCAATATTCGGGTTAGATTTCACAGCGTAGCAAACCAGGTGAGGATGCTCACCAAAGGCTTTGTCAAAGGCATGCCAGTGGCGTTCAAGCGTGGCTTTGGAATAAATATATAAAGGTGTGCCGAATTGTTCGGCAAGTTGTTTCACCGGCAGATTTTCCGCCATAAGTTGATGGTGTTGATATTGGAAAAAATCCATTGGAAATCCTTGTAGAGAGCGACTTTGTGTTTAGATTAGTTGTTTGACGCTTGTTCCTGTTCCGGAAAATAAAGTGGGCCTTTGACGCCACAACCGGTGCTTAATACGCAAATAGCGCCGAGTAACAGAAGGGAAATGAATTTTTTCATGGGATATTCCTTGTTCATAACATTGACTGCTCTTTTTACCACTAAACCCGGCTTTGTGCTATCACAAAGCACAGAAAATCTTTATAATCGCCATTTTAACAGGATTTACGAGGAGTGGTTTTATGAATGTTGTGGAATTTCATCAAAATATTGAACAAATTTGGAATCAAATCGAGGAACAATTAGAAGCGCAAGATTGTGATATGGATTGTGATCGCCAAGGTTCCGTGTTCACCATTACCTTTGAAAATCGCAGCCAAGTGGTGATTAATAAACAGGAACCGTTATTAGAATTGTGGTTGGCAAGCCAGAATGGCGGTTTCCATTTTGCTTACAAAGATGGGCGTTGGGTGAATCATGAGGGCTTGGATTTCTGGCAAGCTTTAACCGAAGCCTGTGCCAAACATGGTGAACAAGTACATTTCGCTTAATGTCCGTTTCAGCCCCATCTTCATCCCTTCAACAAAGTGCGGTGGATTTTTCCGATAAATCGCCGGAAAATCTCACCGCACTTTCTTCCACCACATTGGATGTTTTACATTCCGTTTTCGGTTATCAATCTTTCCGCAAAGGTCAACAAGAGATTATTCATGCAGCCCTAAGCGGACAGGATTGTCTAGTGATTATGGCCACCGGCACGGGCAAATCGCTGTGTTATCAAATCCCTGCGTTGTGTTTTGACGGCATGACGTTAGTGGTTTCGCCGTTGATTTCTTTAATGAAAGACCAGGTGGATCAGCTTCGCACCAACGGCATTGAAGCGGATTATCTTAACTCCACACAAACTTTTGAAGAACAGCAACAGGTGCAAAATAGGGCGATTTCCGGGCAACTAAAATTATTGTATTTGTCGCCGGAAAAAGTCATGACGAACAGCTTTTTCCAATTTATTTCTCATTGCAACGTCAGCTTTATTGCTATCGACGAGGCACATTGCATTTCCCAATGGGGCCATGATTTTCGTCCTGAATATACCCAACTGGGCGGGCTAAAAGGTTGTTTCCCTAAGGTGCCAATTATGGCGCTTACCGCCACGGCGGATCAGACGACGCAACAAGATATTCTGCAAAATCTCCGACTAAATCGACCGCACTTTCACGTGGGCAGTTTTGACCGCCCGAACATTCGCTACACCTTAGTGGAGAAATTTAAGCCGATGGAACAGCTTTGTCGTTTCGTGCTCGCCCAAAAAGGCAAAAGCGGTATTGTTTATTGCAACAGTCGCAATAAGGTGGAACGCATTGCGGAAACGCTGTGTAACAAAGGCGTGCGTGCAGCGGCATATCATGCGGGCATGGAAAACACCTTGCGGGAAAAGGTGCAACGGGATTTTCAGCGGGATAACATTCAAGTGGTGGTGGCGACTATTGCCTTCGGCATGGGGATCAATAAATCCAATGTACGCTTTGTGGCGCATTTTGATTTGCCGCGTAGCATTGAATCCTACTATCAAGAAACCGGCCGTGCAGGGCGGGACGATTTGCCGGCAGAAGCGGTGTTATTTTACGATCCGGCGGATTATGTGTGGTTGAACAAAATGCTCATGGAAAAGCCGGAAACGCCACAACGCCAAATCGAACAACATAAATTGCAAGCTATCGGCGAATTTGCCGAGAGTCAAACCTGTCGCCGTTTGGTCTTATTGAATTATTTCGGCGAACATCGCCAAATACCCTGCCAAAATTGCGACATTTGTCTCGATCCTCCGAAAAAATATGACGGTTTATTGGACGCACAAAAAATCATGTCGGCGATTTATCGCACCGGCCAATGTTATGGCGCCCATTATGTCATTGCCGTATTGCGCGGCATGAATAACCAGAAGATTCGCGATCAGCAGCACGATCAACTTAGCGTGTACGGTATCGGCAAAGAACACAGCGCGGAATATTGGCAGTCAGTATTACGCCAGTTAATTCACTTGGGCTTGGTGCGTCAAATTATCGGCGAATACGGTAACACTTTGCAGTTGACGGAAAATGCTAAGCCGATTTTGCGTGGTGAAACCCCGTTAGAATTGGCAACACCACGTTTATCTTCCATTGTCACTACCGCGATGACACAGAAAAGTGCGGTCAGTTTTTACGACAAAGATCTGTTTGCCCGTCTGCGTTTTTTACGCAAACAAATTGCCGACAAAGAAAACATTCCACCGTATATCGTATTTAATGATGCGACCTTGCAGGAAATGGCGCAGTATCAACCCGTCAGTAACATTGAAATGTTGCAAATTAACGGCGTGGGAAGCATTAAACTGGAACGTTTTGGTCAACCCTTTATGGCATTAATTCGTGAACACAAAAATGCCCGTAAAGCAGAATGATAAAACACGTTGTTGTGATTGATTTTACCCCTTTTTATGCGCGTTATCTCACTTATTTTTAGCTAATGACGCAAAATTTTGCTATAATCCCGCCCAATTTTTTATGAATAAAACAGAGAAAGATTATGTCAACAAATACCCCTGAAAATTATGGTGCAAACAGTATTAAAGTACTTAAAGGTCTTGATGCGGTGCGTAAACGTCCCGGTATGTATATCGGTGATACAGACGATGGAACCGGTTTACACCATATGGTTTTCGAGGTCGTGGATAACGCCATTGATGAAGCCTTGGCCGGGTATTGTGATGACATCGTGGTGACTATTCACTCTGACAATTCCGTTTCTGTGCAAGATGACGGGCGAGGTATTCCGGTAGATATTCACCCGGAAGAAGGCGTTTCCGCCGCCGAAGTGATCATGACAGTTTTGCACGCGGGCGGTAAATTTGACGACAACTCCTATAAAGTGTCCGGCGGTTTGCATGGCGTGGGTGTGTCCGTGGTAAATGCGTTGTCCGATAAGTTACAGCTCACTATTCGCCGTCAGGGCAAAGTGCATGAGCAATTTTACAGCCTTGGTGACCCCAAAGCGCCTTTAGCCGTCATCGGCGAAACTAACCAAACCGGTACTACGGTGCGCTTTTGGCCAAGCCCGACAATTTTTACGAACATTGAATTTGAATACGATATTTTAGCTAAACGTTTAAGAGAATTATCTTTCTTAAATTCCGGCGTATCTATCCGCTTAGTGGATGAACGTAATGGCAAAGAAGATCACTTCCATTACGAAGGCGGTATTCAGGCATTCGTTGAATATATTAACCGTGGCAAAACCCCGATTCATCCGAAACCATTCTATTTTTCTGCCGAAAAAGACGGTATTGGCGTGGAAATTGCGTTGCAATGGAACGACGGTTATGCGGAAAATATTTACTGTTTTACCAACAATATTCCGCAACGGGATGGTGGTACGCACTTGGCGGGGTTCCGTGGTGCGATGACCCGTACCTTGAATAACTACATGGAAAACGAAGGTTACACCAAGAAATCTAAAGTGGCGACTTCCGGTGATGATGCCCGTGAAGGCTTGGTCGCCGTGATTTCCGTGAAAGTGCCGGATCCGAAGTTCTCTTCTCAAACTAAAGACAAACTGGTTTCCTCCGAAGTGAAAAGTGCGGTGGAATCTTTGATGAACGAGTATTTGCAAACCTATTTGTTGGAAAATCCAAACGATGTAAAAATCATCGTGAGCAAAATTATTGATGCTGCGCGCGCGCGTGAAGCGGTACGTAAAGCCCGTGAAATGACCCGTCGTAAAGGCGCATTAGACTTGGGCGGGTTGCCGGGTAAATTGGCGGATTGTCAGGAGCGAGACCCGGCGTTATCCGAACTTTATATCGTGGAGGGTGACTCTGCGGGCGGTTCGGCAAAACAAGGGCGTAATCGTAAAAACCAAGCGATTTTGCCGTTAAAAGGGAAAATTCTGAATGTAGAAAAAGCCCGTTTTGACAAAATGTTGTCTTCCGCGGAAGTCGGCACATTGATTACCGCGCTAGGTTGCGGTATCGGTCGTGATGAATATAACCCGGATAAATTGCGTTATCACAGCATTATTATCATGACCGATGCGGACGTGGATGGCTCGCACATTCGTACTTTATTGTTGACTTTCTTCTATCGTCAAATGCCTGAATTAATTGAGCGCGGCTATGTGTATATTGCCCAGCCACCGTTGTATAAAGTGAAAAAAGGCAAACAAGAACAATATATTAAAGACGATGAAGCGATGGCGGAATTTGAATTGGCAATCGCCTTAGAAAATGCCGCGTTATACGTCAGTGAGCACGCGCCGGCAATGCAGGGTTTACCATTAGAAAATCTAGCCTCCGACTACCTTGGTATTCAAAAATTAATTGCCCGCCTTAACCGTTATTACCCGGAAAGCTTGTTGAAAGAATTAATTTATCAACCGGCATTAAATGTACAATTCATGCAAGATGAAAGTGCGGTCAATTCTTGGGCCGGTTCTTTAGTTGCCTCTTTAACTGCCAAAGAAACTGACGGCAAGCATTATAGCTATCGTCTGCAGTTTAATGGGGAACGTCATATTCACGAAGTGGTGTTGACGGTAAGAACTCATGGTATTGATATCGATTATTTCTTAAACTTCCCATTCATTACCGGCAACGAGTACGCACGCTTAACCGCCCTGGGTGCGAAATTGGTCGGTTTATTGGAAACCAATGCTTATGTCATGCGCGGTGAACGCAAACAAGCGGTCACGTCATTTGAGCAGGCTATTGACTGGTTGATGAAAGAATCTCGTCGTGGCTTGATGATTCAGCGTTATAAAGGGTTGGGCGAAATGAATCCGGAACAACTGTGGGAAACCACTATGGATCCGAACTCCCGTCGCATGTTGAAAGTGTCGATTAAAGATGCCGTGGCTGCCGATCAATTGTTTACCACCCTGATGGGCGACGAAGTGGAGCCACGTCGTGACTTCATTGAAAGCAATGCATTAAGAGCGAATTTGGATATTTAAAATTCATCATAAAAAACGACCGCACTTGGATTTCTCTATTCTATTTAAAGTGTGGTCTTTTTTTATTTATTTTCTCAGTTTCACTAATTCCACTTCATGATTAGCGCCTTTCCTTAAGATTAAATTAGCGCGTTCACGGGTTGGCAAAATATTTTCTTTTAAATTTAATCCGTTAATTTCATCCCAAATGTGACTGGCGGTGGCAATCGCTTCTTGTTCGGAAAGATTTGCGTAATGTTTAAAATAGGAATTCGGGTTAGAAAACGCACTTTGGCGGAATTTCAAAAACCGACGGATATACCATTCTTTCAGTAAAGCTTCATCTGCATCCACATAAATGGAAAAATCCACAAAATCTGAGACGAAAATTTGGTTGGCGTGATTGTCATTCGGTTGTAGGACGTTGAGTCCTTCTAATATCAGAATATCCGGCTGATCAATAACATTAAATTGATCGGGAGTAATGTCGTAAGTCAAATGAGAATAAATCGGCGCTTTCACATGATGCTTACCGGATTTTATATCGGCCAAAAAACGAATTAATTTCGGCGTATCATAGGAAATCGGGAACCCCTTCTTTTGTAATAATTGATGCTTTTGTAAATAAGAGAGCGGATGTAAAAAACCATCGGTAGTAATTAAATCTACTTTCCGATCGATTGGCCAATGACTCAGCAGTGATTGCAAAATACGCGCCGAGGTGCTTTTGCCCACTGCGACACTACCCGCGATGCTAATAATGTATGGCACTTTAGGACTTTCGCCACCAAGGAAACGGTGGAGTACATCCTGCCGACGAATGTTTTCATCTATATAGTAGTTAATTAAACGGGTGAGCGGCAGATAAATCGTGCGTACTTCATTAAGCGACAATTCTTCATTAAATCCTAATAATGGTTTGAGATCTTGTTCGGTTAATTTTAACGGCACGGATTTACGTAATTCTGCCCAATGTTGCCGTTCAAAAGACAAAAATGGCGTTAGTTGGGCTGAAATTGCATCAGAAATAGGAAATTCCACGATTAAATTACACTTATTTGACTAAAATTAGTTGCGAAATATACCTTATAAATAGGCGATTGAGCAGTAAAAATTTTAGATAAGCGTATAAATTAAACGAATTGGTTTTATTTTTGCTTGATAATTAAACGAATAGTGGAAAAAAAGTTTATTTGCTAAAAAAAAACTTGTCAGTCATAAAAAAATCCCTATAATACGCGTCACTTGTTTACGACGCCGACTTAGCTCAGTAGGTAGAGCAACTGACTTGTAATCAGTAGGTCATCAGTTCGATTCCGATAGTCGGCACCATTTCTCGTATACAAGTTCAAACTTAGAGTGGAGGGATTCCCGAGCGGCCAAAGGGAGCAGACTGTAAATCTGCCGGCTCAGCCTTCGAAGGTTCGAATCCTTCTCCCTCCACCATTTCTAAGAGCAACCAATGGGACAGATGAATTAAGAACGGCGGGCATCGTATAATGGCTATTACCTTAGCCTTCCAAGCTAATGACGCGGGTTCGATTCCCGCTGCCCGCTCCAAGCGCTGATATAGCTCAGTTGGTAGAGCGCACCCTTGGTAAGGGTGAGGTCGGCAGTTCGAATCTGCCTATCAGCACCACTTCTTAATCAATCTCTCCATTACAAATTTTAATACTTTGGTTAATCTGGTAAGTTGAACCATCGATAACCGTGTTTGTTTAGAGGGACTCTCAATGTCTAAAGAAAAATTTGAACGTACAAAACCGCACGTTAACGTGGGTACAATCGGCCACGTTGACCATGGTAAAACCACTTTAACAGCAGCTATCACAACCGTATTAGCAAAACACTACGGCGGTGCGGCTCGTGCATTCGACCAAATCGATAACGCGCCGGAAGAAAAAGCGCGTGGTATCACCATCAACACATCCCACGTTGAATACGACACTCCAACACGTCACTACGCACACGTTGACTGTCCGGGACACGCCGACTATGTTAAAAACATGATTACCGGTGCGGCGCAAATGGATGGTGCTATCTTAGTAGTAGCAGCAACTGATGGTCCTATGCCACAAACTCGTGAGCACATCTTATTAGGTCGCCAAGTAGGTGTTCCTTACATCATCGTATTCTTAAACAAATGCGACATGGTAGATGACGAAGAGTTATTAGAATTAGTTGAAATGGAAGTTCGTGAACTTCTTTCTCAATATGACTTCCCGGGTGATGATACACCAATCGTACGTGGTTCTGCATTACAAGCGTTAAACGGCGTTGCAGAATGGGAAGAAAAAATCCTTGAATTAGCAAACCACTTAGATACTTACATTCCTGAGCCACAACGTGCTATCGACCAACCGTTCCTTCTTCCAATTGAAGACGTGTTCTCTATCTCCGGTCGTGGTACTGTAGTAACAGGTCGTGTTGAGCGTGGTATCATCCGTACCGGTGATGAAGTTGAAATCGTAGGTATCAAACCGACTGCGAAAACTACCGTAACCGGTGTTGAAATGTTCCGTAAATTACTTGACGAAGGTCGTGCAGGTGAAAACATCGGTGCATTATTACGTGGCACTAAACGTGAAGAAATCGAACGTGGTCAAGTATTGGCTAAACCGGGCTCAATCACTCCGCACACTGATTTCGAATCTGAAGTGTACGTATTATCCAAAGAAGAAGGTGGTCGTCATACTCCATTCTTCAAAGGTTACCGTCCACAATTCTATTTCCGTACAACTGACGTAACCGGTACTATCGAGTTACCGGAAGGCGTGGAAATGGTTATGCCTGGCGATAACATCAAAATGACTGTATCCTTAATCCACCCAATCGCGATGGACCAAGGTTTACGTTTCGCTATCCGTGAAGGTGGCCGTACAGTAGGTGCTGGCGTGGTAGCTAAAATTATCAAATAATTGATAAAGCCGAATTGAAAAGGCGTATCGAATGATACGCCTTTTTGTTTGGTTGGAATTTAGAAATAATAAAAGGAAGAATAATGATTAAAAGTGCGGTAAAAATTTTAACTGTTTTATTTATATAAAAAACATCCACAAAATTGACCGCACTTTGCAGGGTAATGGCCTTGGTTTTCATCGCTCACACACATTCGAAACGTTAGATTCTCCCTATTTTCTGTAGAGGTGAATCGACTAAATCTGATATTCCACACACACCGGTATTTTGGCCTGTAACAAGAATTGTTTGGTGCGTTCATGTTGCGGATTTTCAAAAAACTCACGGGCGCTGTTTTGTTCTACAACGTTGCCGTTTGCCATCAAAATTACACGATCTGCTACATCGCGGGCAAATTGCATTTCATGGGTGACGATAATCATTGTCCAGCCTTCTTGTGCCAGCAGTTTTAGGGTTTGTAGCACTTCACCTACCAATTCCGGATCTAATGCTGAGGTGGGTTCATCCAGTAGAATAATGTCCGGTTGTACTGCCAAAGCTCGGGCAATTCCTACTCGTTGTTGTTGACCGCCGGAGAGTTGTGACGGATATAAGTGCATTTTGTCTTTTAAACCGACTTTAGTCAGCAATTCCATCGCGCGTTGTTTCGCTTCTACTTTGCTTTTCTTTTGTACTACAACCATGCCTTCCATCACATTTTCAAGTGCGGTGCGATGAGGGAACAAATTGTATTGCTGAAACACCATAGATGAGCGACGACGCAATGCCAGTTCGTCTGCTTTGCTGATTCTGTGAGAGAAATCTAGCGTTAAACTGCCGTCACAAAAGCGTAACGTGCCAAGCTCAGGATGCTCTAATAAGTTTAAACAGCGCAAAAAGGTGGTTTTGCCCGAGCCGGAAGGGCCGAGAATCGCCACCACTTCACCTTTTTGAATATCGAAATCCACACTCTTCAACACAGGGTTGCCGTTGAAAGTTTTGTGAAGATTACGTACTTCTAACATGCTACCTCCTGTTTATAAATGGCGGGAAAGCCGTTTTTCCAAACGGTCTTGGGCGAAGGATAAAATCAAACAAATGCACCAGTAAATCAGCGCTGCCTCGCTATAAATCATAATAAATTCATAGTTCTCCGCGGTGATGTTTTGCGCTACGCGAAACATTTCCGTCACCAACACCAACGACGCCAAAGAAGTATCTTTCACGTTGCTGATAAAAGTATTTGCCAACGGTGGCACGGATACGCGCAAGGCCTGTGGCATGATAGTGCGGGTGAAGGTTTGATAATAATTCATGCCAATGGAATAGGATGCTTCCCACTGTCCTTTCGGAATGGATAAAATCGCCGCACGAATGGTTTCCGAAGCATAAGCGCCGATGTTAATGGAAAAGGCGATAACCGCCGTTGGGAAGGGATCGAGTTTAATGCCTACTTCCGGTAACCCGTAGAAAATAATGAAAATCTGTACCAACATCGGCGTGCCGCGAATGGTGGAGACATAAATGCGGCAAAGAATTTGCAATAAGCGAATACCGATATTCGGCTTTTCCACAATGCGAATCAAGGCTACTATTAACGCGATAAACACCCCGGCAAAGAAAGAAATCACCGCCAGCGGAATAGTTTTATCAATTGCGGCTTCCATCATAGGCCAAAAAGAGCTGATGATTTCATCAGCTCTTTCTGCATTCATAAAAGGAAGGGAGGCAAGGAAATTATTGAGTAATGTCATCGCCAAACCATTTGATTGAAATTTGTTTTAAGGTACCGTCTTTTCTTAATTCTTCCAACGCTTGGTTAATTTTTTCTACCAAAGGTTCTTCACCTTTTAATACTGCAAAGCCGGAAGGCACTTTTTCCTCACGTTTTACGGCTATTTTCAAACCGGAATTTGGTTGTTTTTTGAAATAATCTAACACTGCAAGTTGGTCGTTTACTGTCGTTTCGGCGCGATCTTGCGTAATTAATTTTAAGGCTTGTGCTAAACCGTCCACCACGATTAATTCTGCACCATTGGCTTTGGCGATTTTGCCGTAGTTGCTGGTTAAGGATTGTGCCGCTTTTTTGCCTTTTAAATCTTCAAAGGTTTTAATGCTGTCGTCGCCTTCTTTGGTCACGATAACGGCGGTGGAATAGTTATACGGCGCGGTGTAAAGGTATTTTTTCAAACGTTCCGGGCTTGGATTGGTTTGGTTGGCGATTAAGTCGAAACGCTTGGCGTTTAAACCCGCGTACATGGAATCCCACTGGGTTTCGTTAAATTGAATTGTTAAGCCTAAACGTTGTGCCACTGCTTCAATCACTTCCACGTCAAAGCCGGTTAATTTACCACTGTCATCGTGGAAGGTGAACGGTGCATAAGTGCCTTCCGTACCCACTAACAAGGTTTTAGTTTTTTCTACACGATCAGAAATTTCACCTGCCATGGCTTGAGTAGCAATACCTAAAGCTAAGCCGGATAACAATAAAGCTTTCGCCAAAAGAGATTTTTTCATAAAGTTTCCTTTTGTTTAACAAAGTTAAAAGTGCGGTGGATTATTGCAGTAAATTTTTAGGAAACAAAATAATTGTTTTCTCTAGTTTATAACTAAAAGAAATAAAATTTGATGGTTTCTTAATCAACGATATTTATCTAAAAAACGATAATAGTTAACGCCGATTTTTAATGCGAGGCTCTTCACTAATTTACCGCCGAACACTGAAGGCACTTTTAATTTACTGAAGGTTGCTAAGCGTTCGTCGTTGCCTAAAATAGCTTCTGCGACAACCCTCCCAGCCAAACCGGTGAGTGCCACACCGTGCCCGGAATAACCATGGGCGAAATAAATATGCGGTGAAATCCGTCCAAAGTGCGGGTTGGAGTTGATCGTCATGTCGATAGGGCCGCCCCAGCCGTAATCAATTTTAACATTTTCCAACTGTGGAAAAACGCGCAACATATTGTAGCGCATCACCTCAATCATATTTTTCTTTGAGCTAGAATCGCTACCAAACAGTAAACGATTGTCGGCGCTTAAACGATAATAATCCAGTAGATAATTGCTGTCGCATACGGACATACCGTTGTTAATTACTGAATCGGCGGTAGCTTGATCCAGCGGTTCGGTGGCAATTATAAAACTTTCTACCGGTAGAATTTTGCGTGCAATGCCATGATGAATGCTTTTCGGCATTGAAGCAATATAGGCGTTGGTCGCCAACACCACATCTTTGGCGACAACCATGCTCTTATCCGTAATGACTTCAATTTCTGTCGCTTTTTCACGTAAATCTATGACGGGCGATTGTTCATAAATGCGTACCCCAAAATCCAAACAAGCTTTTGCTAAACCTAAGCAATAATTGAGCGGATGCAAATGTCCGGAATTGCTGTCATACAAGGCGCCACAATAAATTTTGCTGCCAAGGTGTTGCTCTAGCTTTGCCTTGTCCCATAGTTGCATATTTTTATAGCCAAAAATCTCGTGGCTTGCCTTCTCAATAGCGATTAAATCTTCCATGCGGCGCGCATTTAACGCCAACGTCGCATAGCCTTTCTTCCAATCGCATTGAATGCCATATTTCGTAATGCGCTCGTCGATAATATCAATAGCTTCCAGTGACATTTGCCACAGCTTGCGAGCAGTTTCTAAGCCCACTTGTTCAACATATTCATCAATGCCGTCTTCAAATCCATTAATTGCTTGACCACCGCTGCGTCCAGATGCGCCGAAGCCTACCCTCGCGCCTTCCAGCACAATCACGCTTTTGCCTTGTTCAGCAAGTTCTAACGCGGTAGATAAACCGAAGAAGCCCGCCCCGACGACACATACATCGGCAGATTCTTTTTGATTTAATGGAGGTAACTCGAAATGTTGATTACGGGTGACGAAATAATAGGATTCAATATGTTCCTGATGTGAAAACGCTAGCATAAAAAAGGCCTGTAATTAAACGTGTGAGCATATTACTACGCAAGCGGAAGAAGTCAATATTCAAGGCTTTTGACAACGAAATCTCCATAGATTTTCATTGAGCGATCTTGTTTCTATGAAAGGATATGAGTGTCATAATTTATTGTTTTTTTATTACTAATTCTGACCGTACTTTTTGATTAATAATGCGGAGGTGGGGTTTCTTCGGCTTGGCTGGCGATGTTGGAAGGTTGCATATCTTTGAGCTTGTTGACCAAATAACGCAGCTGCACCTGCATTTTGTCGATCAGAAATTGTTGTTCTATAAGTGATTGATTTAATTCTTCTATCGCCATTTCTTGAAAGGCGGATTTCATTTCCAATTCGGCAATTCGTTGCTCTAAATTTTGTTGAATTGACATAATAATTCCTAAATAACTGTTGTGAATTTGTTGAATCCGTTTTACCCTATCCAACGCTTGTTTCACTCATTATAAAGGATCGAACACAATGTTAAAAATTCAGAAAATTTCTACTGTTGCACTGATGTTAAGTGCGGTTGTTTCTACAAACGTTTTTGCAGAAGGTAAAACCGACGCAAAATTCAATGAAGACTCTTCTTACGCAGTAGGCGTGCTATTCGGTACGGATTTACAAGGCTTAATTAAAGCGCAAAAAGGCGTAATTGATTATGACAATGCCAAAGTTATTGCAGGAATTTCCGATGTGCTAAACGGCAAAGTGCAATTGGAAGGCAATAAGGAAGTTGCAACTGCGCTACAAGGTATCGACAATAAATTAAGAGCGGAAAGCGAAAAAAGAGCGGCCGCCGCAGTGAAAAAAGCGGAAGAAGAAGGCAGTAAATTTGCCGCTGAATTCGCTAAAAAAGATGGCGTGAAGAAAACCGCATCAGGTTTGTTGTATCGTGTTGAGAAAGCCGGTTCCGGTGACCCGATTAAAGCTACCGATACGGTGAAAGTGCATTACACCGGTAAATTGCCGGATGGCACGGTGTTTGATAGCTCACGTGAGCGCGGCACACCGGCTGAATTCCCATTGAATCAAGTGATTAAAGGCTGGACCGAAGGCCTGCAATTGGTGAAAAAAGGCGGCAAAATTGAATTGGTTCTGCCGGCGGATTTAGCTTACGGTGAAGACGGCGCAGGCGATAAAATCCCTCCTCACTCTACGTTGTATTTCGATGTTGAAGTATTAGACGTGGTTCCGGCGAAAAAATAATAGAAAAAACGACCGCACTTTATGACTTCGTGGCGAAAGTGCGGTCATTTATATGAATAAAAATAAATATGCTCTTTCATGTTAACGGATAAACGACCTTTTACCGATGAAGATCGCACGATTTTAAATTCGTATATTGCCGTGGTTGACGGCGTCAGTGCGCTTATCGGTCAACATTGCGAGATTGTTCTGCATTCCTTTGAAGATTTAGAGCATTCCGCCATTTATATTGCCAACGGACACAATACCAATCGACAAGTGGGTTCGCCCATGACGGATTTCGCTTTACGTTCATTACACAATATGAAATCGGAAAGCGTTAGCAAACCTTATTTTACCCGTGCGAAAAAAAGCAGCGGCTTGATGAAGTCGGTGACGATCGCCATTCGTAACAGCACTCAACGCATTATCGGCCTGCTTTGTATTAACATTAATTTGGACGTGCCGGTGTCGCAATTCTTGCAAAATTTTATGCCTGCAACCGATCATGGCGAGACATCCGCAGTGAATTTTGCCAGCTCGGTGGAAGATCTGGTGGTGCAAACGGTAGAAAAAACCATTGAGGAAATCACCTCCGATCGGATGGTGGCGAACAATAACAAAAATCGCCAAATCGTGATGTCTTTATATGAAAAAGGCATTTTTGACATTAAAGACGCGATTAATTTGGTGGCAGAGCGTTTGGATATTTCACGCCATACCGTGTATTTATACATTCGCCAAATTAAACAAGATCAAGACGAGTAACTCATGGATTATGTGTTGGTGGTAAAGCAGCCGGTGTACGGTAGCCAAGGGGCGTTTCTGGCGTATCAATTGGCGCAGGAACTGGTGCAAAAACACCGAATTTGCCAAATCTTTTTTTATCAAGAAGGAATCAGTAACGGCAACGCTTTGGCGTATCCCGCCAACGATGAATTTAATTTGGTAAACGCATGGCAGGATTTTGCCCGCCGACACAATGTGCCGTTGCATTTATGCGTTGCTGCCGCGCAACGACGTGGTGTGGTGGATGAAGCCTCTGCCGCCGATAAAAGTGCGGTCAATTTAGCGAACGTTTTTCAGCTGGCCGGTTTGGGCGAATTTAGCCAAGCCTTGCTCCGCGCCGATCGAGTAATTACCCTATGAGTAAACTGGCATTTATTTTTCGCCATCCGCCTTATGGCAGCGCTTCCGCCCGCGAGGGATTGGATGCGTTATTGGCGGCCACGGCATTTTGTGAAGAAGAGGAAATCGCCGTATTTTTCTTCGATGACGGCCTGTTAAATCTGCTTCGTGAACAACAGCCTGAGCAAATTCTGCAAAAAGACACCGCCAGTGCTTTCAAGCTATTAGATTTATACGACATTGAGCAGCGTTATGTGTGTGCCGATTCATTACAACGTTTTAGCCTCACCCCGCAAGATCTCTTAGTAGACTGCCGGCCGTTGCCACGCGCGCAACTGTTGGCGATGTTGCAACAAAGTGAAAAAATTCTGACTTTTTGATTATGCTTTATACCTTCTCACAAGCCGATTACGATCAACAAACGCTGGAAATTTATGTGCGTAACGCCAACGCTACAGATGCTATTGTGTTATGGCAAGATGGCGTGTTATTGGCGATAAAACAGGCGGATGTATTGGCGCGTTGTCAGGCGCCTTGTTTTGTGTTGGAAAATGATCTTTTGGCCAGAAATTTAACTGCACTTTTACCTGAAAACGCAAAAGTGCGGTCGATTTCTTTGGCGGATTTTGTGGCAATCAGCGAGCAATATTCTCCGCAGATTGCGTTGTAATCGACACTCTCTTCACGTGCTTTAATCCTTTCTTAATCCTCTGCAAACCAATCTGCAGTTAAGGTTTCCGCATCAAATACTTGTCCCATTAACGGCGTCAGCGGGTTAACTTCCAGCTTGCGGGCAATAGGCAGGCTTTGTAATACCGGTTCGTTCCATTTATGTAATGCCAACGGATAGGCTGCCCAGTGAATTGGCATGAAACGTTTCGGTTTTAGCTTGGCGGCCAACTCAGCGGTTTGGTGTGGAAACAGGTGGTTATTAGGCCAGCGTTCGTTATATTGGCCATTCTCGATAAACGCAATATCAAACCCGTTAAAACGCTCGGCGATGGCATCGAAATGTTTGCCGTAAGACGAATCGCCATGAAAATAGAAACTTTCGTCCTGATGTTGAATCACAAAGCCCGACCACAGGCTTTTGTTATGATCCAACAAACTACGCCCCGAATCGTGCCGTGCCGGCAACGCGGTGTAACGGACGCCATGGCGTTCAGTGGATTGCCACCAATCCAGCTCGGTAATACGTTCTGCCGGTACGCCCCATTTTTGCAAAATTACCCCCAAGCCAAGCGACACCACAAAATGGCTTTGCGTTTTCGCGAGTTTCTCAACGCTCGCTTGTTCCAAATGATCGTAATGATTATGGGAAATCAGCACTACATCAATGGGCGGTAGCTCTTCCAACCAGGCCGGCGGGTCTTGAAAGCGAGTCATCATTAGCGGCACAGGCGAGGCGCTTTTGCCGAACAGCGGGTCGGTAATAATGGTTTGCGTGCCCACCCGCATCATCAACGTGGAATGCCCGAACCACATAAAACGACTTTTTTCCGCCGGGGCGAGAAATTTTGCCCAATCCGGTTTTAACATAGGCAATGGTTTGGGCGGGTGCAATGATTGTTCATCAAATACCAGCGTCCACATGGCGCGCACAATGTCGGATACGGGTTGTTGTGGTTCGGCATTAAAAAAAGTTTGCGTTTTGGGATCATAGTGATCGCTTTCCGGATAAACAGGATAACGGTCGGGGTACAACCAATAACCTACCATCGCCATACCTGCCAAAGTAAACAGTTTCTTCTTGTGTCTCATGGTGAATTAAAATTTTATGATATTACGACGAAGGCCACATTATATGTCAAATTTGCCACGCTGTTGAATCGACGGCAACGGCATGTGTGGATACAAAGACATCCTATCAGCTTAAATATAAAATGATAATTATTTACATATGTCGAATGGTGCTGTATTTTAAACGTCCTTTCAGGAAAGAAAGTTTAGGTATGTAAGAAACCCTTACAAAATATGAGATTAATTAATAGCTAGGAGCTTAACCATGACAGAGCAAATCATTCCTTCCGATGATGTAATTCTTAAAGCCGTCCACGACACCCTCGTGATTTCCACCACCGATTTACAAGGTGTGATCACCTACGCAAATGACCTTTTCTGCAAATTAACCGGCTATTCTCGTGAAGAATTGGTGGGCAAACCGCATAATTTGGTGCGTCACCCGTCTGTGCCAAAAGAGGTGTACAAAGACATGTGGGACACTATCCAAGCCGGTAAAATCTGGACCGGCGTTATTCCGAACGTAGGTAAAGGCGGTGTGATTTATGTGGTTGATACCACGGTACAACCGATTTTTGATGACGCAGGAAAAATTACCGGCTACATCAGCGTGCGTCGCGTTATCAATGATTTAATGGAAAACTTCGACGCCGTTGAATTATCCAAAGAAGTATTCGACGACTACTACGACAAATAAGGTCTCCAAGCGTGTCGTCACCGGCACGCTTTCTCTTTTCTGCAGCTTTTCTCACATATTCAAAGGTAATGCTATGAGCAACAATCCTCTTTCACGCGTTCATATCGCGTACGGCTCGGATTCCGGCAATGCCCAAGCTTTGGCTACGGAATTGTCCAATCAGCCGTTCTTGCAGGCTTATACCGTTTCGGTAAGCAGTTTAAATGAAACCCATCCGTCCATGTTGGATAGCCAAACGTTGTTATTGGTCATCACCAGTTCGTTTGGTGACGGTGAGCCGCCGGCCAACGCCGATGATTTCTTAGAAACGTTAGAAAATCTGACCGCACTTTCCTGCCGTTATTGCGTATTTGGCTTGGGGGATGTGACGTATGAACATTTTTGCGGATTTAGCCAAAAGGTGGATGAAGCCTTGCAGAGCAAGCAGGCACAGCCGTTGATCGAGCGCGTGGATGCCGATCTCAATTACCGTGAAATTTTCAAACAATGGCTGCCTCTTTTACAGCAAGCGTTAAACGATCTCCCGCAACAACCGCTGAGCCACCAACTATCGGTGCAGGTGTATAACGAAAACACCGTTTATTACGCCGAGGTGTTGGACATTCAGCATCTCGCACAGTCGGATCCGGCGGTTTATCACTTGCGTTTATCCCTGAAAGACAGCGGTATTTTTTATCAAGCAGGCGATTTGCTGTATGTGCAAATTGAACAGCCGGATGAGGTGTTGGCGCATTATGTAAACTGGTTTGAGGATCAAAGTGCGGTGGAAATTTTGCGTAAAAAAGAGCTTCGTCTGCTAAGCAAAAACGTATTGCGTGACGTAAGTAAAATTACCGGCAACGCCGCCTTAAAAGATCTCACTAAAATCTCCAATAAAAAAGCCTTGGAAAGTTATTTATATGGTCATGATTTGCTTGATGTTCTGCGCGATTTTGACCCCGAGAAAAAGGTACGCCTTGCGGATTTAACGACGATCCTCGCTAACCTCACCGCGCGGGCTTATTCCATCGGTTCCTGCGGCAAAACGCACCCCGATTACACAGATTTATGTATTCGCCACGTTTACTACAGCCTCGGAGAGCGTCATTATCAAGGTACCGCCAGTAATCAACTGGCGCAGCTCAAGGTGGGACAAAAAGTTGCCGTATTCGTCAAATCCAACTCCACTTTCCACTTGCCGTCAAGCCTTGACGCGCCATTGGTCATGATTGGCTCCGGCACCGGTATTGCGCCTTATATCGGCTTCTTGCAACATTTGGAAAGCCAAAAACCGACGGTGGAAAGCTATTTATTCTTCGGCGAGCGTTATCGAGCCAAAGATTTCCTTTATCAAACCGAACTGGAAAACTACCTCGCCAACGGCACCTTAACACGTCTTTTCACCGCCTTTTCCCGTGATCAAGCGGAAAAATACTACGTACAGGACGCCTTAGCCGAACAAGCGGAATTGATTTGGTCGCTTATCCAACAAGGGGCATATTTCTACATTTGTGGCAGCAAATCTATGAGTAAAGCCATTGACGACGCCCTTATTAACATTGCTTCCACCATTGGTCATCGCCCTTATGTCGATGCCTTCGACAATATTGTCGCCGAACTGGTCGCCGCCGGCCGTTTACAACGCGATGTTTATTAGCCTCTTCGTCGGATAGCATTATCCGACGAATGCCTTTTCTTTCTACGCGATATGCCCAAAAAACATTATTTTTTCTGACCGCACTTTTTTGATATTTTCTATAAAGCCCCTTTAAATATAGTGGATTTATTCAAAATAAATATTGTGTTTATTTTCATGAGCGGATAAATTACCTTCCCTTTTTCCGAAAAGACCGAATGAACTTATTCAAACGGTCTTTTTTATATCATTTTTAAATTGTCGTTATTTCGCTACAATGTTGCCTGCGTGAAGAAATTTTTTGTCCTTTTGGCGGTCTTAAAACCGTCTTTAACAGTGAATGGTAAAATAATATGAAACGGTGGTTGTACGCCTTATTAGGATTGATTGTATTG
The DNA here is from genome assembly GCF_900636915.1 of Aggregatibacter aphrophilus ATCC 33389. Classification (NCBI taxonomy): domain Bacteria; kingdom Pseudomonadati; phylum Pseudomonadota; class Gammaproteobacteria; order Pasteurellales; family Pasteurellaceae; genus Aggregatibacter; species Aggregatibacter aphrophilus. The sequence goes on along the minus strand of NZ_LR134327.1, from coordinate 1,300,312 downwards.
TTGGTAGCGATAGTTTGCTTGCTGCCATGGTGGATCATGCCTAAACAGGTGGAAAACCTTGCCAATCGTTTTTTAGCACCTGATTATGAGTTGCAACTGCCCGAGCGATGGCATTTACAAACCACAGGTCTACAACTGCCCGAGTTAGAAGTTCGGACTGCTCAATGCACTATCGCTACGTTAGCCGATGTTCACGTAAACTGGTGGGAACCCCGTCGGCTGGAGGTAGCGAACGCTAGCTTAGATTATGAATGTCTAAATAGCTTGCCTTCCAATGACGATGCAAAAACATCGCTAAATTTGACCGCACTTTTTTCTGCCATCCCATCCTCTGAAGTGAGTATTCAGCATTTTCAATTGGTAAACAGCAAGGAATTAAATGTACCGCCGCTGGTGCGTGAGCTTTTAGACGCCAATGTTGCGGCGACAGCGTATTATAATGGTAGTCGTCTGCAATTGACGGCCAATGCCAAGGTGAATGACGATAACTTAATTTTGCACCACCAGTCTACCCTTACCCGTGAAAATGATATGTTCCAATGGCAGGGACATACGGATTACCAACCGCTTGATGGACAAACCTATCACCTGCATTTTTCCACTCAACTTAAGGATGAGATGCCACAATTGCCACACCAAGGCGAACTGCGTTTTGATTGGCAAAATGCTGATTTCAGCGTGAGTAAAGGAACGCTTCAATTCAATTGGAACGGTGAACAAGGGCAAATCAGTGCGCAGGATTTAAGCCGTAATAAACCGTTATTGGATGTGCCTTTTACGTTCACCTCCGACGGTTTGGCGATTAACTGGGGAACATTTTATTGGACGTTTGACGGTTACCAACCGATTAAAGGCTTCTTCGGTTTGGCGTTACGCAAACCGCAAGAAGGCTGGCTACCGTTGGGAGCGGATGTGGATGTTATCGTGCAAACCTTCGGTGAGCTGGGCAAAGGCGAAATTGTTGTGTCAGGCAAAAATGGCGAAATTGGTGGCGGCAATGATAAAAACCGACTGTATTTTGACCTGAAAACCCGTGGTGATTTGCGTTATAACACTACCGTGGCGCAAACCAACTTGGAATATCATATCGGCGGTGTCTTTGATGATCCGATTTTGCGTTTCCGAACCGGATCAATTTTTAAAATGGATAACGTGCAACCGACTTCCAAAATCCATGTGCGTTTGCCGTTAGATAATGTGCAGATTGGGCGTTATGGTTTGGAAGGACGCCTACAAGCTACCCTGCAAGGCTTCACACCACAATTTGAGAAGCTAAATTTAAAACTTGACGGGCAAGCACAGGAATTTATTGCCGGGATTAAAACAGTATTTGATTTGCGTAGCGAACATCAAGATCTGCGTGAGGCGGAAATGCGCGCGGCGAACCGTTGGGATTGGACGATTGACGGTGATGCGCTGTGGAAATCTCTAAATACGCCGGTGAATATGAAAGGGATCGGGTTTTGGGAAGCCGATCATATTGAACTAAACCAACTTGCTGCCCATTCCGGCAATGTGCATACCAGCGGTGTGAAAATGGCGCCTTTGGCTTTGGAGTTGAAAGACCGTTTGCGTTGGGATTATGAAGCGGAGCATATTCGCGGGCTGTTACAGGCACAAACCGAGTGGATTGAATTCGATTATGGCGGACGCTTTGTGCGCCCGGTGTTTGGTGTGGGCATTGATGGCAAAAGCATCGGTGATTTCAATTTGGCGGGCGATTTAAAAGCGGGTTCGCTCGGCCCGATTGATGTGACCGCCCGTTATGAAAATCAAGCGCTAAAGGGCAAAATTAGTTGGAAAGAACAATCCGCCAAAGTGTTCCAATCCTTATTTCCGCAACAATGGGAATGGATTATTCGTCATGGTAGCATTCAAGGCGCCAGTGATTTTGAGATTGACGGCGAGGGCGTGGCATTGAACGGCGAGTTTAATTTGCGCGGTGCCGAAATCACTTTCCCCGATGGCGAAATTCAAGCGCTGAATATTCGTTTTCCGTTGAATTATCAAAATCTTGCGCTACAAACTGCGCGAACCAAACCGGTGCGGGTATCGGCGAAAAATATTCGCATGGGGGCACTTGCCGTGAGCGATGCGTCTTTTGATATGTTCGGCACTTATCCTAATTCGGCCAAGCAACCGCTCACCTTGCAAAAGGTGAAAGTCGGCGTGTTTGATGGCTCGCTGAGCGTGCCGAGTTTGAGTTTTCCACAACGTAAAATGGCGGAGTTGAGCTTTAATAATATCGATTTGGCGCAAGTGATGGAATTGGCGCAATATAATCAACTGGTGCTGAACGGACGGGTCAACGCGACATTGCCGTTTTGGTTAGGGCATAAAGAATGCTTAATTTGTAACGGACGTCTTGAACAAGTCGGCAAATTGAATATTAAACTTAATGATAGTGTGGTGGACGGCTTGAAAAAAGGCGGTTGGACCGAAAGCACTTTGGTGGATTTGATGAAAGAAATGGAATTAGAAAAATTCCACGCGAATGTCAATTTGACGCCGGATGGAAAAATGGCGTTAAAAGCGACGATTGCGGGCTTTAATCCGACTAAGCGCACCCACAATCCGATTACCTTGAATTACACACACCAAGAGAATATGTTTGAGCTATGGAATATGATTGACTACGGCTCTCAATTTGAACAGAATTTACAATATCGACTTTACCGACAGTTAGAACAATGAAAAAACATCTGAAAAAACCACCGCACTTTTTTTGTTTGGCCGCCGCTTCCCTCATGCTTGCCGGTTGCACTCCCACCATTCAACTGGACACCCCAAAAGAAGGCATTACCATTAATATGAACGTGGTGGTGGATCATAATATCAGCGTAAAAATGGACGAAAAAACCAAAGCTGCTGCCGGGGAAAATAGCAAAGAAAAACCGCTGAAAAAAGCGGCAAAATAGCACTGGATCCTGTTTGAAGCGGGCGTCGGTAACAGTGAATTTGAATCGGAAAAAGAGGAGACATCATGTCACTTTTAGATTTATTACAATACCGACGTTCCGTTCGTTATTACGATCCCGATAAACCGCTCGACAGCGAAAAAGTCCGTCATTGCTTACAACAGGCCACTTTGTCGCCAAGCAGTTCCAATATGCAACTCTACGAGTTCTATCACATCACTGACAAATCCACATTACAACAACTCGCCCATGCCTGTTTCAACCAACAACCTGCTACAACTGCACAGCAAATGGTGGTTTTCGTTGTTCGTCAGGATTTATATCGTCAGCGGGCGACCGAGGTGATGGCGATGGAACAAGAAAATGTGAAACGCACCAGCCCACCGGAGAAACAGGCATCCTGGCTAAAAGCCAAAGAACGTTATTACGGTTGGTTAATGCCGTTTATTTATGCCCGTTGCTGTGGTTTGTTGGGCGTATTTCGTAGAACAATTGCGTTGCTTGTGCATTACTTCCGTCCGATTCAAGTGGATGCATCGGAAGCCGATATGCGCATTGTTAGCCATAAAAGTTGCGGCTTGGCGGCGCAAACATTTATGTTAGCCATGGCGGAAAACGGTTATGACACCTGCCCAATGGAAGGACTGGACAGTTTACGGGTGAAAAATATCCTGAAACTGCCACGGGGCGCAGAAATCAATATGATCGTTGCCTGCGGCATCCGCAAAGACGGACGCGGCATCTGGGGCGAGCGCACCCGTTTGCCGTTCGATAAGATTTATAAGCACATTTAATCCCAATGTGCGGGAGCCAAAAACACGGCGAACATTACTTACAATCGAATCAAGTTCGATTATTCGCGCCAATGGGATCGTTGACAAAGTGAATGTTCAAAATCCGTTGGATGTTGTGACCGCACTTGATTGTCTTTCTACGTCTTTTGCTCCTGACCATTAATGGCTGTTTTATAATATGGAGAATCATTATTCGGAGTGTCTATGTTTTTTATTTATATCATTATTGCACTGACGGCAGGCATTGCGCTGGCCATTCAGTCTGCCATTAATACCCAACTGGCTAAAGCCATGAGTGGTGAGCCGATTTTGGCGGCATTGATTTCTTTTGCTGTCGGGACGCTTCTTCTGTTGATTATTGCCGGTGTAAAAACGGATTTGTGGGGCAATTTAAGCACCCTGCCCGAGCAGCCTTGGTGGAAATTATTGGGAGGAATACTAGGTGCCGGTTTCGTGTTCACCACCGTTTTACTTGCGCCGAAATTAGGCATTACGGCCATGTTGTTTTTTATCATTATTGGGCAACTGCTCAGCGCGGCAACTATCGATCATTTCGGTTTAATCGGGATGCCTGTGCGGGAGGTCAATGGCATCAAATTAATCGGGTTGGCTATTGTGGCACTCGGTTTGGTGTTTTATTTCTTTGGCGATAAATTTATTCAAATTGTGGTGCGAGGCAGTTAACCCGTACAAAAAGTGCGGTGAGTTTTAGACGCGTTTTTTCAGATAAAAAAATATTTTTAAATTCCACCGCACTTTGCGGAAGAAAAGCGCCATGTTCTCCGTAAAACTAGGGGACAAGCGGTTAAAATCTGCTATACTGCCCGCCGAGTTTTTACTCAATTCTTTTATGAAAATTAACCACCCGCTATTGTTAGCTTTGGAGGACAATAAATTGAAAAATTTGTTTGTAAAAACGCTTAAATCCCTCGGCTTGATGCTGACTCTCCTTTCCACCACCGCCTTTGCGCAAGAAAAACTTTACGTTTATAACTGGACCGATTATGTCCCTTCCAGTCTCGTTGCTGAATTTACCAAAGAAACCGGTATTGAAGTGATTTATTCCACGTTTGAAAGCAACGAAGAAATGTATGCCAAACTCAAACTGATTTCCGATAACGCCGGTTATGACTTGGTTTTTCCGTCCAGCTATTATGTGAACAAAATGGCAAAAGACGGCATGCTGCAAAAGCTCGATCATCGTAAGTTAAGCAATTTCAAACAAATTCCGGACAATTTATTGCATAAAGACTTCGATCCGAACAACGATTATTCCTTGCCTTATGTGTACGGCTTGACAGGGTTGGCGGTGAATTCCGAAGATATTGACCCGAGCAAAATCACCAGTTGGGCAGATTTGTGGAATCCGGAATACAAAGGCAAAGTGTTGTTGACCAGTGACGCGCGCGAAGTGTTTCATATTGCGTTGTTGTTAGACGGCAAATCCCCAAACACCACCAGTGAAGATGACATCAAAGCGGCTTATGAGCGCTTAGTTAAACTTTTGCCGAATGTGGCGGTGTTTAACTCCGATTCGCCGGAAGTGCCTTATGTTCAGGGCGAAGTGGCATTAGGCATGATTTGGAACGGTTCCGGTTATTTAGCGCATAAAGAGAATGACAAAATTGCCTTTGTTTATCCGAAAGAAGGTGCGATTTTCTGGATGGATAATTACGCCATTCCAAAAGGTGCAAAAAATGTTGAAAATGCCTATAAGTTCATCGACTTCCTATTGCGTCCGGAAAACGCCAAAGTGGTGTTGGAACGATTGGGTTATTCTATGCCAAATAATGGCGTGAAAGCCTTGTTAGATCCGGCTATGGCCGAAAATCCAACTATATTCCCTCCGGCAGCGGAAGTGGAGAAAGGTATTATCCAAAGTGATGTGGGCGAAGCGATAGATATTTATGAAAAATATTGGAGCAAATTGAAAACTCATTAATCGCTTCACACCAAGTGCGGTCAAAATTCACGGTAAATTTTGACCGCACTTTTTTCTGTCTGTATCCTTATCTCGTCAACAGTTTTTGATAAATCTCCCAATCCACCTCTTTAAACACATTAAACACCACCTTCATTTTTGGATTTTCGTTCAAAAATATTCGCACAGTTTCTACCGCAATTTCTGCTGCTAATTGATTTGGAAAACGAAATTCGCCTGTGCTAATACAACAAAATGCGACAGAGTTTAGATCGTTTGTTTTGGCGAGTTTTAAGCAAGAACGGTAGCAATCGGCAAGTAAAGTGCGGTCAGTTTCGTTGACGTTTTCGTAGATAATCGGCCCGACGGTGTGTAACACAAATTTAGACGGTAAATTAAACGCCGGCGTGATTTTCGCTTTGCCCGTGGCTTCCGGTTGACCTTGTTTTTCCATTAATTCAAAACAAGCTTGGCGAAGTTGTAAGCCTGCGGCAGAGTGAATAGCATTGTCGATACAGGCGTGCAAAGGATGAAAACAACCCAATAATTGGCTATTCGCCGCGTTCACAATGGCGTCTGTTTGCAAACGGGTAATATCCCCTTGCCAAAGGTAAATTTGTGGCGCGATGGGCGTGAGATCATCCAACGTCACGACGCCTTTTTGCCGCGTTTCTGCTTGTAATAATTCATCTTGTACCGCCCAATATGCTTCTGGAATCGGGTCGTTTGGGTTATGTACATTCATCACAGCGCGTAAGAGTTGGCGTTGTTCGATGGGATCTTTAGGAATAGCCAAATCGTGGCGTAAGCAATGGATTAAGAAAGGGATTTGATTCATTTTAGCCTCCTGTAGGGACAAAATTTATGTCTGTCCTTTTTGTTTGGGTTATCTACAATAATGCGTGTAGGACTTTATTGGGATCTTCCGCAAATGCTACGGTTTTATCCATTGTTTCTGCAAAACCTTCGGGATAATCGCGATTTAAGCGTACAAGTAAAGCATTTGGATTGTGGTAAACCATCTGCTCAAAAGGGTAACGGATAATGGCCGGTGTGTTGAAGCCAACGCCAAGTTCCAGATAAACGCTCTTGCCGTGTAAGGCTTTTTCTGCAAATTTGGCATAACGTGCTTGGACTGTGTGCCAATCAGCGTTTTCCACAAAATTGCCGTCCACCCGCAAATGCATTGTCATTTCACCGCCGCATTTGGGGCAATGAGGCACAAGTGCGGTCGGAATTTCCAACGTTTTTTCATCTGTTTCCGCCAGCCATTGTTTAACCAAAGATTCATTGCTATATAACGTATCATGGCAGGCATTTTTGCATTGCAACTTACCGTAATCTCCTTGTATTACAAATAGGCGGTTTGGGTCAAAACCTGCTTTTTCAAATTGCGCATCCACGTTGGTGATTAGCACAAAATAATTTTTATCTTTCACCAAATCAAACAATTCGCAATACAACGGCAAGGCATTAGGTTGCCAGCGATTATGCCAAACATGCTTTGCCCAGTATGCCCATTTTTGCTCAGGCTTGGTGAAAGGGTAAAAGGCCGCGGAATACATATCTGTCATGCCATATTTTTTGATAAACGGCTGAAAATTATTGGTAAAGCGTGAGCCGCTATAAGTCAGCCCTGCTGCCGCAGAAAAACCGGCGCCGGCACCAATCAAGACAAAATCTGCGGTTTCAAGAGCAGATTTAACTGCTTTCAATCGGGTTTCAAAGGTCATTTGGGTTTCCTTAAAGACTAAAAAAACCTAGAGTAACAAGTTACCCTAGGTTAGGCATCATGCAACCCCGTTAGGGTTGGGGCGTTACAAATACCCTAGCGGGGTATGCTTATGCCGTAACCGCGGGTATTTATACCCACGGTTCAAGCGGTTAAAGCGCCTGTTTCACCGCCACATCCAATCCTGCTGTTGGACGGCCAAGCAATTTCTCAAGGGTTTTGTCTTCTGAGAATAATGCACCGTTTGCAACATATATTTCACATTCAGCAGAGAATGCTGCAATTTCTTTTGGCAAACCCATTTTTACTAATTCATTAGCATAGTCAGTAGTTGGAATATCTACGTAAGGAATGTTCTTACCGGTTTGTTTGCTGATTTCTGCAGCTAAGTCAGCCAAGGTGTAGCTGGTTGAGCCGGAAAGTTCGTACGTTTGGTTATCGTGACCTTCACCTAGTGCGACGTTTACGGCTGCTTCTGCAAGTTCTGCGCGAAGTGCGGATGCAATACGCGCATTTTGTGCCGAACCATAAAATGCATTGTTTGCTATCGAGGCTGGGATAAGGTCTGTGTAATTTTCCGTGTACCACGTGTTACGCAAAATGGTGTAAGTGATGCCGGAGGCTTTTAATGCAGCTTCGGTTTCAACATGTTCACTGGCAAGGCATTGCACGGTATTGTCGTTGGTAGCACCCAGTAAACTGGTGTAAATAATGTGTTTCACTCCTGCCTTTTTCGCCGATCCAATTACGTTATTGTGTTGTATGAAGCAACGTTTTCCAATTTCGTTGCTTGATACCAAAATTAACGTATCCACGCCTTGTAATGCCTCTACTTGCCCTTCTGTTTTTGAATAATCAAATTTGCGGGCTTCTACACCGGAAATTTTTTCCGGAGAACGCACAAGTGCGATGACGTTGGCATTTTTGGCTTTTAATAAATTTAACGCGATTGCGCCAAATTGACCTGTTGCACCGGTAATTGCGATAGTTTTCGTTGTCATGATGTTTTCCTTCTCGTTAAGTTGAAATGATGTTTGAACATTTGCTTGTTCGCTTGATGTGACGTATTATATTTCAACACTTACTTTTGGGAAGTACTTACATAAACGTAAGTTTTGAAATTTTTTGAAAATAATTTTTAATCTATTGATTTTTAAGGAAATAAAAATGGAAAAAAGTGTTGAGCGTGGCAATGTGTTGGCTTCTGCCTGTCCTTCCCGACAAATTTTGCAGCATTTAACCAGTCGCTGGGGGGCATTGGTGTTGGTGAGTTTGCATTCCGGCACCAAGCGTTTTAGTGAACTTCGCCGTGCGATTGATGGTGTAAGCGAACGTATGTTGACTAAAACCCTGCAGGAACTGGAGGCCGATGGCATGTTAATCCGTAAATCCTATAATACCGTGCCACCGCAAGTGGATTATACATTAACAGAATTTGGAGCAGAGGCTTCTAATAAGATGTTTGAGTTGGTGGATTGGTTAGAAACAAATCTTGACGGGATTTTGGCAAAAAAGCAGGCGGCTAATCCGTAGGATTTACTACACGATGACTCCTAAAGTGCGGTTAAAAATCTAAGTGTTTTTTCCACCGCACTTTTTTCCGCCTTTCCTTTATCCCGCCTTGTGTTTTCAGTATAATGACACACATTTTCTCCACCTAAATAGACAGAACATATTATGACAAAATTTAATAGAAAAACTTTCCAAGGCATGATTCTTGCTTTACAAGAATACTGGGCGAACCAAGGCTGTACCATTGTGCAACCCTTTGATATGGAAGTGGGCGCGGGGACCTCTCACCCGATGACCGCGTTACGCGCGTTAGGCCCGGAGCCGATGGCGTTTGCTTATGTACAACCTTCACGCCGTCCGACCGATGGTCGCTATGGCGAAAACCCAAACCGTTTACAGCATTACTACCAATTCCAAGTGGTGATTAAACCCTCTCCGGACAATATTCAAGAATTGTATTTAGGTTCCCTTGAAATGCTTGGTTTTGACCCGACCAAAAACGACATTCGTTTCGTGGAAGATAACTGGGAAAACCCAACCTTAGGCGCATGGGGCTTGGGCTGGGAAGTGTGGTTAAACGGCATGGAAGTGACTCAATTTACCTATTTCCAACAAGTGGGCGGCTTAGAATGTAAACCGGTTACCGGCGAAGTGACTTACGGTTTAGAGCGTTTGGCGATGTACATTCAAGGCGTGGATTCCGTGTATGACTTAGTTTGGTCTGATGGCCCGCTGGGTAAAACCACTTACGGTGACGTATTCCACCAAAACGAAGTGGAACAATCCACCTACAACTTTGAATATGCTGACACCGATTTCTTATTCCATTGTTTCGATCAATATGAAAAAGAAGCGAAAAGCTTATTGGAATTAGAGCGTCCGTTACCATTGCCGGCTTACGAGCGCATCTTAAAAGCGGCACACAGCTTTAACTTGTTAGACGCGCGCAAAGCGATTTCCGTTACTGAGCGTCAACGCTACATTTTACGCATTCGCTCGCTTACTAAAGGTGTGGCAGAAGCCTATTATGCTAGTCGTAAAGCCTTAGGCTTCCCAGGTTGTAAAAGATAAGATGTAACTATAATTTACAAAAGTGCGGTTAAATTTCCCTGTACTTTAGTAGAGAAAAATGAGCAAACAAATTTTTTATGCTGAAAAATACCCAGATACTGTTCCTTTTGTGGCAGAGTTAGTGCGTTTAGACGTGGATTATGAAGAAATAGCAATTCTTACTTCGTTATCAAATCTAAAACAATTTATACGCTTACGTGATAACAATAGTGCACTTTATGTCGTTAAAGTGAATGGCTATTTAGGATTTCTGCCTTGTTGTTAGAAAATGGTGATGTGATTTTAGAACAAGCAAAATTAAAAGCGATTTTTTTTAAGATGATGAAAAGAATAACTACATTTTTACTCGGTTGTACTCTGGCAAGCAGTATATTTGCAACAGAAAATAGCCAAAACACACCGAATGCAGATTATGAATTAGAGAAAGTATTGATTTTTAGCCGACACGGTCTACGCTCACCTGTGGAAAAAAATCCGCAAGAAATGGCTAAATATTCCCCGTATGCTTGGGCGAAATGGGATGTACCATCAGGTTATCTCACCGCAAAAGGCACAGTATTGGAAATTTACTTTGGGCAATATTTAGGCCAATGGCTTGCAGACAAAGGGTTATTAACCACAGAACGTTGTGCATCAGGTGAAGGCATTTTTGCTTATGCCAATGGTGTGCAACGAACCATTGCAACAGGGCAAGCAATTGTAGCAGGCGCTTTTGCAGGTTGTAATGTGCAATTACAACATCACGGTAAAATTGGTTCAGAGAAAGATCCCATTTTCAATATACAAGCACATAACCCAAGTAAAGACTTAATTGAATCTGCAAAAAATAACGTAGATTTAAATGCATTACAGAAGAAACTTGCACCGAATTATGCGTTATTAAGTGAGCTAATTGATTACAAAAACTCGCCAAATTGTTTGCAAAAAGGTGAATGTGATTTAGGTGGGAAAACCGGTGATTACAGTATTGGAAACGGTAAATCGGTGAAAATTACCGGCTCAATTAGTACTTCGAAAAAAATTATCAATGCGCTATTGCTTGCATATTACGTTGGTAAACCGTCTTCTGAAATTGCTAACGGTAAAGTAGATAGCAAAGAAAAATGGCGTGCGATTAATGAAATTAAAAATGAATATTACCGTACTTTATTTAAAAATAACAAAGCGTTAGCACAAAATGCTTCGTATCCATTATTGGAATTTATTCAACGACAATTAAACAGCGAAAATAAAATTAGTTTATTAGTCGGACATGATTCCAATGTTGTTGCTTTGCTGGCCTCACTGGGTGTTGCGCCCTATGAATTAGAGGATTCATTGGAAAATATCCCAATTGGCGGAAAACTGATGTTTGAAGTGTGGAAACATAAGCCAAGTGGCAAATTGAAATTTAAGTTGGATTATGTGTATCAAAGTACTGAGCAACTCGTTAAACTAACGCCGTTAAGCCTTGCTACACCACCAAAACAAACGGCATTAACGCTTGAGGCTTGTACAAAAGACGAAAGTGGTTTCTGTGATTATGAACGTTTTCAGCAGGTGTTGAGTGAGGGGATTGAGAACGGCAAGAAGTAACTTTCATGCAATCCTATGAAAAATATCTAAAATAAAATTCGCAAAAACTTCGTTGAGAAAAAATATATGCAGAATGATGATTTAGATGAAAATAATACAGATAAACTAATTTCAGTTGCAAATTCTATTTTAGGAGAATTTCCTGGTGGTTCTGTTGTGAGTGGAATTATTAAAAAATTAGTAGGAAAGCCACGTGAAGACAGAATAACTAACTATATTAGAGAACTAGCAAAAAGAATATCTAATTTAGAATGTTTGATAGGTTCAGAAGCTGAAAAATTATCTAATACAGCATTGTTTGAAGATGGTTTATTCTACGCTTTTCGAGCTACTAGTGAAAAGCGTCTTGAGCATATTGCCTCTTATAGTGGCGAATGGATTAAATAAAGAACAAGTACAAATATCTCAATCTATCTATTTACTAAATTTATTGTCAGAGCTAAATGATGAAGAGATTATTTGGTTAAGGTTTTATTTATACCCAACACTAGGTGGTGATGAAGAATTTAGAAGTAAACATCAAAGTACCTTAACTTTAGCTAGGAATTATATTGGTGCTTCAGAAGAGCAGATGGATAAATCTGCTATTCAAGAGAGCTATAAAGAGTACTTAGAACGATTAGGTTTAATAAAAACTAAATTCAATATAGATAGAAATACGAATATGCCTATTTATGATAAATCATCAGGAAAACCAAAAGGTTCTAGATATATAACTCATTTAGGAAAAATGCTACTTAAAGAGATTGGTTTTTCTGAAGTATCATAGTTCGTAGTTGTGCGTGTAAACGCATTACAAAATTTAAAATTAAGTGGTGGAATCATGCACACCTTACAAGAGAAAATAAAATGACAACCCAAAACTTCCTAGTAGAAATCGGCACAGAAGAGCTGCCACCAAAAGCTCTCAAAACATTAGCAACCTCTTTTGCGGATAACGTTGAAGCGGAATTAAACCAAGCGGGTTTAACCTTTGACAAAATCGAATGGTTTGCGGCGCCGCGCCGTTTGGCGGTGAAAGTGTTGAACTTAGCTACACAGCAACCAAGCAAAGAAATCGAAAAACGCGGGCCGGCAGTATCAGCCGCCTTCGATGCAGAAGGCAAACCAACGAAAGCGGCAGAAGGCTGGGCGCGTGGTTGTGGGATTACCGTTGAGCAAGCAGAACGCATTGCGACTGATAAAGGCGAATGGCTCGTTCACCGTGCGAAAATTGAAGGTCAGCCGACTAAAAACTTGCTTAACGGCATTGTGGCAAACGCGTTAGCAAAATTGCCAATTCCAAAACCAATGCGTTGGGCAGATAAAACCGTGCAATTTATCCGTCCGGTTCACACGGTAACTATGCTGTTAGGTGATGAGTTAATCGAAGGCGAAATCTTAGGTGTAGTAAGCGCACGCACCATTCGAGGTCACCGTTTCTTAGGCGAGAAAGAATTTGAAATTCAACATGCAGACCAATATCCGCAATTATTGCGTGAAAAAGGTTCTGTGGTAGCCGATTTCAACGAGCGTAAAGCAGAAATTCTTGCAAAATCTCAAGCAAAAGCGACCGTACTTGGCGGCGTAGCGGATATTGAAGAAAGCTTACTTGAAGAAGTGACTTCATTGGTGGAATATCCAAACGTATTAGCGGCAAAATTCGAAGAACGTTTCTTAGCCGTGCCTGCGGAAGCCTTGGTTTACACCATGAAAGGCGACCAAAAATATTTCCCAATTTATGATAAAAATGGCAAATTATTACCGCACTTTATTTTCGTATCGAACATCAACCCGGAAGATCCAACCGCGATTATCGAAGGTAACGAAAAAGTGGTTCGCCCACGTTTAACCGATGCGGAATTCTTCTTCAAAACCGACTTAAAACAAAAACTGGTTGATCGTTTACCACGCTTAGAAACCGTGTTATTCCAACAACAACTGGGTACATTGAAAGACAAAACTGACCGCATTGAGCAACTAGCAGGCGAAATTGCAAAACAAATCGGCGCAGACGAAGCGAAAGCAAAACGCGCCGGCTTACTGTCAAAATGTGACTTGATGACCAACATGGTATTTGAATTCACTGACACCCAAGGCGTGATGGGGATGCACTATGCCCGTCATGACGGTGAGGACGAAGAAGTTGCGGTGGCGTTAAATGAACAATATATGCCACGCTTTGCCGGCGATGAATTACCAAAATCTCTAGTGGCAAGTGCGGTTGCTTTAGCGGATAAATTTGACACCTTAACAGGTATTTTCGGTATCGGACAAGCACCGAAAGGCAGTGCCGACCCATTTGCATTACGCCGCGCAGCGTTAGGCGCATTACGTATTATCGTTGAGAAAAACTTACCACTGGATTTAGAAGATTTAGTGAAAAAATCCACCGCACTTTTCGGCGATAAACTCACTAATCAAAACGTGGTCGCCGATGTGGTGGACTTCATGCTCGGTCGTTTCCGTGCATGGTATCAAGATGAAGGCATTGCGGTGGATGTGATTCAAGCGGTATTGGCGCGTCGACCAACTCGTCCTGCTGATTTTGATGCGCGCGTGCGTGCGGTTTCACACTTCCGTACACTTGATTCTGCGGAGGCCTTGGCAGCCGCCAATAAACGTGTGGCGAATATTTTGGCGAAAGCGGAAGACGACATTGGCACAATTGATGTGGCGTTATGCGTTGAACCGGCAGAACAAGTGCTTGCGCAAAGCGTGTTAAGTCTGGCGAAAGAAGTTCAGCCATTAATCGCACAAGGCGAATACACCGCGGTGTTGGATAAACTCGCCGGCTTGCGTCAACCGGTGGATAACTTCTTTGATAATGTGATGGTGAATGCGGAGGATGCCAAATTGCGTCAAAACCGCCTAGCCATTTTGAACACGTTGCAAGGGTTATTCTTACAGGTGGCGGATATTTCGTTGTTGCAATAAAAGATAAAAGTGCGGTCACAAAATCATGTGTTTTTCCACCGCACTTTCCGTATAAAAAAAGCCGAATAGGATTATTCGGCTTTTTCTTTAGATCTTCTATCTGGAAATTATTTATTCTTTCCTTCCTTCCAAATACAACCACTCTGCCACTTGTTTGGCGAAGTAAGTCAAAATACCGTCAGCGCCGGCACGTTTGAAGCAAAGTAAAGATTCCATGATACATTCTTTTTCTTTCAACCAGCCGTTTTGAATGGCGGCCATATGCATGGCGTATTCACCGGACACTTGGTAGGCAAAGGTTGGTATGCCGAATTGTTGTTTTACGCGATAGACTAAATCTAAATATGGCATACCCGGTTTCACCATCACCATATCGGCGCCTTCTTCCAAGTCTAATGCTACTTCTTGTAAGCCTTCGTCGCTGTTAGCCGGATCTAATTGATAGGTCTTTTTATCACCGCCTTTTAAGTTGCCGGAAGAGCCCACAGCGTCACGGAACGGGCCGTAATAGTTGGAGGCATATTTAGCGGAGTAAGCCATGATGAGGGTGTTAATAAAGCCTTTTTCTTCCAAGGCGTTGCGGATTCTGCCGATGCGGCCGTCCATCATGTCGCTTGGCGCGACCACATCTGCGCCGGCTTCTGCGTGGGAAAGGGCTTGTTTGATTAATACGTCGGTGGTGATGTCGTTCAGCACGTAGCCCTCTTCGTCGATAATGCCGTCTTGTCCGTGTAGGGTGTAAGGGTCAAGCGCCACATCGGTTAACACGCCAAGGTCAGGATAGGCGGCTTTAAGCGCTTTCACTGCGCGTTGCACCAAGCCGTTCGGGTTATAGGCTTCTTCCGCCATTAAGGATTTTTTCGCCTGTTCTACCACAGGAAACAGCGCAATCACCGGCACGCCGTATTTCACCAATAAACCTGCTTCAATTAACAGTTGATCGATGGTTAAACGTTCTACGTTTGGCATGGAAGGCACGGCTTCACGATGATTTTCACCTTCAATAATAAATACGGGATAAATCAGATCATCAACAGTCAGTTTATGTTCCGCCATCAAGCGGCGACTAAAATCCTGTTTACGCATACGGCGTAAACGACGGGTTGGAAAACCGGTAAAAATTTGTTGTGTCATATTATCTCCCGAATTGAATTAGTGATTAGATGTGTTGTTTTCTTTTTGAGCGGTTTCATTTTCTTCACGCGGACGGTAAAAACGTGCGCAGAAGACACCTACTTCAAATAACAAACACATTGGAATGGCAAGCAGGGTTTGTGAGAACACATCCGGCGGGGTTAAAAGCATGCCGATAAAGAATGCACCCACAATAATATAAGGGCGTTTGGCTTTTAAATCTTCCGGCGTAGTGACACCTGTCCAGCACAGCAGAATGATGGCGACAGGCACTTCAAAGCAGATACCAAAAGCCAAGAAAAGGGTGAGAACAAAATCTAAGTAGCTACTGATGTCGGTGGCGATAGCCACGCCTTCCGGTGCAGTTTTGGTTAAAAAGCCAAACACTAGTGGGAATACCACATAGTAAGCAAAGGCCACGCCTAAATAAAACAACAGTGTGCTGGAAAATAACAGCGGATAAATCAGGCGTTTTTCATGTTGATATAACGCCGGTGCTACAAACGCCCAGATTTGGTAGAGCAAATAAGGTACGGAAATAAAAATCGCGACAACGCCGGTCAGTTTGATTGGGGTGAAAAACGGCGTGGCGATGTTGGTGGCAATCATGCTGGAACCGTTCGGTAGGTTAGCCGTTAAAGGGGCTGCCACAAAGTTATAAATTTCATTAGAAAAGTAAACGAGCGCCACAAATATCACGGCAACGAAAATAATGCTGCGTAATAAACGGTTGCGCAGTTCTACCAGATGAGTGATGAGGGGTTGAGTGTCGTCAACGCTGGTCATAAATTGTCCTAATTGAGGGTTGCGCCCTAGCTTTTATTTGAGGATTGTTCGGTTTTCTCCGAATGGGCATCTTCTGAATTGGCCGGCAAAGGATTATCCGGATCGTATTGATTGATGTAATAAGCCAGTTTTTCATCCAGCTCGATTTCTTCTTGCTCCGCTTGTTCTGCCGGGGAAAGTGCGGTCGAATTACGCGACATTTCTGCGACAGCCAAAGCTTCCGTGTTTTGCTCGGAAAAATCTTCGACATCGAGAATGTCGTAGTTGGCCATCGGGTTGTGGTCATTTGAGCCGGGATGGATGTCGTTGTTTTCATCAGGATTTTCCACCGCACTTTTCATTTGCTTGATTTGATCTTGCAAGGTGGTGTTGCTGTCGCTCGCCTTTTGTTCTAGATCAGCACGTAATTTATCGGCGGAGGCTTTCAACTCTTCAACCGTTTTGCCTAATTCCGGCGACAGGGCTTTGAGATTTAAAGTTTCCGCTTTTTTAATGCTTTCTTGTAATTCCTGCAATTTTAATTCTTGTTTCAACTCGTTTTGTACATTCGCAGCCAAACCACGAATGGTGCGCACCCAAGACATTACAGTGCGAATTGCCACCGGTAAACGTTGTGGGCCTAGTACCACTAAGCCCACAATGCAAACTAATAGAATTTCGGAAAAACCAATATCAAACACGAATTAAGCCTGTTCTTTGTCTTTGTTTTTTTGTTGTTCCGGCTGCGCGTTTTGTTTTTGTTCTACTTGATTAAAACCCGCATCTTCCGCTTTATTTTCTTCGTTCATTGCTTTTTTGAAGCCTTTTACCGATTCGCCTAAATCTGTGCCTAAAGTACGTAATTTTTTCGTACCGAATAGCAATACAATGATTAAGACTAAAATCGCTAATTGCCAAATGCTAATACCGCCCATAAAAACCTCGTTAATAGATGAAATTTGTAAGTTAAAAACGTGTCTGACTATACCCGTTTTGCCCTCGTTGAACAATAGCTAAGCCTGATTATTTTTGGATTTATTGATTTAGTTCGTATTGTGTCGAAGCCTGTGGCGACACGCGTTAACGCACCAATAGACCCAACAACCAAATGATAAAACTGAGCGTAAAAAACACCGCACTTAACCACCCCGGCAATTGCTGAAATTGCAACAGGGTGGAAATGAAAACCAATGCGCCAATCAACAGAGCGTAGTATTTGCTTACGGTATGCTGTTTTTTCTGTATTTTACGATTTAATTCAATCAGCTGATGTGCAATAACCCGTTGTTGTTGCAACGCATCCATAACATTTTCCGGTAATTCGGCAAAATGCTCACGCCAGTAAGGCAGTTTTTGTTTGACGGTTTTCAATACGGCTTTCACACCCATTTGTTCATCCAACCAATTTTGTAAGAATGGCTTCGCGGTGTCCCATAAATCCAGCTGCGGATAAAGTTGACGCCCTAACCCTTCAATATAGAGCAGCGTTTTTTGCAACAACACTAATTGAGGTTGCACCTGCATATTAAATTCGCGTGCCACGTTAAAGAGATTTAACAGCACATGACCGAAAGAAATTTCCGACAGGGGTTTGGCGAAAATCGGTTCGCATACTTCGCGGAATGCCTGTTCAAATTCGTCAATATTAGTGTCGGCGGGCGTCCAACCGGATTCCACGTGCATTTGCGCCACGCGGCGATAATCGCGGTTAAAAAACGCCACGAAACTTTCCGCCAAATAGCGTTTATCGTGATCGTTCATGCGTCCCACAATGCCGCAGTCGATGCCGATGTATTGCGGATCTTCAGGGTGTTGCGGATTGACAAAAATATTGCCGGGATGCATGTCGGCATGGAAAAAACTGTCACGAAACACCTGTGTGAAAAACACCTGCACGCCACGCTCCGCCAACAATTTCATATTCGTGCCGTTTTGTTCCAAGGTGGCAACATCAGACACCGGAATGCCGTAAATGCGTTCCATAACAATGACATTTTTATGGCAAAAATCCGAATACATTTGCGGAACGTATAACATCGGGCTGTTTTCAAAATTGGCGCGTAACTGTATAGCGTTAGCCATTTCACGGCGCAAATCCAATTCGTCCCGTAAGGTTTTTTCGTATTCACGTACCACTTCTACCGGGCGCAGGCGGTGACCTTCCGCCGATAAACGGGGAATCCAACCGGCAAGGCGATACATCAGCGCCAAATCCGCATCAATCACCTGTTGAATATTCGGACGAATAACCTTCAACACCACTTCTTGCCCCGCTAACGGCTGTGAAGCATTGAATTTTGCCGTGTGTACTTGGGCAATAGAGGCGGATGCCAGGGCGTTCTCGTCAAAGTCATCAAACCAAGTTTCTAATTGACCGCCTAATGCCCGTTCAATTTCGGCGCGTGCCAGTTTGCCGTCAAAGGGATCTACCTGATCTTGCAATAGTGCCAGTTCATCTGCGATTTCCGGCGGGAACAAATCCCGTCGGGTGGAGAGCATCTGCCCCAGCTTAATCCACACCGGCCCAAGTTCCTGCAGAGCCAAACGCAAACGTACACCAAAGGCAAGCCCCTTGTGTTTATTGCGTAGCCAAAATAGCGTTTTACGCCAACAGCGCAACGGGCGGATGTAACCATTATGTGGCAACACCTCGTCAAGACCATAGACGAGAAAGGTATGAATAATTTTGTACAGCCGTTTCAGATTTGCCAAATTCATTTGGATTCCGTTAATTGATTTATTTTTTGTTCTAAAAGTGCGGTCTGTTTTTCCAACATTTTTACTTCATCGGCAAAGTCCGCAAGGGCTAAGGCGGGAGAAATCAGTTGCCATTCTTCTGTTAGGCGTTCGCCCCAATAACGTTGGCTTTGGCTCAATTTCTGCCGACCGATAGCGGTAATTTTGCGTAAAAAATTGACCGCACTTTGCGCCGCAATGTCGCCCACATAAGGAGATAACAGTTCGGCAGGATCTTTTTCCAAAAACTCCACCAACGTGGCAAAATCCTGCAACACCTGCAAATCGCCTTCCAAGACGATAGATTTATCATTAATCCATTGGCTGATTTGCGATTTTTTTAATGGCGTAAATAACAACTTCAAACTGACGGTAACGGCGCAATCGGGCGTAGTTTCGTATTGCTGTAATATATCGACACGGCTTTCCGAAAATAGAAAGAACAGCGTAATATCCATGTTTTTTACGTTAACTTGTAAACTTTTGCCTGCCAGTTTGCGTAAATATGGTGCGCAATAGGCGGTTCGACCGATGAGATAATTTAGCACCGACTCTAAACCGCTATTGAGTAATTGGGGCAACATCAATTGTTGTTTTAGTGTCGCAATGTCTAAATTCATAGCTTTTCCTTAGAATTTATAACCGCGATGTAACGCCACAATGCCGGCGGTGAGGTTGTAATAACTGACTTCCTCAAAGCCTGCTTGAAGCATCATCTCTTTTAGCGGTTCTTGTGCGGGATGCATACGAATAGATTCTGCTAAATAGCGATAACTTTCGCCGTCATTCACTACCATTTCACCGATTTTCGGCAGAATATTGAAAGAGTAAAAATTGTAGGCTTTGCTGAGCGGGTCTAAAATCGGCTTGGAAAATTCCAAAACTAACAAGCGACCGCCCGGTTTTAATACGCGATACATGGAGCGCAGGGCTTTGTCTTTATCCGTCACATTGCGTAAGCCAAAGCTGATAATGACACAATCGAAAGTATTGTCGGGAAACGGCAGAGCTTCCGCATTGGCTTGCACATAATTCACATTATCTACCACACCGAGATTGCGCAATTTCTCGCGCTCTACCTGCAACATGGAGTCGTTAATGTCTGCCAACACCACTTCACCGCTTTGGCCCACTAAACGGGAAAATTTCGCTGTAAAATCCCCTGTGCCACCTGCCAAATCCAATACTTTTTGTCCTTTGCGCACACCGCTGCAATCAATCGTAAAGCGTTTCCACAGGCGATGAATGCCGAAAGAAAGCAAGTCATTCATTAAATCGTATTTGTCGGCCACCGAATGAAACACATTCGCCACCAGTTTTTGCTTTTCTTCTTTCGCCACGGTTTTGAACCCGAAGTGGGTCGTTTCCTGCTGATCGGCTGGGTTAAAGTGCGGTTGATTTTCAGCGTGTTTTTCTGAAGGTTGTGAATCGGAGATGTGTTCGGTCATGGTCGGCTCGGGCAAGTTAAAAATAAGCTCTAGCATAGCAAAAAAAGCGCAAGCTTTCTTGGGGAATTTGGGCAAATAATGGGAATGTTAAAAATTCATTGGATTTATTGGCGTCTTTAGTGCTGTTGGCAAAGCCGACTTTCAAAATTCTTCAGATTTTGTGACCGCACTTTTTGTTTAGCGTTGCGCTCATGATGTTTGCGAGAGTGGGGAATTTCGTTGTAGAGACTGACGTTATGTCTGTCCGAGAATCCGGGGATATGAATAGGACAGGTATAAAGCCTGTCCCTATGGTATTTTTGGATTATTCCTTTGACTGCTTCAACTTCTCAATCGCTTCTTTATTGAAGAAATAATGAGTGCCGCAGCGTTCGCATTGCATATCGATGCTGCCATTGTGTTCGGCGAGGATTTGCTCGATTTCTTCATCGGAAATGAGCAATAACGCTGCGCCGGAACGGTCTTGGGAGCAACCGCAATAGAAATGGACTGCCTGCGCCGGGAAGAGTTCGACGATTTCTTCGTGGTATAAGCGATAAAGCAGTTCTTCGGCGGTTAAGCCAAAAATTTCTTCGTCTTTGATCGTGGCGGTTAAAGTTGCCAAATGCTCAAAATCTTCCGGTGAGCCGGAACCATCCGGTACAATTTGTAATAGCATGCCTGCCGCTACCGGTTGGCCTTGGTATTCGCCGGTGCGAATGATGAGCTGGGTTTGTAGTTGTTCGGAGCGAATGAAATAGTCTTCCAAACATTCGGTAATGGTCGGTTTATCTAAAGGCACAACCCCTTGATAACGCTCGCCTTCTTGCGGGGCGATGGTTATGACTAAAACACCTTTGCCGATCATTTCATGTAGGCTCATGCCGTCTTGGATATCACCTTGCAGGCGGGCAAGGGCGCGTAGGCGTTGTTGGTCGTCGCCGTTAACGAGAGCCAGTTTTAACGGGCCATCGCCTTGAATTTGCACGGTAATGTTGCCGTTAAATTTTAAGGTGGCAGTGAGTAGGCTGGTGGCGACCATCATTTCGCCCAATAAATTGCGTACGGCTTGTGGATAATGATGGGTGTTTAACGTGTCGTTGAAGGTTTGATTTAGGCGAACCCATTCACCGCGCACGGCGCGATCTTTAAAGAGATAACGATAAAGTTGGTCATTGTCTTGTGTGTAATTTGTCATTGTGTTGTTCCTAATAAATACTGTTCGCTCAAATATAAGGGCGTTTGCGGCCATTACAAGGCGTGCGGTTAATCTTGCTGTTGATGTTTAAATTTGAGTAAATCGCGACGTTCTTTTTTATCGGGGCGACGATCGGGATGTGGCATCGAAAGGGCGTTCATTTTACGTGCCATTGCAAGTTTTTCACGATTGGTAAGGCTTTGTTCCGTTTCGCGATAAAGCAACTGGGCTTCCGGTGCACTACGACGTTGGGCGGATAAGGCTAAAATCACCACTTCTTTTTCTTCGTTGCCTTGACGTAATTTGAGGGTGGCACCTACTTCCACTATTTTGTTCAGTTTGGTACGTTGCCCGTTGTAATGCACTTTACCGCCGTCAATCATCTCTTTAGCGAGCGTACGGGTTTTGTAAAAACGCGCCGCCCAAAGCCATTTGTCCAGACGAACCGGGTCTTTTTCTTCAGTGGGTTGATGTTTTGCCATGTGTGCCGTTCCGTTAAATCAAAGTGCGGTAGTTTTTTACCGAGCAATGACGGGCGAAGGTTTTATCTGATAACGTGCTGTCGGGGTTTTCCACGCCGATGGTATAAGCGATGCCGAATTGTTTAGCGCTATCCAACACGGGTTCCGTATCGTCAATAAATAAGGTGCGTTGCGGATCAAACGGCGAGAATTGTTGCAAGCTGTGCCACAGGGATTGCTCCACTTTCGGTGCGTTAAACTGATGGCTGGAAAGCAACAAGTCAAAGTGCGGTGCTAAATCGCAGTGTTTTAATTTTTCTTCTAAACTGAATGGGTGACTGTCGGTCAGCAGAATCAATTTTTTGCGGCGCTCGCGGGCGGCTTGTAAAAACGGATAAACATCCGACCGCACTTTGATGTATTCACGCTGTTGTTGCATCAATTCCCGCAAGGGTAAATTCAGGCTTTCTTCCCAAAAATCAATGCAATACCATTGCATACTGAATTCCACTTGTTGATAACGATGGTGAATCAATTCGCGACTTTGCTCTACCGAGAGATTAAATTTTTGTGCATAGGCCTGTGGCACCACGTTTTTCCAAAAACGATGGTCGAAATAAAGATCAATTAGCGTACCGTCTAAGTCCAAAATTACGGTATCAATTGCCTGCCAATTTAATTTTTTTCGATTCATTCGTGCCGTTCCTTTTCTTTGTGCAAATAGTGGGGTATGGTATCGCCATTTTAGATGTTTGTAAAATCAGGAATGTAGTATGAGCGACTTAATAAAACCGCAGCTTTTAAATATAAAAACCATAGCAAAATCAACTATTTTTGAGATTCAATCGGTGGATTTGAAATTCGCCAATGGTGAGTGTCGTACTTATGAACGATTTCGTCCCGGTAAGTACGCGGCGGTGATGGTTGTTGCCATTGATGGTGACGATTTATTGCTGGTACGTGAATATGCCGTAGGGACGGAAAATTATGAACTGGGTTTTGTGAAAGGACGAATGGATGCGGGCGAAACGCCGGAGCAAAGCGCCAATCGGGAATTGCAGGAAGAAATTGGGTTGGGCGCAAGGAAATGGGTGCATTTACGTACTATTAATACGTCTGTCAGTTTTATGAATAACCCGATGCACATTTTACTTGCCACGGATTTTTATCTGAGCAAATTGGAGGGTGATGAGCCTGAACCCTTGCAATTAGTGCGTTTCCCTGTAGCGAAAATAGACGAATTACTTGCCGACTCTACGTTTAATGAAGCGAGAAATCTGACCGCACTTTATTGCCTCAGAGATTATTTGCAACGAAAAGCGTGAGTTAACAAATAAATCGGCGGTTATATTAATCGGTATTTCCCCGGGGAAATGCCGTAATACGATTTGAAGACTTTGGTAAAGTGGGTGTCTGATTGGTAGCCTACTTCCGATGCAATGACGGAAATGGGGTTTTGGGTGTTTTTCAGTAATACGCCGGCAATGTTCATTCTTATAATACTCATAAATTTACCGGGTGGAATCCCGGTTTTTTGTTTGAATGCGCGGATGAAGTTGGCGCGCGACATAGCACAACTTTCCGCTAAAGCTTCCATGCTCCAGCTTTTTTTAGGTGCTTCCACAATGGCATTTACTGCATTTTTTAAGCGTTTATCCTGTAAGGCGCCAAGAATGCCTTTATTGACTTGATGATGTTGCAGATAATCTCTGATCAAGTAAGTAAAGAGAATATTGCATAGCGCATTAACAACCACTTTGTTGCCCAAATTTTCTTCGGTTTCTTTACGCAGTAATTCCAGTAGTGCCATGATGGCGGCGTTATTACTGGAAAGATACCAATGGGGCAAGTTAAAAAGCAGGTTTTGGGCAAGATTGAGATAACGGAAATAACCGCAGAACATTTCAAAATCATCGGATTCGCTTGTGCTGTTACGATGCAATGTGAATGCGCCCTGTGTGGTTTCGGTAATCAGGCTTTCTGTTTCCTCGCCGTGATGAAGGCTATGTTCCTCACCATAAGGCAGGAAGATCACATCGCCTGGTTTGAGGTGGCAGGTTTGATTTTTCAGCCGAATTTGACATTCACCACGTGACACAATGTGAAATTTACCGATTAAATTGGGTTCCTGCTTGTGATGAACCAGCCAGTCTCCCCAGAAACGGCAGAGGATATTGATTTCTCCTTCAATTCCCGATAATCGAATTAGCTGATCTAAATAGTCCATATTTCAATGTTTGCCCTGATTAAACGAAGAAGCCTATCACAGCGTGGTAAGCTTCATATCGGTTTTTTAATTAGACGGATTTTTTCTCCTTTAACCATCGATTAGCACATTCAGCCGCAGCAACCAATCCTCCTGCCATCATGATGATATCTTTAATAACCAGCCGCCCTGCCGCAGATAAATAAGGGAAACCATAATTCGGCGTTGGTAAATCACCGCCCAAATTAGGCACCCAGGTTTCCGGTGTGAAAATCAGGAACGACAAGGTGACGATGGACATACCGAACGTGAGCAAACCGCCAAACAGCCCCAATGTAGGTGACCAGATGCCGGCTAAGGTTAATAAGCCGATGGTTACAATCATTGCACCGATAATATAAGAGGCTGTGTAAGTGCCGTTCGCTTTATGCCATTCAATATTTTTCGCCACCATTTTACCCTCCGGATTTTTATAAAGGGTATATTCTTTCACCAGCTCGCCTTTGTCATTTTGTACTAAATTCGATCCGTTTTTGTACAAGAAACTTAAAAACGGACTATTAGATACAAAATGCGCAATGCCGTCAGCTTCATATTGACAGACTTTTAAGCCCCCAATCCAGACCATTACGATACAAATGGCAATGCGTACAAAATTAATAAATTGGCGTTGCATCGGTGCAACAATTTTAGCAAGTAATTCAATGAATGCGTTCATTCTTAGCCTCACGGAAACTCATAATTAATTGGATGATACGAAACCTTTAGCGGTTAATTTACCTAAGTAGAATTAGGTTTGATGAACTATATCGTATATTTAAGATAAATAAATTGATATGCTCCAAGATTCCTTACTATTGATACTAAAACAGATGAATTTAAGATTATAACGATATCCTGCAGCTATTTATTTTGCTACCGAGTAGACGCCAATGAAAGACTAATAATTAAAAATATATTAAAAAATTTTATATAAATTTAAATAAAATTCAATTTAAGCAAAATAAACCGAATGAATCTTGATTGTTTTATGATTTTTTGCCAAGGTATCGTCATTTTTTATAAAAATTAATGAATGGGTATGTTATGCAATCGACAAATTTAAAAGAACTGACCTTTCGGGGAATACTGCTTGGGGCGCTGATTACGGTGCTGTTCACCGCATCTAATGTTTATTTAGGTTTAAAAGTGGGGGTAACTTTTGCTTCCTCTATTCCGGCAGCCGTGATATCCATGGCAGTACTGAAATTCTACAAGGATTCCAGTATTTTAGAAAATAATATGGTGCAAACCCAAGCCTCTTCTGCGGGGACACTTTCTTCCGTGATTTTCGTATTGCCGGGTTTGTTAATGATGGGCTATTGGCAGGATTTTCCGTTCTGGCAAACCATGTTGATTTGTGCGGCGGGCGGTACTTTGGGAGTGTTATTTACCATTCCGTTGCGTCGTGCCATGGTGGTAAATAGTGACTTGCCTTATCCTGAGGGCGTCGCTGCTGCTGAAATTTTAAAAGCCGGGAATCATACCTATGGTGAAAGTGGTGTCAAAGATATTGCTTACGGTGGTATTTTTGCCAGCATAGTGGCTTTCTTAACCAATGGCTTACGTGTTATGGCAGATGGAGCCAGCGCTTGGTTTACCGGTCCAGGCGGAAAAGCCGTCTTCCAAATTCCGATGGGCTTTTCTTTAGCATTGTTAGGCGCCGGTTATTTAATCGGTATCGTGGGCGGTATTGCGATGTTGTTGGGTACCTTTTTCGCTTGGGGCTTGGCTGTGCCATTCTTTACTATGTCCGGTGATATGCCGACCGATGCGACCATCGTCAGCTACGCCATGAGTATGTGGAAAACGAAAGTGCGTTTTATCGGCGTAGGAACGATCGGGATTGCGGCCATTTGGACCTTATTGATTTTGATGAAACCAATGGTACAAGGTATGGCGCATTCTTTCCGTATGTTGAAGGGACATCAGGCAGAATACGAACATCGTATTGATATTGACCTAGCGCCGAAAACCATGATTTATATTTTGATCGCGACTGTTATCTTGATTGTGATCTCTTTACATCACTTTATCGCTGCCGCGCCAATTTCACCTGAATTAACACTCTTATTGGTGGTGGTTTGTACATTCCTTGCAGTTTTTATCGGTTTTTTCATAGCGGCGGCGTCCGGTTACATGGCCGGGCTTGTAGGGGCCTCTTCCAGCCCGATTTCCGGTATTGGGATTATTTCCGTGATCGTGATTTCCTTGGTGTTGGTTTCTATCGGCAATGCTTCCGGCTTATTTGAAACGGCCGATGGACAGAAATTTTTGACCGCACTTACCTTGTTTACGGCGTCTATCGTGTTAACGACAGCGACTATTTCTAACGATAACTTGCAAGATTTAAAAACCGGTTTATTGGTGGAAGCTACCCCTTGGCGTCAACAGGTGGCATTGATTATCGGTTGTTTTGTGGGGGCATTAGTGATTGCACCGGTATTGGAAATTCTTTATCACGCATACGGCTTCACCGGTGCCTTACCGCGCCCGGATATGGATCCGTCACAAGCCTTATCCGCACCACAAGCCACCCTGATGACCACCATTTCACAAGGGATTTTCTCTAACAAATTGGAGTGGACTTACATCTTAACCGGCGTGGGTCTAGGTGCTGTGTTAATTATCATTGACAGCTTCTTGAAAAGAATGAGCAACAAAACCTTCGCTTTGCCGGTATTGGCTGTGGGAATTGGTATTTACTTACCGCCTTCTATTAATATGCCGGTAGTGACTGGTGCATTCTTGGCTTGGTTAATTAACCGTCACATTACCAAATACGTAGCGCGTAGTGGCGACAAAGACGCGAACAAACGGGCAGAGCGTTTCGGCACCTTGTTTGCTGCAGGCTTAATTGTGGGCGAAAGTTTAATGGGTGTTGTACTAGCTTTTATTATTGCCGCCTCCGTTACCTCCGGTGGTTCTGAGGCTCCGTTAGCCTTGAATTTAGAAAACTGGGGCACAATTGGTGAAGTGCTTGGTTTGGTTGTCTTTGTCATCGGCATAGCGATTTTCACTTCTCGCGTATTGAGAGCAAAAAAATCTGCGTGATCTCGTAATTTCATCTAAAATAGGCTATCTTCTGATAGCCTATTTTTTTAACTCGGGGAAATTATGCAGTCTAATTATCCTTATCTAAAAGCATTAATTATATTTCCTTTAATCATGCAAATTCTGGGAACCATCATTGCGATTTGTATTGGCGACAATACTGACGAGATGTTTGGCATTGTGGATTTGGTGCTGTTCTATATGTATGTCACTTTTTTTGTCGCTACCATTCCGGCATTTCTGATTGCATTGTGGGCAAAAGCATATCGTTACATTCGTTACAATGTACTTGCTATTGTTCTGATTTCGGCGATTATCGCGTTTTGTTATAGCAATGTGGCAGGTTTTATTTACATGATGTTGTTTGAAAAAACGATGACTTTCGGCATTTGGTTGCGTAGCGGCGCTTTAGATGTTGCGCTGCTACTCAGTTGCGGTATGGCGTTATATTCCGTACTGACATTACCTTTGTTGTTACCGAAGGAGAGATAATTCAGCAAAGACAAGGAGAGACGCTATGCCTATACTCACGACGCATTTATTGCAGGATGTAATAGATATCGCCCAACAGGCGGGTGAGCATTTACGTCGCTTTTATCAAGATTCCGTCGTAGTTCATATGAAAGAGGATAATACCCCGGTGACAGAAGCGGATATGTTTGTTAGTCAGTTTTTAACGGAAAAACTGACCGCACTTACACCCGATATTCCTATTTTGTCTGAAGAAAATTGTCAAATTCCGCTGGAAGAGCGTAGTCGGTGGCAATCTTATTGGCTTATTGATCCCCTTGATGGCACGCAGCAATTTATTAATCGTACCGATCAATTCTCTATTTTAATTAGCTTGGTAAAGAACGGCCAACCGGTGTTAGGCGTTATTTATGCGCCAATATTGGAGTGCACATACTATGCTATGCAAGGTTTCGGCGCGTATAAAAAAACGGCAGAACAGCACATTAAACTGACATTTCGCGATATCAAACCGAATCGTGCCTTACGCATTGCCGTAGGCTCTTCCTCCGCGGCGGAAAAAGTGCGGTCGATTTTGAACAAGAATTTTGACTATGAATTTCATATTTTCGGCTCCAGTGGACTGAAAAGCACCATGGTGGCCGATGGGCAATGTGATTGCTACATCCGTCTGGGTTTAACCGGCGAATGGGACACCGCGGCGGCAGAAATTTTATTGTCGGAAATGGGCGGCGTGGTTTTTGATTTGAATTATCAAGCCTTAACCTATAATCAACGCGAATCTTTTGTGAATCCGAATTTTATTATGGCGGCGACGCAGGATTTTGCTTGGGAAAAAATCTTTCGCTCCGATTCATAAGAGCGATTGGAAATAAAACATCATCTTACCTATCATAAACACGAATTATTAAAACAAATGTGGTTTAACAAATGAAAGCAGAAAATAATTGTATTGTAATTTTTGGAGCCTCCGGTGATTTGACTCACCGCAAACTGATTCCGGCGCTGTATAACCTGTATAAAATCGGACGTTTGACGGAGAATTTCTCTGTGTTGGGCGTGGCTCGCAGCGAGCTAAATGATGAAACATTTCGTGAGAAGATGCGTCAGGCACTCATTAAACATGAAAAAGCCAACGGCGATATGCTGGAGAAATTTTGTTCTCATCTTTATTATCAAGCGGTTAACACCTCTGATGCGCGTGATTATGGCAAATTGGTGCCGCGTATTGATGAGTTACATGACAAATATCAAACCTGCGGCAACACCTTATACTATATGTCTACGCCACCGAGTTTGTATGGCGTGATTCCCGAATGCCTCGCCGCACACGGCTTGAACACCGAAGAATACGGTTGGAAGCGGATTATCGTGGAAAAACCTTTCGGTTACGATTTAAAAACCGCTCATGCACTGGATATTCAAATCCACCGTTTCTTTGAAGAACATCAAATTTACCGTATCGACCATTATCTCGGCAAAGAGACCGTGCAAAATTTGTTGGTTTTGCGCTTCTCCAACGGGTTGTTTGAGCCGTTATGGAATCGTAACTACATTGAATATGTGGAAATTACCGGCGCGGAATCTATTGGCGTAGAAGAGCGTGGCGGTTATTACGACGGCTCCGGTGCGATGCGCGATATGTTCCAAAATCACTTATTACAAGTGTTGGCAATGGTGGCCATGGAACCGCCGGCAATTATCAATGCGAATTCCATGCGTGACGAAGTGGCGAAAGTATTGCACTGTTTGCACCCGTTAACTCAGGAAGATTTAAAAAATAATCTCGTGTTGGGTCAATATGTTAAAGCTGAAATCAACGGCGAAACAGTAGCGGGTTATTTACAGGAAAAAGGCGTGCCTGAAGATTCTAACACGGAAACGTATATGGCATTACGCTGTGAGATTGATAACTGGCGTTGGGCGGGCGTGCCGTTTTATGTGCGTACCGGAAAACGCTTGCCGGTGCGGGTTACAGAAGTGGTGATTCACTTTAAAACCACGCCACATCCTGTGTTCAGTAAAAGCGCGCCGGAGAATAAACTGATCATCCGCATTCAACCGGATGAGGGCATTTCTATGCGTTTCGGCTTGAAAAAACCGGGCGCCGGGTTTGAATCCAAGGAAGTTTCGATGGATTTCCGTTATGCGGATTTAGCCTCTCCGAGCCTGTTAACCGCTTATGAGCGTTTGTTATTGGATGCAATGAAAGGTGATGCGACCTTGTTCGCCCGTACCGATGCGGTTCATGCCTGCTGGAAATTTGTACAACCTATTCTGGATTACAAGGCCGAACGCGGCAGAGTGTATGAATATGAAGCAGGCACTTGGGGGCCGACAGAGGCGGATAAACTCATTGCTAAAGCGGGTCGCGTCTGGCGCAAACCGTCGGGTGCGATGAAGAAAAAAGTGTAATTATTTGATGGCGCACGCGTTATCGCGTGCGTTAGTGAATAAGGCTCGCGTTAGAAAACGCTCACCATCATTTTAGGAAGAGAAAACATGAACTACATCACCTTCCCCACCGCGCAAAGTGCGGTGGAAAAAATCGCCCAAGAATTTGTGATTTATAGCCAAGTAAACCACCCCGTACACATTTCCCTGTCCGGCGGTTCCACGCCGAAATTATTGTTTAAAACCTTGGCGCAAGCCCCTTACGCCGATCAAATTAATTGGAAAAACCTCCATTTCTGGTGGGGCGATGATCGCATGGTGCCGCCATCTGATTCCGAAAGTAATTACGGCGAAGTACAAAAACTGTTGTTCGACTACATCAACATTCCGGCAGAAAACATTCACCGAATTCGTGGCGAAAACGAACCGCACTTAGAGCTTAAACGCTTTGAAGAGGAATTAAGTGCGGTCATTTCTGACGGCGTTTTTGATTGGATTATCCTCGGCATGGGCGCAGACGGGCATACCGCTTCCTTGTTCCCGAATCAAACCAATTTCGCGGATGAAAACCTCGCAGTGATTGCTAAACATCCGGAAAGCGGACAGCTCCGCATTTCCAAAACCGCCAAATTAATTGAACAAGCCAAACGAATTACCTATTTGGTGACAGGCGAAGGCAAAGCGGAAATCCTCAAAGAAATTCAAACCACGCCAGCAGAAAACTTGCCTTATCCCGCTGCAAAAATCAAAGCAAAAAATGGCGTGACGGAATGGTATTTGGATAAAGCGGCGGCAAAATTGCTATAACGGATGGCATATCAGACATCACGGGGTTCACAATATGATCGAATACAAAACCAACGTTCCCATTTCAGTAGAACAATTTATTGAACTGCTTAATAAAACCTCGTTAGGCGTGCGTCGTCCATTAGAAGATGAAAAACGTGTGGCGGCGATGTTACATCATGCTGATTTATTGGTGACCGCTTGGGATGGCGAGTTATTGGTGGGTGTCGCCCGTTCGGTGACAGATTTTGCATATTGTTGTTATTTGTCTGATTTGGCGGTGGACGAACAATATCAAAAACAAGGTATTGGTTTGCAGTTAATTGAACACACCAAACAGGCATTGCATCCACAAGCCAAAATTGTGCTTTTATCTGCTCCGCAAGCGGTGGATTATTATCCGCATATTGGGTTTACGCAGCACATGAGTGCATGGACGAAGAGTTAAAAAACGCTTGAAAAAGTAACCGCACTTTTGCGTAGCAAGAAGATTGATTACTGATAGCGTACGATTCATAGCGTGTGCTTGTAGATAAAGGCCCCCCCCTTTGATAGCGCGTGTCTCCTGACGCGTGCTGATAACTTACTAAATTTGTAAGGCACGCGTCGGGAGACGCGCGCCAGCGTAAATAAAAAACAATTGAAAAAACGACCGCACTTTTTGCGTGTAGTCATGTGGTGCAACTTATTGCACCAAAGTATTCAAATCGGTACAGCAACTTGTACCCTACAAACAGGAGAAAACAATGTCAGTAAAAGGCGACATCGGTGTTATCGGCTTAGCCGTGATGGGGCAAAACCTCATTTTAAATATGAACGACCACGGATTTAAAGTGGTGGCGTATAACCGTACCACATCCAAAGTGGATGAATTTTTACAAGGTGCGGCAAAAGGCACGAACATTATCGGTGCTTATTCTTTGGAAGATTTGGCGAGCAAATTAGAAAAACCGCGCAAAGTGATGTTAATGGTGCGTGCGGGTGAGGTGGTGGATCAATTCATTGACGCATTACTACCGCACTTAGAAGAAGGCGACATCATCATTGATGGCGGTAACTCAAACTATCCGGACACCAACCGTCGTGTGGCGGCGTTGCGTGAAAAAGGCATTCGCTTTATCGGTACCGGCGTTTCCGGCGGTGAAGAGGGCGCACGCCACGGGCCATCCATTATGCCGGGCGGTAACGAAGAAGCATGGCCATTCGTGAAACCGGTATTACAAGCAATTTCAGCTAAAACCGACAAAGGCGAAGCGTGCTGTGATTGGGTGGGCAAAGATGGCGCAGGCCATTTCGTAAAAATGGTACATAACGGCATCGAATACGGCGACATGCAATTAATTTGCGAAGCCTACCAATTCTTAAAAGAGGGCGTGGGCTTATCTGATGATGAGTTGGAAGCGACTTTCAAAGCATGGCGTAACACCGAATTAGACAGCTACTTAATCGACATCACCGCCGATATTCTTGGCTATAAAGATGAAGACGGTAACCGTTTAGTGGATAAAATTTTAGATACGGCAGGGCAAAAAGGTACGGGCAAATGGACGGGGATCAATGCCCTTGATTTCGGTATTCCATTGACCTTAATCACCGAGTCCGTGTTCGCCCGTTGCGTATCTGCTTTTAAAGATCAACGCGTTGCCGCAAGCCAATTATTCGGCAAAACCGTTGGCAAAGTGGAAGGCGATAAAAATGAATGGATTGAAGCGGTGCGCAAAGCTCTGTTGGCGTCAAAAATCATTTCTTACGCACAAGGCTTTATGTTGATTCGTGAAGCGTCTGAAAACTTCAACTGGAACATCAACTACGGCAACACTGCCTTGTTATGGCGTGAAGGTTGTATTATTCGCAGCCGTTTCTTAGGCAACATTCGTGATGCGTATGAAGCGAACCCGGATTTAATCTTCTTAGGTTCCGACAGCTACTTCAAAGGCATTTTAGAAAACGCCATGGGCGAATGGCGCAAAGTGGTGGCGAGATCCATTCAAGTGGGTATTCCAATGCCATGTATGGCGTCTGCGATTACCTTCTTAGACGGCTATACGTCAGCCCGCTTGCCGGCAAATCTTTTGCAAGCGCAACGTGACTACTTCGGCGCGCACACTTACGAACGTACCGACAAACCACGCGGCGAATTTTTCCACACGAACTGGACGGGTCGCGGCGGCAATACCGCTTCTACCACTTATGATGTGTAGTTTTTTTGAACTAATCAAATATCCTATTGCTCTAAAAAAACGGACGTTACGTCCGTTTTTTATTTTTATAAGGAGATTTTTATGATGAAAAAACTACTCGGAATGACCGTTTTATCAATGATTTTGGCCGCTTGTTCACAGCAAAGTGATCGCCCTGAGCCACCGCCACAAGAACCTATGGGAGCACAACAGGAAGTGATGGGCGCACCGCAGATGGCACAAAATAGCCAAATGGAAGCAGCCTTAAAAGCCTGTGATCAAAAAGTGGGTAAGACAAAAGATCAGGCTAAATTTGATGCTTGTATGAAAACCAAAGGTTTTGAACGGGCACCAGGTCCGCAGCCACAAGGTGCGCCTGTTAAATAATTCAAAAGCGCTTATAATGAACCGCATTTTAGTGATAAAGTGCGGTTTATTTTTTCAGAGTTTTTGGAGTTCAAATGTTATCAAAAGAACGTTTACAACACATTGCCGAGATGGAAGATATTTTGAATCAGTCGGAAGTATTCCTTGCCGAAGCAGAACAATTTTTACAAAAATGGCAAGACTTTCTGCCGAAAATGGAGGCCTTGGAGCGTTATTATTTTGACGGCAATTGGAGTGAGGATTATGTGGCTTATGAACAAGGCGAGATTCCGCCTGATTTTCCTTGCGGCGTATTGGGCGAAGACCCGGTGTTTAATGCGAGCGTTATGCAACGGGAGTTGGCGGTGCAATGGCTGAAATTAATCTGTCGGATTTTAGATAACAACAAATAACTTGTTAAAAAAATGTTACCCTGAATACGAAATTACCGTAAAATGAGTACATTCATTTTGTTATCTGATTTTTATGTTTTCTAAAGAAAAGCTGATTGCTTATATCCAACTCATGCGTTTAGACCGCCCTATCGGCACATTATTGTTATTGTGGCTGACATTGTGGGCGCTGTTCTTGTCGGTGAAGGGGATTCCTCCATTTTCAATTCTGATGATTTTCATCCTCGGTGTGATTTTTATGCGCGCTGCGGGTTGCGTGATTAATGATTACGCCGATCGAAATATTGACGGACAGGTGAAGCGAACGCTCAACCGCCCGTTGGCAACAGGTCGAGCGACGCCGAAAGAAGCGAAAATCTTGTTTATTGCATTGCTTGCTTGTTCGTTGGTTTTGGTGTTATTCCTGAATTTTTATGCCATTGTTTTGTCTTTTATCGGCGCCTTATTAACGCTGATTTATCCTTTCATGAAACGCTACACCCACTTGCCGCAACTGTTTTTGGGCATGGCATTCGGTTGGTCGATTCCCATGGCGTATGGCGTAACTATCGGGCAGTTACCCTTAGAGTGTTGGATTTTGTTTATAGCCAATTTGGCGTGGACAGTAGCTTACGATACGCAATATGCCATGGTGGATCGTGATGATGATTTACGCATCGGAGTCAAATCTACTGCTATTTTATTTGCGCAATACGATAATAAAATCATTACCTTGCTACAGCTTATTACCTTGGGGCTGCTTTGCTGGCTTGGTAATCTGAACTATTTCCACGTGAGTTATTTCCTCATGCTTGGCGTTGTCACTCTATTTTTCATATATCAATGTCGCTTAATCAAACACCGCAAACGGGAAGATTGTTTCAGTGCTTTCTTGAATAATAATTACTTCGGCATGATGGTGTTTGTCGCCATGCTGTGCGGTTTATTTATTCTCTAACTTCTCTTTATTTCCCGATATTTTTGTGTTAGTTCATAAAATAAAAATAATTCTCAATTGCATCTATTTTTTGTATTACTTTTTTTTTATAATCCCTTCTCTAATTTTTTTAATTTTAAGGAAGTGAAATATGAAAAAAAATAAACTCCTGGTGACAGCCTACAGCCTATTGCCGATAACGATAAGTTTGTCAACGGCCAATGTGGCACTTGCCGATGAAAAATTAGATGAAATTCAAGTGCAAGGGGAGGTTGATGTGACTCGCCAAACACAATCAGCGGTTGTTCATAAAAATGCCGAAACCATTCAAAAGGAACTCATTCGAGATACTCGCGATTTAGTTCGCTATACCACTGATGTTGGGATTAGTGACAATGGACGATTCTTAAAAGGATTTTCTATTCGTGGCGTGGAAGGAAACCGAGTTGGTATTAGTGTAGATGGTGTGAATTTGCCTGATAGTGAGGAAAATACATTGTATTCACGTTATGGCAATTTTAATCCTTCTCGCTTGAGTATTGATTCAGAGTTAGTCAGAGATATTGATATTGTTCGAGGATCAGATGCCTTTAATTCTGGTAGCGGTGCTTTAGGTGGTGGAGTTAATTATCATACTTTAGATGCGCAAGATATTGTTAAACCTAATAATAAATTTGGTGCCTTATTACGTGGTGGATATGCCAGCAAAAATAGTGAGTGGATCAGAACACTAGGTGTTGGGTATGTTGGTGATAAAGTGGATGCTATTTTTATGTATTCACAACGCACAGGCCATCAAATGAAGAGTAAGGGAGAAGGGCCTGAATTTAATTATTCGAAAAGCCAACATCCGGATCCGGCTACTCACCGTTTTCATAGTTATTTAGCCAAGGTTGGCTATCAAATCACTCCGCATCATAAGGTTGGCGTTGGTGTTAATGGCCAAAAAGGTAACCGATATGTAGATGAACGTAGCTACACTCTTTTCGGAAGTGCTTGGCGTGAAGCGGATGATCAGAATAAACGTATCAATGTAAACGCGTATTACCTTTATACACCGGAGTCTAATTACTTAGCGTTTGGTAAATTGAATTTTGATTATCAAAAAACAGATTTGGCAGCGGTCAACTATAAAGGACTACGCGATTGGCAAACAAACGAGAAAAAATTGGGTGAAGTTTTTGATCGTCGAATGAAAACCGAATTTAAACGAGTTTCTGCCGAGTTAGAAAGTATGCCGTTTAATTGGGGGGGAGAACATGTCTTCTCTTTTAAAACGTATGTAAGCGAACGGAAATTTAAAAATATTAACCATGATACCAACGAATATGGATTAGACGAATGGTACACCATTCAAAGACCTGTAAAAACGAGAATGTATGGAGCTTCATTAAAAGATCAAATCACATGGAATCCTCATTTTGAAAGCGGTTGGCAACCAACATTCTCTGCAAATATTGGTACTCGTTATGATTACGCCAAACTTTCTCCTAAAGGTTTAAATGCTGCTTGTAGTAAGGCTTGTTTGGCTGAAGGAGAGCCTGCTCAAAGTAGTTTCTCAAATTGGAGCGGCTTTCTAGGTTTAGATGCTCAAACAACAGATACTTGGAAATTTGGCTATCAGTTAAGTACAGGCTATCGCATCCCTACTGCCACCGAATTATATTTCAGTTTTACCAATGCTTATGGTACATGGAAATCTAATCCGGGATTAAAGTCAGAACGTAGTATCAATCATACGCTTTTTGCTAAGGCACAGAATGAAAAAGGTATGTTTGATATTCATTTATATCAAACCCGTTATCGTAATTTCTTGTTTGAACAAGAAAGTATTATTGAGCAAACTCAATATGGACGGACTTACCAAACACCAATGCAACAAATGGTCAATGTCGATAATGCACGTGTCAATGGTGTAGAAGTGAAAGGAAGTCTCAATTTGGATACCGTTCTTTCTGTCCCGAAAGGTTTAAAACTATATGGTGCATTAGGTTATAGTAAAGGTAAATTATCAAATTCAACTAGCTTACTTTCTATTCAGCCAGTGAAAGCTGTTTTAGGATTTGATTATGAAGATCCAAACGGTAAATGGGGTATTTTTAGCCGATTAACCTATTTAGGTGGTAAAAAAGCAAAAGATGCAAAAACGCTTGAAATTAAAACACGTTGTCTAGCGTGGACTGATGACCCTTGGCTAGGTAGATACTGTTCAAAAGAAGAGTTATATCAATCTGTTGAGAACTATAAGTATCTTAATAAATCCGCCTATTTAGTGGATTTATTCGGTTTTTATAAGGTTACGGAAGATATTACATTAAGAGTAGGAGTATATAACTTGTTTGATAAAAAATATCACACTTGGGATGCTTTGCGCGGCATTAATGCACACAGCACGACAAATAATATTGATAGAAACGGGGTCGGTCTAGAACGTTTTTATGCTCCAGGCCGCAACTATTCCGCTTCCATCGAAATCCGCTTCTAACCCAAGCTGAAATTCATCGTAAAAACAGATCGCACTTTGAAAGAACATTTCAAAGTGCGGTCAATTTTTTGTGTGTTTTTAAAAATTAATAGCTTGAGTTAATCAACACTTCTTCGTCATAACCACCGAGGGTTGGCATCGGTTGGTAAGTAGAGTTGGCGGCGCGCATGAGGCGGATGCCGCGAATGCCTGCTTCTTTGGCTGCAAGAATATCATCATCACTATCGCCATAGTGAATGCTGACTTTGTGTTCAATAATGCCCGGGGTTTTGTTGTATTTGGTGGTACGTTCCCGTCCGCCCATAAATTCTACCGGGTGCATATCTTTAATATTAAAGGCTTTTTGTAATACCGGGGTAACGCCGTCTTTATCGCCGGCGGTGCGTCCGGTGATGAAATAAATTTGGTCACCGCGAGCTTGGTGCATATTAATTAAATCCACAGCAATTTGTTTCGGAATGGAATATTGGTCACAACCCGCATTCACTTCGTTCCAGAAATCTTGATTTTTTAAGTAATCATGCTTGCCCGGTGAATATTTTTGTTGTCCATGATAAAAGCAAGGACTACTGAATAGGACGGTGTCGTCAATATCAAAACTTACATTAATCGGTGCTTTGCCTTCCAACTCTTTTTTCAGTTGGTCAACGGAAATCCAGTGAATCGGTTGTTCCACCAGCATTTCACGGGCGTTTGTGCCCGGGTTGGTGTAAGGTTCGGTTTTAGCCGCCATGGCGGGAATTGCTGTCGCGGTTAAGAGGGCGACAAGAGAAAGTTTAACGATATTTTTCATTTTGACTCCTAATAGGGTTGTTATTGTGTCGTAGCTATCCTACCCTTTTTGTTCTGTTGTGCAATTTTGAGCAATCGTTTGCTATGAAAAATTCTGATGGCGATCACATTTTGTGTGTATGATTGGTGAATAAACAATCAATATTATTTTATCCCTTGAATTCTCTTAATTGACCTCAATATAACCCCATATTTTCTATTTTTAAAAGGACAACATTATGACTACGATTGTAAGTGTACGTCGCAACGGCAAAGTAGTTGTTGGCGGTGATGGACAGGTTTCGCTTGGCAATACGGTGATGAAAGGTAACGCGCGCAAGGTGCGTCGTTTGTATAACGGCAAAGTGTTGGCAGGTTTTGCGGGCGGCACGGCAGATGCGTTTACATTATTTGAGTTATTTGAGCGTAAATTGGAAATGCACCAAGGGCATTTACTGAAAAGTGCGGTGGAATTGGCGAAAGATTGGCGCACTGACCGTGCGTTGCGTAAATTGGAAGCGATGTTAATTGTGGCAGACGAAAAAGAAAGCCTGATCATTACCGGTATCGGTGATGTGGTACAACCGGAAGAAGATCAGATTCTTGCTATCGGTTCTGGCGGCAACTATGCCTTATCTGCTGCCCGTGCGTTGGTGGAAAACACCGAGTTGTCGGCGCGTGAAATTGTGGAAAAATCTCTCAAAATCGCCGGTGAAATTTGTGTGTTCACCAACACCAATTTCACCATTGAAGAATTACCGAATTAAGAAATCATAAGGAATAAACTATGTCTGAGATGACTCCGCGCGAAATAGTGTCAGAATTAGATCAACATATTATCGGGCAAAGTGAAGCGAAAAGAGCGGTGGCAATTGCCTTACGCAATCGCTGGCGCAGAATGCAGTTGCAGGAGCCGATGCGTTATGAAGTGACACCGAAAAATATTTTAATGATTGGTCCTACCGGAGTGGGAAAAACCGAAATCGCCCGCCGTTTGGCAAAATTAGCCAATGCGCCTTTTATTAAAGTGGAAGCCACCAAATTTACCGAAGTGGGTTATGTGGGTAAAGAAGTGGATTCCATTATTCGCGATTTAACCGACAGCGCCATGAAATTAGTGCGTCAACGTGAAATCGTGAAAAACCGTGCCAAAGCGGAAGAAGCGGCGGAAGAGCGAATTTTAGATGCCTTATTGCCTACGGCGAAGAACCAATGGGGCGAAACAGAGAACAGCGATAGCCAAAGCAACACACGCCAGATTTTCCGTAAGAAATTGCGTGAAGGCCAACTAGATGATAAAGAAGTAGAAATTGATGTGGCAGGCGTGCCGATGGGCGTGGAAATTATGGCGCCTCCAGGCATGGAAGATATGACCAGTCAGTTGCAATCCATGTTCCAAAATCTGTCTAGTGGGCAAACTAAAAAGCGCAAAATGAAAATCAAAGAGGCGTTGAAAACCTTAATTGACGATGAAGCAGCAAAATTGGTGAATCCGGAAGAGTTGAAACAAAAAGCCATTGATGCCGTGGAACAAAACGGCATCGTGTTTATCGATGAAATCGACAAAATTTGTAAAAAAGGCGAATACAGCGGTGCGGATGTCTCCCGTGAAGGCGTGCAGCGCGACTTGCTACCGCTGGTGGAAGGTTCTACCGTCAACACCAAGCACGGCATGGTGAAAACCGATCATATTCTGTTTATCGCTTCCGGTGCATTCCAAGTGGCGCGTCCGTCAGATTTAATCCCGGAATTACAAGGCCGTTTGCCGATTCGTGTGGAACTTTCTGCACTCACTGCTGAGGATTTTGAGCGTATTCTAACTGAGCCGAACGCCTCTTTAACTGAGCAATACAAAGCCTTAATGGCAACAGAAGGCGTGAATATTGAATTCACTCAAGACGCTATTAAGAAAATCGCCGAAGCGGCATTTCGTGTAAACGAAAAAACCGAAAACATTGGTGCACGCCGTTTGCACACGGTGATGGAGCGTTTAATGGATAAAATCTCCTTCAACGCCAGCGACATGGATGGACAAACCGTTAATATTGATGCTGCTTATGTAAGCGAGGCATTAGACGATGTGGTTGAAAATGAAGATTTGAGTCGCTTTATTCTTTAATCTTTCTTTTTTCATTAAGGGTACGATAAATATCGTGCCTTTTTGTTTATCAAGTGCGGTGATTTTTTCTGTCGTTTTAAAAAAACCGCTAATAACGACCGCACTTATTCTTTGATATTGCTCAATATTTCTTGTTATTTTGCTTGAGATTAAAGTTGCTTTATCATTTTATGATGCACACCAATTTAGCATTAGTCAGGAGACACAACCTCTCTAAGATTAAGCTAAGCGAATATTGATGAGCCGGATTGTTACAAGCCGCCGGTTTGGCTAGAAGTGATTTTATCTCATGCGTTGAACCATCTGCAGAAGCTAAAGGTCTTAGATGTCGGCATAAGATCGGGTTTTTTGCTATCACTATGACTTTGACTAGGTATCCGGTGACGTTTATTGATGCGATGTCGAGTATGCCGCAGCAATCATGGCAAGGGGATATGTAAACCTTGCGTGAACTGCTTTGTCCCCAGGTTGTGGGGGGCCGCAAATTGGCGAACGATTATAGAATGATGAAGAAAAAATCAATTATTACTCTACCCCTATGTTTATGTTGATGGCATACAAATAAGCGTTGCGCGTACAGGAGAAATTTATGAAAAAAACGCTTTATTTTTTGACCGCACTTTTGGTCGCGTTTCCCGGTTGGGCGAATATGCAAAATAACGAGTTGGACTATGCTAGCACTAAAGATATTCGTGA
Organism: Aggregatibacter aphrophilus ATCC 33389; assembly: GCF_900636915.1. Taxonomy (NCBI): domain Bacteria; kingdom Pseudomonadati; phylum Pseudomonadota; class Gammaproteobacteria; order Pasteurellales; family Pasteurellaceae; genus Aggregatibacter; species Aggregatibacter aphrophilus. The sequence goes on along the minus strand of NZ_LR134327.1, from coordinate 1,259,256 downwards.
CATTAACCCGCATTTGTACAGTGGCGAAATGGCAGCGCAAAATATGGTGTTTGAACCGTTAGTGTTAAATACTGAGTTTGGCCCCCAGCCTCATTTAGCCGAGCGTTGGAGCATTTCTCCCGACGGTAAAACCTATATTTTTAAGCTACGTACAGATGTGACTTTTAGCGATGGAGAACCGTTTAACGCGCAGGCGGTGAAATTGAATATTGATGCGGTGTTGGACAATTATACCCGCCACGGTTGGCTTGAATTGGTACAACAAATTGACAGTGTACGCGTGATCGATGATTACACGATTGAACTGAAATTGAAAAACGCCTATTACCCAACGCTAACGGAGCTCAGTTTCACCCGTCCGTTCCGCTTTATCTCTCCACGTGCTTTCATTGCTGGCAAAACCAAAGATGGCGTACAGGGCTATGTGGGCACTGGCCCGTGGGTGTTGGAGGAACATGAACCTGAACAATATGCCCGTTTCACGGCAAATCCGAATTATTGGAGCAAAAAACCGAAGTTAAATGCCGTAGTATGGAATGTGATTCCGGATCGTCAAGCGATGTTGCTAGCCTTACAAAAAGGCGATATTCAACTGATTTTCGGTGCTGATGGCGACATGGTGAGTATGGATGCTTTTGATAAACTGAAATCGTCTAAAACCGTTTCTACCTTATTAAGTGAGCCCACTTCTACCCGTTCCATTGTGTTGAATAGTGGTCGTGAAATTACCGGTGATTTAGCCGTGCGTGAGGCATTGGAATCGGCCGTGAATAAACAAGGTATTGCGCAAGGTGTGTTTGCTAATTCGGAAAGCGTGGCACAAACCTTGATGGCAAAAAATGTGCCTTATAGCGATGTGGATGTGAAAGTATATGATTATGATGTGGCGAAAGCCCGCCAATTATTGGATTTTGCCGGTTGGAAATTAACTGCTGGCAAAGCTATTCGGGAAAAACAGGGCAAACCGTTGTCCTTGTTGCTTTCCTATAATATTAACAATGCGGGAGAAAAAGAAATTGCCGAACTGTTACAGGCGGATTTTAAAGAAATCGGTGTGGAATTACGTATTTTAGGCGAAGAAAAACAAGCCTATTTGGATCGCCAAAAGAGCGGTGATTTCGATTTGCAATATTCCCTTTCTTGGGGTAAGCCTTATGATCCCGCATCTTATATTTCGTCTTTCCGTGTTCCGACGCATGCAGATTATCAAGCTCAAAAGGGCTTGAGAAATAAACCGGAAATCAATTTGATTATTGGTGAATTATTGATTACGCCTGATGAAACCTTACGTAAAAAACTCTATGTGAATTTGTGGAAAACCTTGGCGGAGCAAGCGGTATATATTCCGTTGACCTATGCCCGTACCAAAGCCGTGTTTTCCAATGAATTGAAGGGCGTAGGATTTAATCAATCACAATATGAGATTCCTTTTGAGCGGATGTACTTCTCGTCAAAATAATGAAGAAGTTCCGTTCTTTACTCCGACTATGCTAAAGTGTGGTCGATTTTTAGAAAATTTTTGTAGTTAGAGGTTAAGTTGTTTAAAATGGCCTCATCTTTCATCAGCTTGAGTGTAATTATGCAGACACAGAAACTATTAGCCACGTTATTATTGGGTTCCGTGGTGTTAACTGGTTGCTCATCAACCATCGATCCGGAAACCGGTGAGCGTAAAGATGCCTTGGAAGGGTTCAACCGTAAAATGTGGGATTTCAACTATAAGGTTGCCGATCCTTATATATTGAAACCGTTGGCCAAAGGCTGGAAAGAGTATGTGCCAAGCCCAGTACGTACGGGGATCATTAATGTGGCTGACAATTTGGATGAGCCAGCCAGTTTTGCTAACCGCTTAGTGCAAGGCGAATTTAAACAGGCGTTAGTCCATTTCAACCGCTTTTGGATTAATACTATCTTCGGTTTGGGCGGTTTAATTGATGTGGCAAGTTACAGTGATCCGCTGAAAAAACAAGGCGATAATCGCTTTGGCGACACATTGGGCAGTTATGGTGTCGGCACCGGGCCTTATGTGATGCTTCCGTTATACGGTGCTGCGACACCGCGTCAGGATATTGGCAATTTGGCCGACACGACCTATCCGATGCTTTCCCTGTTAGGTCCTTGGAGTTTTTTAAAGTCCGGCCTGCAAGGCATAGATACCCGCGCAAAATTAATAGATAAAGAAGCGCTGCTTGATCAAGCACAAGATCCGTATGTCACTTTCCGTGAAGCCTATTTCCAAAACCTGGAACAACGCATTGGCAATAAAGAGAAAAAAGCGGAGCAGGCGTTATCAGACGATATACTCAATCAAATTGATTAACAGGAGATAGATTATGGAAATGTCATCCACACAACGCTTAATTTTAGCCAACCAATATAAATTAATGGGGTTATTGGACCCGAATAATGCAGCTAAATATCAACGTTTGGAAATCATCGTCAAAGGTGGCTTTGCTTTGGAATTGCGCGAACTGGACAGCGAGTTTTCTGCCATGTCAGAAGAAGAATGTCGCACTGTATTAAACACGTTAGAAATGTACAAGGCGTTGCAAATTTCTTACAACAATCTGGAAGATAAATCTGATTTAAGCGAGCACCGCTTGCAGTTTGTGGGTTATTGCGCCATACGTGAGAAAAAATTTCTCAGCTATCTTCGCTTTATCACCGGCGTGGAAGGACAATATCAAGAATTCATGCGTTGCGAACACGGTTGTGATTCCCAAACCCCAATGTGGGATAAATATTCCCGTATGTTGGAAGCCTGGAAAGCCTGCCCACATGAATATCATTTAAGTATGGTAGAAATTCAAAATATCCTGAACGCTTAAGAAAACGTTAAAAAAAAATCACCGCACTTTAGGTTTCAAAGTGCGGTGTTTTTTTATAGTGAATGGGTAACGATTACAAATAGAATTTCTCAACCACTTTTAGGTTGTCGTCTAATTTGTAAACCAACGGCTGACCGGTTGGGATTTCTAAATCCATGATATCTGCATCGGAAATGCCCTCAATGTGTTTTGCCAAGGCGCGTAGAGAGTTACCGTGCGCGACCACTAAAATACGTTTTCCGCTTAATAATGCAGGGGCGATTTGGTCATCCCAGAATGGAAGTACGCGTTCTAAGGTGACTTTTAAGTTTTCACCATCCGGAATGACATCGTCCGGTAAGTGTGCGTAGCGACGGTCATTGTGAGCGGAATTTGGGTCTTTCGGATCTAATAATGGTGGTAAGGTGTCATAAGAACGGCGCCAAATATGAACTTGTTCGTCACCGTATTTTTCGGCGGTAGCTTTTTTGTCTAAACCTTGTAATTCACCGTAGTGACGTTCGTTCAAACGCCAGTTTTTCACTTGCGGAATCCATAATTGGTGGGATTCTTCCAACACGATGTTACAGGTTTTGATCGCGCGGGTTAAAACGGAAGTGAAAGCAATGTCGAATTCAAAGCCGGCATCCAATAATTTTTTGCCTGCCGCTTTCGCTTCTTCCACACCGCGTTCGGTTAAATTTACATCACGCCAGCCGGTAAATAAGTTTTTTGCATTCCATTCACTGAAGCCGTGACGAATAAAAACTAATTCCATGATAGATCTCCTAAGATTAATTAAAAAAACTACGTCATTTATAGCAAAAAAACGCTTTTTTTGAAAGGGAAAACTCTGTTAATTTCCACCGCACTTGGGCTTAAAAATGGCTCATGCGATTGGTGTTTGTCATTGTTTGGTGATTGGCTATTTTTATGAGCAATCGATTGCCTTTGGGAGAACTGTGAAATAGATCAAATTGTTGCAAATTAATCTGAAATAAACATTTTAATTTCAGTGTTTTTTAGATAGGCTAGGGAGAGTTTTTGGTGTTTTATTTTTCTAGAAGGAGGACATTATGACAACACTTTTTGATATTGCACAAAATTGGTTAAACCAAGATCCGGACGCTGAAACACACGCAGAATTGACCGCACTTTTAACTGCGGCGAAAGGTGGCGATACAAAAGCTGAAGCCGAACTTGCTGCGCGTTTTGACGGACGTTTGCAATTCGGTACCGCCGGTTTGCGTGGTCCTCTGCAAGCGGGCTCCATGGGCATGAATCGCGTATTGGTCGCACAAGCGGCGGGCGGTTTGGCAGATTATTTAAAAGATTATGACAAACAACCTTCTATTGTGATTGGTTACGACGGTCGTAAAAATTCCGATGTTTTCGCTCGCGACACCGCTGAAATCATGGCAGGTGCCGGTATTAAAGCCTATTTATTGCCTCGCAAACTGCCGACTCCGGTATTGGCTTATGCCATTCAATATTTTGACACCACGGCAGGTGTCATGGTTACCGCCAGCCATAACCCGCCGGAAGATAATGGCTATAAAGTCTATTTAGGCAAAGCCAACGGTGGCGGACAAATCGTTTCTCCTGCCGATAAAGACATTGCCGCATTAATCGACAAGGTTGCCGCCGGTAGTATTAACAACTTACCGCGTAGCCAAGATTATATTGTGTTGGACGACACCATCGTTGATGCTTACATTGCGAAAACAGCCTCACTCGCCAAAGAGCCGCAAACTGACATTAACTACGTCTATACCGCCATGCACGGCGTAGGCTATGAAGTATTAAGTAAAACGTTAACCAAAGCTGGTTTGCCACAACCACATGTTGTAGCTGAGCAAGTTTGGCCGGACGGCACCTTCCCAACTGTGAACTTCCCGAATCCGGAAGAAAAAGGCGCATTAGATTTGGCAATTCAAGTGGCAAAAGAAAAGAATGCCGAATTCATCATTGCCAATGACCCGGATGCCGACCGTTTAGCGGTTGCCGTGCCTGACGCACAAGGCAATTGGAAACCATTACACGGCAACGTGGTTGGTTGTTTCTTGGGCTGGTATTTAGCAAAACAATATCAAGCACAAGGCAAAAAAGGCGTCTTAGCCTGCTCTTTAGTGTCTTCTCCGGCCTTGGCTGAAATTGCCAAACGTTATGGATTTGATTCTGAAGAAACCTTAACCGGCTTCAAATATATCGGCAAAGTGCAAGGCTTGTTATTCGGCTTTGAAGAAGCCTTGGGTTATTTAGTTGACCCGGACAAAGTGCGCGATAAAGACGGTATTTCTGCTGCTATTGTGTTCTTGGATTTAGTCCGTAGCTTGAAAAAACAAGGCAAAACGTTGGCAGATTACGCTGATGAATTCACAAAAGAATTCGGTGCTTATGTGAGCGGACAAATTTCTATTCGCGTTAGCGATCTTTCTGAAATAGGCAAATTAATGACCGCACTTCGCAACAACCCACCAAGCGAAATCGGCGGTTTCAAAGTGGCACAATTTATTGACCACACCAAAACCGAACGTCAAAATGACATTCTTGTCTTTATTTTAGAAAACGGCAGTCGCCTCATCGCCCGCCCATCCGGTACTGAACCGAAAATCAAGTTCTACCTCGATTCCCGTGGTACTGATGCTAAAGATGCAGAACAAGTCCTGGCTAACTTTGACAGTGCCGTTCGTTCTCTTCTACGCCAAGAGGCTTATGGGAAACAGGCGTGTTAATGAATTAGTTTCCATAAAATAAAAAAACGGTAGGTTAATCGCCTACCGTTTTTTATTAAGTTGAGATACTGTTTTAGCTATCACTGTAAGATTAAAACGGCAATGCAATCTCATTGGATTTCTTTTACTTGGGAGGAGTAAAGTGCAGCTAATTTTATGTGTGTTTTTATAGGCCACTGATAAGATTAAAGAAACACACATCAGAAAAAAATAAAGTCTAATCAATACCTGCGATTTTCTTATTTAAGGCAGACATTGTTTTTGTTACACCCCAAATGCCCAATAAACCGGCAGGAATAAAAGGAATGAAACTGATCAGTAGAACAACTAATGCCCACTTTTTCTGCGTATAAATAAACGCAATAGAAGAGATTATTCCTACAATCCAAGGCACAACAACAAGTGAGATGAGAATATTATTATCAAAATAATTAGAATAGTCCTTCCAGGCAAAAATATTTAGAATAAGATTAATGATTAAACTTGCCCATACAGCGTTATGTAATTTAATTTTAGATTCCACTGTTTTGTTCCTTTTGAAATTTATTATTCATCGATATTAATCGTGTGATAAGTTCGTTTCGAGTGTCTTTTTGTACAAGGTTAATTGGAAAAGAAACTTTCTTGTTTGTTGTAAGATGAAAGACTAATTTCTTATCTTTTTGATTCTCAATAGATTTAATATCACTATTTTTTATATACTGAGTTGCGCTAAGTGGTGCTAATTTTATTTCAATATGATTATTCATTAGTGAAATAATAGGTTTGTCGACTGCGTTTATTAATAAAATACCTAGAATAAGGTTCAGTATGCCAAAAAATAAGAACATGGCGTCCATCGAAAATCCGAAGATGATCAAAAATAACCCACTCAGCATAACTAACCATGCATTAATTTTTATTGATGATGTTCTATAAAAATGTTTTTCTAATAATGTTTCCATGTAATCCTCTGATAATAATGATTTGGGCGACGGAGTTATAACATATAAAATAAATATTACAGCAGTAAGTTTAGTTCTTTGACAGAATTAATTGAAAATATAGTGTGAGCATTCAACCGTGTCTGAAGGTGTGTCTAATTTTTCTCCGCCTAATCTAACTCTTTTGAATTCTTCACTATTTTTATCCTTGTTTGGTATATTTACATACAGCATAGGGAAGTAATAAGCAGCAGTCTTTATGCTCCGCTCTATTGTTTTATTATAAAAGGGTAAATAAGATGAACCTATTTCTCCTTTTGGGTAACGATAAATATAGAATTTCCCAAAATATGAGAAATAAATTAATCTTCTTTTTCGAGCAATACGTATTGGTCTGGCTTTTGGTATGTTTGCCAATATAAAAAATGGAAAAATATATATAAATCAGAATATGAAAAAGATCTGTATCTCTCACTATCAAACAAATATAAAAGACAATTGAAGCCGGCGATTAATAACATTAGAATCACACCAGCCCAAATAGATGGTTTTATATCATCAACCCATCCTCGTCTAACCTCAATAACATCATCCTCAACAAAATTAATTGCTTCGTGTAAAAGGTAAGGTAGCTCGCCTTCTAGTTCATATTTTTACATTTTGATTCTTATTATTGATATATGATTAATTAATATATGTATCTTAGAAAGATTACAATCAATCTTTGATTAAATGCTAAAAGTAATTGAAGATAGATTTTTGCTAATATTGTGACTTCGGTTAGCTTTATCATGCTGTAAAAACACCACTAAAAACAACCGCACTTTTAGATGGTATATGATTATTTCTTATTCTTTAATTTCAGTTTCCGACTTTTCCATTTGCCCAGTGGTTTCGGAAACTGTTCTACATCTCCAGCCTCATTTCCCCAAGCAATCCCAAATCGGTTGTAATGTAATGAACGAATCGGGTAGTCATATAAGTTTGGGCAGGGCATTACGCCATAACCGGCCTTGATATTATCTTCTACCGAAATAATCTTCATATTCTTGAATTTCCATTTCAACTCCATTCCTTCTTCATAGGTTCCCATTGAAAAAGAGGGGAGGGCTGTAATATGAGGTGCCTGTTCGGCAAAGTATTTTTCAATCTCTTTTTCTAACACCTCGTCTTTCGGCAATTTACGGCAATATAAACCGCCATCTATCCAACCGAATAAAACTTTCCCCAAACATTCAAAAATACCGGGGCGGGTTTCCAGTGCTTTCATCATGCTTGCGATGCGTTCCGGTGGAGTATTAGGATTCATAAAGTCCACTAAAAAGCGTTTAAGCACAGCCCCTTTACTGCGCTGATACATCCCGGGGAATACCATACCAAGCATGATAGCAAGCATCGGTAGCCACATGGTGTAATCCGAGACTATCATTTGTGAGCCTCGTCTAAAATTAGCAAAGTGTTTTGCTTGTTGATATGGATGAACCCAGAAAAATATCGCACCACCAACAAATGCAAAATATTCAGGCAAGGGACGCATCAATTTATTTACCTCCGTTAAATAAAACTTGTTATTAACGTAGGTATAAATAATCCCGCGCTTGCGGTCAAAACGCACTCGGCGTTTGGTTGGCCAAAGGCAGTAGATAAGAAAAAGAACATATTTCCCTGCAATAAAATAGCCAATCCAGGCATATCCACTCAGGTATTCATCCCAATTTTCCTTCATAAAATCTTCTTTGCTTTGACCTGCTTTGGTTATATTAGGATTATCGTAATCCTGGTAAAACTCCCAACTTTTTTCAAAGGCCTGCATGGGTTGAAAACTATACTGTAACTCTCTCCAAGTCATATTTTGGTAACGAGGATCAATAAAATCATAATAAACAGCAATTACTGTAAATATAATTAAGACAATTTTCACTGCCGCCCAACGCTTTTCCTTTAACTCAATGGTATTTTCACTGGTTTTTTTAAACCAATGACGCATTAAACGTTGCTCTTTTTTCGTTAACTCATTTTGCATCACTTACTCCGAATAGCCATCATTTATTGCCGCTTCCATTGCAGCCTGTCCTTTCTGTTGAATTTCCTTCGTTTTAGCTTGAAACTCTTCGCTGAGATAAACATCATCAAAAGTACCACCTTCTTTATCCGTAAACTTCGCAATAATACGAACGTCTTTTATATGAATATTATTCTCGGCAAGATAGAAGGTGACATCACCGGAAGCTCCGGCATAAAACCGCTTAATAGGCTGCGCTTGAGAAGAACCCCATTGAAACAGGTTAATCACCAGATTCTGTGTTGTCGGTTCCGTGTGTCTAAATTCGGCACAGCTAATACGATAATAGCCTTGACTGATTTTGCTGTTCATTTAAAAAAAGTGCGGTTATTTTTCTAGGTGTTTTTTGCTCTACCAAAACACTTAAAATTTTAACCGCACTTTTATCAATTAATTTAATAAATCATATTTACCTGAAGACTTACCGTAATGACCCAAATTAAGCGATAAAGCAAGTCTTTCAGCTCTACGCAAGCCTAAATGCTCGGAGCAAATGGAAAATCGCATAAATTAACATAATGATACCCAGTATTATTTTGAGATTGCTCATTTTGTTTTGGAGCTTTTCTTGCATATCTTGATAAAGCTTTTCAGCTCGCACTTTTTGTTCTTCAAAAGATAAATTTACCCAATTTTTTTGATAATTTTCTATCGCTTTTTCAATTTCTTCCGACGTATATTTATCAGAATAAAAAGCTTTCCCTAATAAAAGATCAAGTATATTCCATGATTTAGTTGGGGGAGTATGAGCAAAATGGATATACTTGCCAGAAAGGAAATCCTGAATAAACATTTGTAATCCTTGTATATTTATCAAGCCTAGACGGCCGACTTTAACTAGATATAATTCCTTCATTTTTGAATCTGGTAAAACGAAATGTAGCCCTTCGTGTGATAAGAATAAAGGTAAATTGACTTGTTCTATATCATCATACACGGTCCATTCTGGTAGTTGATGAATATAAAATTGGTCGTCTTTAACATAAATCATGCGACGACGTCGATCAATGCGAATAAGTCGTTGGTTAGGTAAAAGTAAGCTAATAAAGAATGCAGCAAGTGGGAAACCAATAAGACTAAGGGCAACCTTACGTTTGACTTCAAAGGTATAACGTTCGTAAGATTGATAGTATTCTTGTTCTGATTGAACAGAATTTTTTGCTAATTTTTGTTGTAATTCTAAATAATTATTCCATTTTGTTTGGGCGCTGAAATAATCAAGATCGGCGTGATGTTTTCTAAATTCAATGAAACTAGTCGGTAATGTTGAGCCTTTTGCTAATTCCTTAAGTTGGGCTTCAAGCGCTTGGTTTTCTTTTATTTGTTCTTCAGCATATTGTAGGTATGCCTTGTGCCTTTCGGTAGAAGGTTGAATAAACCACTTCACATAAGTCACAAAAGTATCATCACGTGTATATATTGTATCAGCGTGTTTTACCCAACCGATAAAAGCCAACAACAAACCAATGGCAATAATTATAAGTCGCCATATCTGCATCATGGGACGATGGATCTCGATCAGATCAGGATTTAAAAATCTCACATGACGGGCTAAAAGTTTTTCGGTATAAGCGGGTTTCATCCATTTTCCTCAAAAAGTAATGCGTTAAGTTTATCACTGCCGTATAAAAGTGCGGTTAAAAATGTGTAAATTTTTCCTTAAGTAGTTGTCTATTATGATAAATTCAAACTGTTTATATCTTCTTTAAATATTAACATGAAACATACCATTACTAAATTATCTCTCCCGCTCTTTTGCTTTTGTCTTGTTGCCTGTGACACAAACTCCAATTCGAATACCACAGCAGAACCCTCACTGGATCAACAAAAAGCCGATGTACTCACTCAGTTTGAACAGTGTCATCAGTTGCAAGCACCTAGGATCTCTCAACAAAAGAAACTCATTGAAGAATGCAGAAATCCTTTGATTTCCAAACTGGCGGATATCGAAAATCAACTGTATCGCAAAGCCTATGGTACAAACTATAGTCAGTTAGAGCCTTATGAAAAAGGGTATTGGTATGGGATAAAAAATAATCATATTGGGATATTAGATAACCAAGGTCAGGTAGTGATTGAGCCGAAATATAAAGATATGGGTATTCTTCATACGGTGCCTAATTATAGTTCTTACTTATATTATTCAGAAAATGCCTTACCAGACCTGGTACGTCACTATCTTAATATTTCATCAAAGCCGGAAGTAAATTATTTTTATCCCGTTGTTTATTTTTTAGATGTACAGGCTAACTGGGGAGCAATTAATATTGAAACAAAGGAAGTTGTTGTACCCTTTAAATATCAAGAGGCAGGCTATGTGGGTAAAGGGTATGTTGAATTAATCGAACGCGATCTCAAAACCGATGAGGTAATATCTCGTGTTGTAGTTAATCAACGAGGTGAAATTGTATTAGATGCAGAGTTATATGATCAATATTCTCTCCTTGATGAAGGTTATATTCAAGTTCAGAAAGACCAAAAATATGGCATAGTGAAAAATAATCGTGAGATTATTCCAGTTATTTCAGAAAATGAGTTTTCATTAGATGGTGGACTTCTTATTGCAGGACGTTGGAAAAGCGAAGAGCGGCAATTTTACTCATTGGATGGAAAATTAATTGTACTGCCGAAGGGCTATCAAGTTGTCGATGGATTATCAAAAGATAGTCAAGTCATGTCTGTAATTAATGATAAGAATAAACAATATTCTATATGGACAAAATCAGGTAAGAAACTTTTTGATCATCTACTTAAGGTAAAATTTATTGAAGATCAATACATTCAAATTTCTAAAGGAAAAAATTTGTCATCTTTTGAAAACTATGAGAGTGCATTGATTGATCTTAATGGAAATATAGTGTTGGATTATAAATATACTGAGTTCGATGCTATAAAAACTCAAAATCATTCGACGTTAATTGAAACCCGTCTTATTGATAATTTGGGGATGTTAAATAGTGATTTGAAAGAACTTATTCCCGCAAAGTTCCAGAGTATATCTTATAATTCATATGATGAAATTAATGTTACCACGTTTGACAATCTGCACGGAATATATAGTGTTGCAGGAAAAGTGATTTTTGAGCCTATCTATAAAGACCTCTATGATGATTATTTTGCCCCAATTATGATAGCAACTAAAGGGGAAAAAATAGCATTATTCTCACTCACGGGTAAACCAATAACAGACTTTACCTATGAAAGTAATAAAATAAAAATGCTCAATAATGATAAATTAAAAGAATTCTTCCCGAACGGAGCAATTATTGCCAAACAAGACGGAATGGTAGGAATTATTGATTATGCTGGGCAGGCAGTATTACCTTTTGAGTATCAGGACTTGGATTTTGTTGAGCAATATCAGGTATTTCGGTTCAAACAAAAAGATAAATGGGGGATCATCGCCCCAACTGGTGAAGTGATTATTGCGGCGCAATATGATGATCTCGCAATGCATAATACTAATCAGTATTTAGTTCGTATAGATAAGAAATCTGGCATGATTAATCTGAAAGGGGAGATTATTATTCCGATTGATTATGGCAGGGTCTATTCTTTAAATAATGGTGATTATTTGGGAGAATCAGAAAAGGGGGAAAGTCGATTCTTTTCTGTGAAGAAAAATGAACTTTGGGGAGTATGGGATGTAGTTGAAAATAAACAAATTATTAGCAGCATTTTTCCCAGCGAGAATTTTCGTATAGAACAAAATGACTTTACCAATATTTATCACGATCGAAACATTATTGTGAACCGAGATGGTCATGATTCTGTAATATATGCACAACGCCAACATGATAATCAAGAACAATATGGCATAGTTCCAACCGAGCCGATTGCTATTAGTGAAAACATCCTAGCTTCAGGAAAGAAAGATTATAAAAAACTGGTTAATTATTTTTATCAAGTAGAGTCTACTAACCTACAAAAAAGTGCTCAATTAAAAAATAAACTTACAGAGTTTTATTTAGGTGATGATACATCACCTTTAATCGTTTTATTTGATGATTATATTGATCATTTAAAAAGAATGAAAAATGAAATTGAAGATTTAAAGATTACTGACCCTGAGGTAAAATATTTGGCAGATCAGTTCTTAGCTTATAATTTTATGCGAGTGCAATATCAAGAGGAATATAAGAAATTTGTCATTGAAGCAAGTAATAGTGATGAAAATTTGGGAACTAGATTAATCTCTTTAGAGAAAAATTATAAGTCACCGACTGATACTGCTGAATGGGAAATGAATAAAACTTATATCCTATTGAAACAAAAATATAATAATTTTTATCAAGCCAATATAGGACAACCTTACACCTATTATCATTATGATGGTCAGAATTATATGCAATATTATACGACTTGGCTTTTTGAAGATATAAGATCAATGTGGTACTGAATTTATTAACGCACAATTTTACTGCGACAAAGCTTAATGAAAAGTGGGTGACCGAATTTCGGGGAGGTGCGGAGAAGCTATATCTCTTGCTGATGATGAGCTAAGTCAACCAGGAGATTATTGCCTTTGAAACCCATAGACGCTCGACTTTCGGTTTGGTTATCTGTCCAAGTTTTGGGGAGTAGAGCACTTTAAAGCGTTATCTCTAAAGTGCGGTTAGATTTCTAGATGTTTTACTGCCCATCACCATATTTTTCAAGCCAGGCCTGTATTTTGGCTTCGGTTTTCTTTTCGTTATAGCCCCGTGCGGGAAAGAGGCTAAAGCGATAGAACCACCCAAAATAGTCCAACCAAATGCGTTTCTCTTTCTTGAAGTAACGGGCATATTCTTTGTCGCCATCATCACTACACATATAGTCCAACAGAAAATCCCGCAATAGGTAATTTTGATATTCGCATACCGGGCGGTATGTGCCTATCGGCACGGCGACTTTCTTTTGATTTTCCGGATTTTCATGAGGAATATGGAGAATCAAGCTGCCCATGGCTTCACGGTGCATCCAAGATTTAAACATTTCCGCTTCTAAAAACCAGCATAGGCCATCGGGATTATCTTTTAAATGTATCGGATATTGTGCAATGTAAAACTTACCCCAGCTCCAAAAATAAATTAAGCGACGTTTGCTATCAATGCGCAACGGGCGCCAATTAGGTGAAATCAGCAAGCAGAACCAGAAAAGTGGGAAAAGGATATAGAACCAGCCCCAGTATATAATATCTGAGTGCATTTCTAGCATTTCATTTCTAAAAGTATCATACTCGCCATTTGGAATTTCTTTGCCTTGCGCTAATAAACTTGATGTATAAAATTGCCAATTATCTTCCAGCCCCCAATCAATAGAAATTGCCCATTTTATGGGACCTAATATTTCTTGTGTGGTAAAAAAATCATAGATAGTTATACCCATTACACCTAAAAACCATACCCAAGCCATATTAGCTTTCATATGTCCAAAATTATAACGGGCAATTTCAATCACCCCATTACCCCGTTGTTTCACATTACGTGCCACCATATCCGGTGTGTAATTTGGTGTATTCATTGGTCTTGGTTCTTCTATAAATGACATATTTTTATAAGGTACTTAGTTTATAAAAAATCATGCTAAAAACAACCGTACTTTAGCATTAGTTCTCTAAAGTGCGGTTAGATTTCTAGATGTTTTTATTGTCCATCGCCATATTTCTCAAGCCAGGCCTGTATTTTGGCTTCGGTTTTCTTTTCGTTATGGCCCCGTGCAGGAAAGAGACTAAAACGATAGAACCACCCCAAATAGTCTAACCAAATGCGTTTTTCTTTCTTGAAGTAACGGGCATATTCTTTGTCGCCATCGTCACTACACATGTAATCCAACAGAAAATCCCGCAATAGGTAATTTTGATATTCGCATACCGGGCGGTATGTGCCTATCGGTACGGCGACTTTCTTTTGAACTTCCGGATTTTCATAAGGAATATGCAAAATTAGACTGCCCATGGTTTCACGGTGCATCCAAGATTTAAACATCTCAGCTTCTAAAAACCAGCATAGACCATCGGGATTATCTTTTAAATGTACCGGATATTGTGCAATGTAAAACTTACCCCAACTCCAAAAATAAATTAAGCGACGTTTGCTATCAATACGCAACGGGCGCCAATTAGGTGAAATCAGCAAGCAGAACCAAAAAAGTGGGAAAAGGATATAGAACCAGCCCCAATATATGGCATCTGGGTGTTTATTTAACATCCTCATCTTAAATTCTAGATATGCATCTGAAGTTATGGGGATTCCAGATACTTCCATTCCGCCCTTGACTAATCTCCAAGAGTCTTCCAAAGCCCAATCAACGGAAATAGCCCACTGAATATCGTTAAACATCCCTTGTTGAAAATAAATATCATATAAGGTCATACCTGCCACAATTAAGAACCACGGCCATGCCATATTGGCTTTCATGTGCCCCTCATTGTAACGGGCAATTTCAATCACGCCGTTACCCCGTTGTTTCACATTGCGTGCTACCATATCCGGTGTGTATTGTTTTTCTCTCATTACTTAATTCCCTCAAAAGTAATACTGCCTTCAAAATACTCGGCAAACATCTTATCCCAAAATGTTTTGGTTTTTTCTCCCAGTTTTGGGTAATTTACGGTAACAATCAGGATATCTTTATTCTTATCCGGCACGGCATTTCCTTCTACCACCCGAATTCGCTTATAGCCTTTTAAAAGATTGACATTTGAAAGATCCTGGGTATAGCACCGTTGGCGCGCGTTTTCTAACGCGTGTCGATGACTGGTAAAAACACCACCAAAAACAACCGCACTTTAAAGTGTTATCTCTAAAGTGCGGTTAGATTTCTAGATGTTTTTACTGCCCATCACCATATTTTTCAAGCCAGGCTTGAATTTTGGCTTCGGTTTTCTTTTCGTTGTAGCCGATTGGTGGGAAGAGGCTAAATTGATAGAACCAGTTGAAGTAGTCACTCGTGATACGTTTTTCTTTTTTAAAGAACTTGCCGTATTCTTCATCGGGATTTTCGCTGCCTAAATAATCCAAAATAAAGTTCAGTAAGGCATGATTTTGATATTCGCACGCCGGGCGGTAAATGCCGAGTGGTACGCGGCAGGCGGATTTTTTATCAGGGTTTTCGTGCGGAATGTTAAACACCAAACTGCCAAAGTGTTTTGGGCGGATCCACGGGGTAAAATATTCCGGGCTTAAAAAGCTGAGCAACTGTTCCCGATCTCGTTGTACGGATTTAGGATAGTGCATAATATAAAGCTGATCCCACGACCAAAAATAGACTAAACGCCGTTTGGCATCAAAGCGCACTGGACGCCATTTCGGGGAGATCACCATAAAGAACCAAAACAGCGGGAAAAGGATGTAAAACCAGCCCCAGTAGATATTTGAACTGTGCATTTCAAGCATTTCGGCTTTAAACTCATTATAGTAATTAGGTGGAGGTGCTTTATCATACCAAGAAAAAGAAAGATGTTGATTCCAACTTTTTTCTAAGCCCCAATCCACCGAGATAGCCCATTTCATATCATTAATCATACTTTGAGTCGTAAAGTAGTCATAAAGCATAAAACCTATTGTACATAAAAACCATACCCAAGAAAGGTCGGCACGGATATACCCGTCGTTATAGCGACGGACTTCAATGACACCATTGCCCAGCTGTTTCACATTGCGGGCAATCACATCAGGATTATAGTTGGATATGCACATTTACTTGGCTCCCACATAAGTTATTTGACTTTCAAAATAATCAGCATGAGTTTTACGCCACAAGGTGGAAACATCTTCGCCTAATTTCGGGTGTTTTATCGTGACAGTTAAGGTATTGAGCATATCACTTCCTTTCGTATTTTTTGTATAACGGTAGCTCTTTGCTGACGTATATTTCCTAACGCGTGCCAATAATTTATAAAACATTCTCAAAAAACAACCGCACTTTAGCATTAGTTCTCTCAAGTACGGTGAGATTTTTCCGTGTTTTTAATGGTTTTTATCCAGCCATGCCTGAATTCTTGCTTCAATTTTCTTTTCGTTGTAGCCGATTTGTGGGAAGAGGCTAAATTGATAGAACCAGTTGAAGTAGTCACTCGTGATACGTTTTTCTTTTTTAAAGAACTTGCCGTATTCTTCGTCCGGATTTTCGCTGCCTAAATAATCCAAAATAAAGTTCAGTAAGGCATGATTTTGATATTTGCACGCCGGGCGATAAATGCCGAGTGGCACACGGCGGGAGGATTTTTTATTAGGGTTTTCATGCGGAATGTTAAACACCAAACTGCCGAAATGTTTTGGGCGGATCCACGGGGTGAAAAATTCCGGACTTAAAAAGCTGAGCAACTGTTCCCGATCTCGTTGTACGGATTTGGGGTATTGCATAATATACAGTTGCCCCCATGACCAAAAGTACACTAAACGCCTTTTTGTATCGAACCGCACAGGACGCCATTTTGGCGAAGCGACCATAAAGAACCAGAACAGCGGGAAAAGGATATAGAACCAGCCCCAATAAATTCTTGACCAGTGCATTTCGAGCATTTCAGCCTTATATAAATCATACTCATTTGAAGGTATGTTCTTTCCTAAGGACGAAGCTATATCAAAATATCTTAGCCATCCTTCTTCTAGTGCCCAATCGACAGAGATAGCCCATTGCACATCCCTAAACAGGGTTTGGGTGGTAAAATAGTCGTAAAGTATAAAACCTATCGAACACAAAAACCACACCCAAGAGAGGTCTGCCCTAATATGCCCGTCGTTATAACGGCGGATTTCAATTACGCCATCCCCCAGTTGTTTTACGTTACGGGCAATTACATCGGGTGTGTAGTTAAACATAGACATTTTATTTCCCCCCCACGTAAGTAATCTGACTTTCAAAGTAATCTGCAAAATGTTTGCGCCAAAGCGTACTCACGTTTTCACCTAATTTAGGGTGTTTTACAGTGACAGTCAAAGTATCCAGCATATTACTTCCTTTCGTATTTTTGCTATAACGGTAACCTTTCAGCATATTAATCTGTGTCATATCAATCAAAATTTCACCTTGGGATAAAAATTGCTTTCTAACCTTATGAGTCGGTATCGACACCGGTGCCGGCACACCTCCGCCCAACATTGGATCTGTATTGCTATAATCTTCAATACTGATTTCTACCGTTAGTTTATCCGCACTGCTTCTATCCTTAAATACTGGACAATAAACTTTTAACTGATACTGATTTGCCAAAGTGGTGTCAATACCGATACCCCAGATCAGGTTATAAAATCCATCCATTTCTTGTTCAAAGAAATTCTTAATTTTCTTGAATTGTTCAGGATTACTTTCTGGAGAAGCTAAAACCTCCGCTTGAGTAAGTCGTCTAGAAAAATTGTCCCTTGAGGCTTTCCAATAATCACTCGAATTTCCCCAGAACCCGGTTCTCACCCATTTCTCAAATTCATTATCCGCTACCAAGGAAGTCAGCACCGAGCCGATTGCCAACACCACCCCGATACCCACAAACGCACCGGTGTAAGCAAAGGTGGAAATAAAGAAGCTGATTTCCGCTATGCCTGCCAAAATCGCCGAATTACGCGCGGCGGTGTCGCCGGTGCGTACAGCTTGCTGTGCCTGTGCCAAAGCGATAACCACGCCCAAGACATTAGCAAACCGCCCCGCATTTTGCAGTGTCAGGTGCTTGGCGATTTGTGTCCCTCTACCGGCTGCTGCTTTTATCCCAATCGGTTCTTTAAACCTGGTCAATGCCTGAATTTGTTTCACCGCCGCTTTATCTAAACGGTTATAAAATGTTCCCAACGCCTTCGTACCAAAGCCTCTGCTTCGCTCAAAACTTGCTACCAAAGCGGCAAAATCATTCGCCAAACGAACAGCCGGATGTAAAAACCATGCTGATAAGGAACCGGAATTGTCTTCCTTATATTTTGCCCATTCACGTAAGTTCACGATTAACGCACCGCCGGCAAAGAATGTTCCCACCGATTCTGTGATGTTTACCACCCGTAATGCCGGATTATATTCATTTTTTACGACCACATGAACGTTCATATTAATATAATGGGATGTGCCCGCTCGCACGCCTTTGGTTAATTCTGCTTGATAATGCGCTGCATTTAATCCTTTAAAGAGCTCATCGGCATTGTGAATGAGAGTATGCATTTGCTTATTTACAATATCCGCTCCTACATTCAGACTGCTTACATGATCCATGGAAATCATCTGCAATTTTAACCCTGCTGCCGCTAAAAAACGTGAATAAGGAATGGCTTCTTTCACCTCTTCTTTCCACAGTAACATCTGTGCAGCCATTACCGATTCAATCATGAGTTCAAAGCGCAGCGATTTTACAGTGAGTTTTTTAGCCGCTTCTTTGCTGATTTGGGTGAGCTTATCGCCGACTGAAAGCAGATTCGATAAACTGTCACCCCATGAGCTTCCTGTAACAAGCGTATTTTTCTGATATTCCATACCCTTTGGCGTATCACCAAACCCCGCCATCGCTGTGCCATAAAATGCCATGGCGTAGTCCGCAATAGAGGCTAATTTTTCCAATTGTTGTTTATTGGCTTTACAAAGGCCGTCTAAAAATTTCATATGCTCATGAGGGGTTCCGTTGCCAACTTGATTAAGCAAGTTAAACTGTGCCACAGCCAAGTTTTTCATGGTTTGTTCTGCCATTAGCGGTGACTTTTTCGCATAGATTTTTATTTGCTCTCGCATTCCTTTATCTAACGGGTCGGAACTCATGAGGCGCTTAAACCAGTTGGGGTTTTTAAACACATGTTGTTCTATCTGTTCAATTGCCTTGGCGGTGGTGACCGGATAAAGAATGTTGGAAAATTCTTTCAGGTTATTCGCTAAAATCCGCTGATGATAAGCCGATACGTCTTTAATGTCGCCGATACGATCAAACAAGGCAATGACCACCGTTTTTTAGCCGAACAACTATCAAACACTTGATGTTGCTTGTTATAACCCAATCCGGTTGCACGTCGGTAGCTGTCAAATGCATCATTAATCAGTTTCTCTATCTTAAAATCTGCGACTTTTTCCGTCAGTAACGCACCGGGGAAAATAAACTCAGACGTGCCACCGGTTAGGGAAATTTTCTGCATGATTTGCTCCCGTTTTTTCGGATCACGTTCTAATTCTTCAAACATTTCCGGCGCCCAACGCACTTCACTATAAGCACATTCGATGGAACCGACTTGCGCATGAACATAAGCATAAGGAAAGGAACGTGGCAATTTTTTCCATTCGCCACGCGCCGTACCATCCGTCCAGACATATTGAGTAAAGTGATAAGGCGAAACACCGGAATCATTAAGCTTTGGGGCATTGCTGTCATCTTTGGCTACCGTATATTCAAAAATTAGCCAACGCTTCTTTTCGTCAGTCGCATTTTCCACGTGTTTTGCGTGGGCAAGAATATATAAATATCCTTGACGTAAACGGCGTAAATCATATTCCTTATCGCTAATTCCAGTTGGCATTGGTGGAACAGACCCTGTTTTAGCTGCATTATTTAACGTTTCCGAACTCATACTAAAACGCACAGGGAAGATTGGCACGATATCCAATTGACACGCAAGAGGCTGACCTACAGCCTTAGCATTGGGGTCTAAACGACCATCGGTTTTCTTTGTTGACATAGTCATTCCTAAGTATTCATCGAAGGTTTATTTTTTCACATAATAGTTCACCGAGTTCAATTTCGGTAAGGTCATTGCCATACTCTTTTTCAAGCTCAAGCCAATATCTTTTGAGTTTCGTCAAATCTCCAGAAAGATAACAAAGTGTTTTCACTACATTGGTTATACTTCCTTCAATTTTAAACCCTAATTCAAGAGTCTGATTAAAATATTTAGCAATATCCGCCTCTGCAATTTTTTGTTCCGGAAATTCGGCCGGGATAATTTCTGTCTGTAGCTTTTCAAGTAATTGGCGTTTGTCGTATTCTTCTAAAAAGCGTTCCATTTCATTATCAAAAGCGACCGCACTTGGTTGTGTCTCGGGTGGTAACTCTTTCAAGTTAAAAATATAAAACCGATTTTCTATTCTTGCCGCAAAATACTCAATGATACATTCTCCATTGCGAAACCCGAAAAATGCAGCTAAGCGCGTTGGGTCATATTCAATATGATGCAAATAAGCCACCAATACCTGTGGGTCGTAGAATCGGAAAAAGTACCATTTCTCCGTCTCTTCTTTATAGAGATGGATAAATTTACGCAAATGATAATGTACTTCCTCAAAGGAATGCTTAGTGCGAATAAAGATGGCCGGATTGATATCCCAACAACCGAACCATTCCTGTTCGGCTTGTGTAAATAAAATTTGGGTAAACCACCCACTGATGCCTTCATCATTGACGGTAAGCTGGGTGAGATAAGGTGCATTTGTGTCCATGCGATTTTTTAAATCGCCTTTATATAAAGAATCTGTTTGTCCTTCCCGTTCACAAAGCTGGGGCAAGATAAAAGATTTCACCCCATCGACAACCGTATAATAACGATAGCTATCGGGATTCGGGATGAAATCGGGATTTGGATAAACCAAACCTTCTTTGGGATTCTCCTGTGAATTTAGCTGCGCAAAAAACGGATGATTGACTAATGCCTCCGGCAAATAGGGCGGTTGATATGAATGCGTTTCAAATATTGACTGCAGAGGCGAAATCGTTAAACTTTCTTGCGATAAATAAGATTGGGTGCCTTGTTGAGTTTCTTGTTGTACAAGTAAAAAACGAAGCTCTTGTTCCTTTAATTGTTGTGCTGCTGCCCAAACAGCGGCTTCATAGCCATGACGTTGAAACCATGTAGTGGCAGGTAAAGGGGCAAGTTGGCTACTCAGTTTACATTGATAATGTGTTTTATAGTCTTCAATTCTTTGTTGGAAAATATCGCGATTTTCGGCAAAACCAATCAGGTGACCAAAATAAAGGGTATTAGGTTGATTAAGGTAAGTGAGCTGGTAATAACCCACCCAAAGTTGTTGGTCTGTCATACAAGGCATATTCCTATATAAAAGTGCGGTCAAATTTAGCGATGTTTTTTTGAATATTGGTTTTGCCAACAGTCCGGTTAGGAGGCTTCTTTGTGAGTAAACGACATTTTTGAGGTTCTTATGAATAAAAGAGAGGCGATTAATTAACCACCTCTCTTTTTCTATACGTTTACTGTTTGTTTTTCATTGCTTCGCAAACCTCACAAATCGGTTTAGCGCCATTTGCCGCAAAGGACAAAACTCTCGGTGATTCCGGAGCCCCTCCGATAATGGAAAGATTACCTTTTACAGTGACTTTCCCCTTCAGAGTGATGCCGCTTCCGTCTATGATGATAGTACCGGCTTTTCCTAAGACCTTAAACAGTGATGAACCGGTCATTTGCACTGTTTTACTATGATGTTTAATCTCCGAATCTACTTTGAAAGACGCATTTCCATTACTTTGGTGTTTGTAGTCGCGTCCTGTATGGATTTTGGTATCTGCAACGACATCAACACTCAAATGATTACCGATATTTAAAATATCGTCTTTCTCAATTTTGGTCATACGATTGCGGTTGACTAAATTAGTTTGATCACGTCCAACAGTTAGGCTTTCATCTTGTCCGACTGTTTCAGTACGGTTGTTACCGATGTTAATGGTTTCATCGTGTCCAACTTGCTCAGTACGGTCATGCCCGATTTGTGTCGTTTCATCATTATTCACCACATTGTTTTGGTCTTTCTCAGCATGAATAAAGATTTCTTCACGGTCTTTTTCATCCTCAAAACGCAATTCATTAAAACCATTACCTTTATGCGTCTTAGACTTAATCGTCATCCGCGTTTTGTGTTCAGGAAGGTTATAAGGCGGCTCGGTGGTGCTGTGATAAGTTCGACCGGTAATAATCGGTTGGTCCGGGTCACCTTCTAAGAAATCGACAATCACTTCATGCCCGATTCGCGGTATCATCATGGCACCAAATTGCGCGCCCGCCCAACCTTGACTAACGCGCACCCAACACGAACTATGTTCGTCATTGTTGCCCAATCTATCCCAAGGGAATTGAATCTTCACCCGCCCCCATTCATCACAATAGATTTCTTCATCTGCCGGACCGACAACATGCGCCACCTGAGGACCATCGACCACAGGACGGGGTTGTGGTGTCGGGCGCCATTGTCTTCCATGCGGTATCAGCTTCATTTCATTTTCGTAACGATTGCCCTCAGCCCCCGCCTCTTCTTCCAATACGCCACTTTGCCAACCACGATGAACGACTCCAACAACAAGCCAATCTTGGTTGAAGTTTGAGCGTGTATGACCGCTTAAGCTAAAGCAATAGCCCGGGATGATACGTAAATCATCACTGTTTGCCATCGCCATTTCCGCTTCACGTTGTTCATATTCCAAACGGTATTGGCTGAAAGGTTTGCCTTGCGCATCACGTTTATAACGTCCCGGATAATCATATAGCTCATACTGACCATGACGGTTTTCACCCAATACGTTGGCACGGTTATGGGTGGACTGATGTTCTTGGTTATAACGTGGATTGGTAAACGTGTAATCACGCAAGGTTTGCAGGGTCGGCTTTAACTTTTCTTCATACGCAAAACGCCACACCGCGGCTTGTGGACGCTCGCCTGACGGCATCGCGTTGTAAAGCAAATCACCTTTTAACTCCGCCAATTCCGTACTATTGGAAAAATGTAACGTGTGCCCGTCATTTGTGTGTTCAAAATAATAATAAGTGCCTTCTTCCGCCGCTAAGCGTTTGATAAACTCAAGGTCGGTTTCACGATATTGCACACAGTATTCACGCGTCCAGTATCTGTCTTTTAAATGAAATTGGTGTTTTGCGACCTGATTTTTACTTAACAGCGTTTCAATAATCTTTTGGCTGTCCTGTTGTTGGAAAATACGTAAATCTGCTTGTAAATCTGCACGGGATAATGCCGGCTCAATCACCATGCTATAACGGGTGCGGGAAAAACCGCTTTCACCTTGTTTTAGTCCGGTCACAATACCGTTGAGATGTCGTACGGCAGCGTTGTCTTGCCAAAAGGTTAACGTGGCGGGGTGGTCTAAGATATCGGAGAATTTTGGCGAATCATCGAAACTTGCTAATTCAAGCTCTGCACGAAATAATTCGGATAAGTGTTCGGTTACAACAAAACTCACTACTTCAAATTGGGTTGAGCCATTTACGGTTAAACTATAACGATAATCGGATTGAACTGCCATTGGTATTCCTATGAAAATAAGTGGGTTATAAATAATAAATGATAAGAAGCAGGCTGTTTTAGTGTCGGTTCTTATTCATCTGCACTAACTGAAGATTGAGAGGCAATAAGCTCTGCTCCACAGGCGGTTTTCATTCCTTCTAAAGCAACACCACGGCCATTTTCTCGCATTCTAGAAGAGCCTTCAGCAATGGGATAATTTCCTTTGCATTGTGGGCAAGAAACCATATCGCCTATTAACGCCACATTTTTACCGCCGATCACCATGGAATGAGAACCTTGTAACACGACTCCACCATGAGATGTACGGTCTCCGACTAAGATGATTTTGCGTGACATAAATATTCCTTTTACTGTTGATAAAGCTGATTAAATTATAGCAGTTTAATGGAGTTATTCGATAAACTTAATTTATATTTTTCTTCGGGTTCTTGAGATACTTTGAATACTCAATGACTACACAGACAATGGTGCTCAGTAAATTACTTAGAAAATTATCGATAAGTCACAGAAGTGATTTATAACCCCTTCGGTGTCTGAGTAAAGGCGATATTTAAAAAACGTTATTTTTTGTGACCGCACTTTAATCTTCTTTATAACTACATACCTGCATTGATTGGTTGATGATTTATTCCAATTTGACAGCGCCTATTAGAATTCTAGGCGCGTCGGAACAACATGTATTTCACAGAGTTATTCAATACAAGTGTGGTATTCACCTTCTTCAAAATTAAGGACGATTTTCGTCATCTTTTCTCCACTAGCAATACGTTGTAGTAATGCAAGTGATAATGGAGGAAGTAGTTGCCCTTCTAAGATTGCATCGACTAATCGTGCGCCATTTGCATCGGCTTCGCATTGTTGCTCAATATGTTCAAGAATATTAGGCGCGATCGTAAATTGTGCTTTGTAGCGTTCTGTTACAAGTTTTTCCAATTTTGCTAGTTTCGCTTTTACAATTTGTTGCATTACGTCAGTTGTTAGATAGTTATATTGAACGATTTGCATACGGGCAAGGAGAGCAGGTTTAAAGAATGTTAAAAGTGATTGACGTAATTGCTCATTTGTTTTGACGGCAAACTTATCATTTGCTGCATCAAAACCACAGTTAGATGTAAGCATGAATAAAATGTTTTTACAATCAATCAAGCGTCCTTCGCCATCAGCCAATTCACCTTTATCAAAAGCTTGGTAGAACAGATTTAATACATCAGGATGTGCTTTTTCTACTTCATCAAGCAGTACGATAGAGTAAGGCTTTTGGCGAATAGCTTCGGTCAGCAAACCACCTTCACCGTAACCTACATAGCCGGGAGGGGAACCAATTAAGCGTGAAATCGTATGTTTTTCTTGATATTCAGACATATTAATAGTGGTTAAAAATTGTTTTCCACCAAAAATATGTTCAGCAATTTGAATGGCGGTCTCTGTTTTCCCCACACCACTCGGACCAACAAGCAATAATGCGCCTAAAGGAGTGCCTGCACGACGAAGATCGGCCATGGCGGTAAGTAAATTCTTGTGAATTTGTTCTATCGCTTGTTCTTGACCTTTAATATTATCATTTAGGATGATTGGTAATTCAGTGAGTTTGGTTAATTCATCACCAGTCATGCTATTTACCGGAATGCCTGTTAAATCAGCAATAACGGCAGTGATTTGTTTACTACCAACTTCTGCGTGAACAAGACACTCTTCCGGTTTAATGGCTTCGTATTGTGCTTTTTTATTTTGCAATGTGGCAATTAATTCCGGTTTTTCTTCCTCATTACATTCAGTATCAGAGATTTTTTCTCGTAATGCTAAGATTTCTTCAATAAGTGCTTTTTGTTGTTCAAAGGTTTCTGAAAGTTTCGCTTTTTCTGTTTGTAGTTCATCAAGTTGATTTTTCAGTTTTGTTTTAACAGATTCATCGACAATTTCGCCTAATTGATGATCTCGTTCGACTTCCTCAATAGCGACATTAATTTCGTGAATTTTATTGGTTAAATAGCTTAAGCGTTTTGGTGGTGTGTCTTTTGCTGTCGCAACACGTGCGCAAGCTGTATCTAAAATATCAATAGCTTTATCAGGCAATTTTTTGGCGGCAATATAACGTGCAGAAAGTTTCGTTACTGTTTCAAGCGCTTCACCTGTAATGTAAACACCGTGTGCTTTTTCATAAAGCGGTTTTAATCCTCGTAAGATGACAATGCTTTCTTCAATTGTCGGTTCATCAACTTTCACTAACTGAAAACGACGGGAAAGTGCGGGATCTTTTTCCACATATTTTTTGTATTCAGACCAAGTCGTTGCTGCAATAGTACGCAATTCACCACGCGCAAGCGCAGGTTTTAATAGATTTGCGGCATCGTTACCACCTGTCTCACCGCCGGCACCGATAAGTGTATGCGCTTCATCAATAAACAGAACAATAGGTGTTGTGCTATTTTTAACAAAATCAATTACGGATTTTAATCGTTTCTCAAATTCCCCTTTGATTGATGCGCCGGATTGTAAGGCAGCAAGATCAAGGTTCCACAATTCAACATTTTGTAAGTGTGGTGGAACCTGTTTATTGACTATTCGCAAAGCTAACCCTTCGATTAGTGCGCTTTTACCTACGCCTGCGTCACCAACAACAATCGGGTTATTTTTTCTTCTACGAGAAAGAATATCAATCATTAAATCAATTTCTTCATCACGGGCGAGAACAGGATCAATATTTCCGGCTAAGGCTTTTTCTGTCAAATTTTCTGCAAAGCGGGATAAAACAGATTTATCCGCATCATTTGTTATTTGCGTCGGAGTTGTTTGTTTTGCTTGTGATTCAGTAGATCCTTCAGCCAATGTAATTAATGATTGGCGTAAATTCTCTTTATTAATTTGATTAAGATAATTTGCTGCAGATGTTGGTAGGTAGCGGGTCGCATTTAATACGAGAGAGAGAAATATTGTTGCGGTGCGAAGTTGAATTTGATTATGTTCTAATGAACCAAGTAACCACGCTTCTTGCAACATCTCAATTAAAAGTGGGGAAAAACTAGGTACCGAACCAATATTCATATTTTCACTTTGGTTGCTACGGATTAAAAGTGAACTTAATTCCTCATGCTCAAGTTTTAATTTATTCAGGATAAAACGTACATCAGAAAATGGGTTGTCTAAAGATTTTAATAAGAAATGAGAAGGCAATACCTCAGACTCTCCGGCGCCGATAGCATAGGCGGCAGCTTCTTCCAATACTAATTTTGAGGTGTCGTTTAAAGCCCCTAAAGTCGAGGATAGATTAATTCTAATCATAGTCTTTTCCTGTTTAATCCTGTCTTTAATTTATAGATAAATTGGTTTTATTAATATATTCATTTTATAGTCATTAAGCATATAACGCGCTAATTATACTGACTTACGCACTAAAGTATAGTGAGATATGAGTGTTTAGATGGATGATGTTTATTTAAAAATAACCAGTATCACTTAGAATGAATATTTTATCACTTTTAGGCTTTTTCATTGCGTAATATCTTTAAAGTGCGGTTGAAAATAAATGTATTTTTGTACTTATAAAAATATAGTATTGATTATTCCTATCATATTTTATCAATTCAGATCGCAAATAATCACGTAAAATTTGAGGCAAACCAACTATCTAATTTAGCGGCGAGGCGGTCGATGCCCGTGCGTTTTAGGGCAGAGAAGGCTTCCACTTGAATATCGCCTTGAAACGGCAAAATAGCTTCGCGTACCATTTTGACTTGTTTGCTACGTTCGCTTTGGCTGAGTTTATCGGCTTTGGTGAGGAGCAATAAAATCGGTAGATCGGCAGACACGGCCCATTCAATCATTTGCTGATCCAAATCTTTTAACGGATGACGGATATCCATTAAAACAATGATGCCCGCAAGGCATTCGCGTTTTTGCAAATATTCACCCAAGGCGTGTTGCCATTGCTGTTTCATTTGCTCCGGTACGGCAGCATAGCCATAGCCGGGTAAATCCACCAATTTGCATTGCGGTTCCACTTCAAAAAGATTAATTAATTGAGTGCGTCCCGGCGTTTTGGAGGTTCTGGCTAAGTTTTTTTGGTTAGTGAGCGCATTTAGTGCAGTGGATTTTCCTGCGTTGGAGCGTCCGGCAAAGGCGATTTCAATACCGCTGTCTTCTGGTAGGCTTTTTAGATTTGGCGCGCTGGTAAGAAAATGGGTTTTATGATAATTCAGTTTGATATCCGACATTTTTCCGTCTCATAAGTGATTGGTCAATGAAATTGGCGGCTAGCATACTTTATCAAGCCTAAAAAAACGATAAAAAAATGCAAAAAAGTATCGATTATGCGAAAATACGCGCCAATTTTTTATTCATTTTTTGACTTAAATAATACCAATGACCGAACAGAGCCTTTATCAATGGCCTAATCCGTTGTTTTTATATCCGGATCAGGGAAAAAAATCTTATCGTATGAAGCGGTTTCGCTATCATTTACGTTCGCTTTTACATTGGCGAATCATCAAAAAATTTGAGCATTTTGTGAATCAAGATCCGTCATTAGCCACTTTGCTCAATGCTCACCCGAATTTTAGTTATCCGTTGGTACATCGTTTTTTGGATAAGCGTTTTAACACGAAACAACGCTTTGATGAAATGTGCGACAACTTGACGTTTTTACCGAAAAAATTGACCGCACTTGGTTTGCCGCCACTTTGGCAACAGCCGATTTCCTTTGGCGAGGTGATTCCGGAGTTTGAGTTGACGTTGAAACTGAGCGAGCATCAGCCTATGGAAGGGTTTTGGACATTGGAATTAACCCATGTGCCAACAGGGGAATTGATTTATTTATTAACCTTCGGGAAAGTGCAGCATGCGCTCTTGATCGCCGTGATTCAAGGTCCGAACTTTGAAGGTTCAAAAGAGATGGTGAAATTGCTCACTAAAAAATGCCACGGTTTGCGTCCAGCCTATTTAATGGTAGAGGCAATGAAAGCCTTAACCGTCACCTTGGGATATTCCGCGCTTTGGGGCATTCCACATAAATATCAAAACAAATCCCGTTTCGTGCAAAGCAAGCGGTATGTGGTGGACTATGATGCGATCTTTGCCGAATCCGCAGGGAAACTTGGTGAATATTGGGAGTTGCCGCTACATTTTGAAACCAAGAATATGGATGATATTCCCAGTAACAAACGTTCTATGTATCGCAAACGTTATGCTATGTTGGAACAGTTACAGGAAAATATGGCGACAGCGTTAAAAGTGCGGTAGGAATTTGCCGTAAAAAAGGCGAGGAAAAACGACCGCACTTTAGAGAAAATAAGCCCATCACATGATGGGCTTTTTGCTATCGGTTTAAATTTACCGCACCTTGATACCCCAGCTGGCGCCAGGCTTCATACACGGTGACGGCAACGGAATTGGAGAGATTCATGCTGCGGCTATTCGCTGTCATTGGAATGCGGATTTTTTGTTCCGCCGGCATGCTGTTTAAAATGTCCATTGGAATGCCGCGGGTTTCCGGGCCGAACATTAAATAGTCACCTAATTCAAACTTCACTTCACTATGTGCCGGCGTGCCTTTTGTCGTTAAGGCAAATAAGCGCTTCGGTTGTTCGCTTTGCAAAAATGCCTCGAAGGTTTTGTGCTTTTTTATGTCGGCAAATTCGTGGTAATCCAAGCCGGAGCGACGCAATTTCTTGTCATCCCACGTAAAACCCAATGGTTCGATTAAATGTAACCGAAAGCCGGTGTTGGCGCATAAGCGAATGATATTTCCGGTGTTTTGGGGAATTTCCGGTTCGTATAAAACAATATCTAACATGATGTTCCTGATGGTAAAAATAAACGGCCTATTATAGGCGCAAAAAATGGCATCTAAAAGCGCTCATAAAAAAATCCTCGTCAATGTCGCGAGGATTTTTCTTAAACGATTCATTAAACGTTATACCAACCCACTAAATAGGCTTGGTCTAAAATATGGCCTTGCATTGCATAATGCAGGTCATTAAAACGGAAACCTTGTGGCAAGTTGAGTTTGGTATCTAATGCATAAACATAAAGTTCATAGCGATGGTTTGAATTCGGTGGCGCCATGCCGCCGTAAGCGGAGGCTTCTTTGATATCAAACTTGCCTAATACACTTGCCCAACTGTTTGCACCTTGCACGAAATCCGTGGCGCTTTGGCTTTCGTTTTCCTTAATGGAGGTGCGCTCCAAGTCGGCAATCAGCCAGTGGATCCAAACAAAACCTGAGGCGGTGATGGCATCTTTATCTTCTAGCACTACTGCGAAGGATTTTGTACCGGCAGGGGCGTCGGTGATCTCAAAAGGAATGGAGTACGTTGGCATGCCGTTTGGGCTAAATTGATCGCCCCGTTTGCCGTATTTGTCAGCGAAATGTCCATTTTCAATGGCTGAACTGGTGACTTTCATTTTAATTTCCTCCGTAAAAAACGTGTAAAAAAATGACCGCACTTTTTTACCTCATATTGGCTGAAAGTGCGGTCTCATTTTACGGTGTTTTTACAGTGGCTTCAAATTACCAACCTTTAACCACGCCGTCTTTAAAGTGTTTTTTCGCTTCTTGTTCCACTTCCGGAGTTTGGTAGGCTTTCACGAAATCTTGTACCGCTTTGCTATCTTTGTTATCAGTGCGCGATACGATAATGTTTACATACGGGGAATCTTTATCTTCCACGAACACGCCGTGATCTTGCGCATTCAAGCCAACCTGACCGGCATAGTTGTTATTCACTACAGCCAAATCAACATCGTCTAAGGCGCGTGCCGCAACGGAGGTATCTACTTCTTTCACTTGTAAATGTTTTGGATTTTCAACGATATCCATTGAAGTAGAGAACAGATTGGTTGAATCTTTTAATTTAATGAGTCCTTGTTTTTCCAATAAAATCAATGCACGAGCAAGGTTGCTTGGGTCATTTGGTACGGCGACTACAGCA
This sequence comes from Aggregatibacter aphrophilus ATCC 33389, assembly GCF_900636915.1. Taxonomy (NCBI): domain Bacteria; kingdom Pseudomonadati; phylum Pseudomonadota; class Gammaproteobacteria; order Pasteurellales; family Pasteurellaceae; genus Aggregatibacter; species Aggregatibacter aphrophilus. The sequence continues at coordinate 1,228,602 of NZ_LR134327.1, read as the reverse complement.
CCATCTTGCAAGTCATTTATGCTTTTGATCTTTTTAGAATAACCCGCTAACGGATAAACAAAGGTATTGCCCACGATAACAAGGTTATTCAAACCTTTCGCTTGGGAATCTTTGTCTAAATATGGTTTGTGTTGCATGGCGTTAGCATCTAAATCGCCTTTGGAAACGGCAGTGTTTGGTAAGGCATAATCGTTGAATAAAACATATTCTACGTCTAAGTTATATTTTTCTTTTGCGACTTTGGCAGCAATTTCGGCCACTTCGTGCTCAGGACCCGCCATCACGCCGACTTTAATTTTTGCCGGTGCTTCTGCTGCCGGTTTGTCTGCCGGCGCAGCTTCTGGTTTCTTCTCTTCGTTACATGCTGTTAGGGCGAAAACAGAGGCTAATGTTGCTACGCCTAATAATTTTTTTAAGTTCATAAAGAATCCTCTTATTTATGATGCTATGTTTGCTTGGTTGATTAACGATGATCTACGCGTTTTGCTAAATCATCGCCCAGTTTTTGTGAAATCATAACGAATACCACGATGATAATCGTGGCTATCCACTTGACATAAACCATATTGCGATATTCGCCGTAGTTGATGGCAAGACTGCCTAAACCGCCGCCGCCGACAATGCCCGCCATAGCGGAATAACCCACCAAGGTGACTAACGTTAAGGTAATTCCGTTAATTAAGGTTGGTAGCGCTTCCGGTAAATAGAATTTTCGAATAATTTGCCAGTTGGTTGCTCCCATAGCTTTTGCCGCTTCCGTTAAACCTTTTGGAATTTCAACTAATGCATTCGCGGTGAGCCTTGCGACAAACGGCATGGCGCAAATGCTTAACGGGATAATTGCTGCAGTTGTCCCCAATGTAGTATTTAACACAAAACGGGTGAACGGCAATAAGATAATTAACAAAATAATAAACGGGATTGAACGTCCGATGTTAATGATGATATTTAGCATCAGATTGAGACGTGAATTCTGCAGAATTTCACCTTTGCCGGTTAAAAAGGTCAGCACGCCAAAAGGTAAACCGACGAGGACCGCTAGAAGGGTTGAGGCGAAACTGATATATACGGTTTCATAGGTGGAAACCCACACCGCTTGCCACATTTGAGGCGTAAGTTGCGTTAAAAAATCATTCCACATAGCCTAATACCTCAACGCGTACATTGTTTTCCATTAAATAAATTTTGGTTTGTGTGATGGCGTCTTCATCACCCTCTACTTCAGCCACTGTGAACCCAAATTTTACGCCGCCGGCATATTCAATTTGCGAGGTTAAGATGCTTAATTCCACACCGAATTTTTTGGAAGCTTGGGATAATAATGGCGCATCCACGGAGCGTCCGGTAAATTCAAATTTGATAATCGGGTAGGACTTAGCGTGTTTCGGCGTTTGTAACAGATTATCGAGATATTCATCCGGCAAATTGACATTAAAGGTAGAACGAATAAATTGTTGCGCCAGTTCGGTTTTCGGATTAGAGAAAATGTCGCTCACCGAACCTTGCTCCACCAGTTTGCCGTGATCGATAATGGCGACTAAATCACAAATGCGTTTGACAACATCCATTTCGTGGGTGATTAAGAGAATGGTGATACCTAAAGTGCGGTTGATTTCTTTTAATAATTTTAAGATGGAATGTGTGGTGGCCGGATCCAAGGCACTGGTAGCCTCGTCGCATAACAACACTTTAGGATCGCTTGCTAGTGCACGTGCAATGGCAACGCGCTGTTTTTGTCCGCCGGATAAATTAGCGGGGTAAACATTTTTTTTGTCACTTAAACCGACTAAGGACAGTAATTCATTTACTTTGGCTTCAATTTCTTTTTTGTGTACGCCATCTAATTCTAAGGGGAGCGCCACATTCCCGAAAACGGTGCGTGAGCTTAATAAATTAAAATGCTGGAAAATCATGCCGATATTACGACGTTCTAATACTAATTCGGCATCACTTAATTGGGTAAGATCGTTGCCATCAATGATGATTGAACCCTCAGAGGGTTTTTCCAATAGGTTTACACAACGAATTAGGGTGCTTTTGCCCGCACCGGACGCACCGATAACACCACAGATGTGGCCTTTCGGAATCTCTAAGGAAACATTATCAAGTGCGGTCAGTTTTTTGCCTGAAACGTCGAAAATTTTGCCTACATTTTTTAGCTTAATCATATAAGCCCTTTGATTCTTTACTTATTTATGAAAATTAAGTTTGTATTCTAGACGTCTAGAATGCCGTGTCAACATTTTATCCGCCATATTATTATAATTGTTTGTTCTTAGCTAGAATAAAATGGCAGGTGGTTTGCATGGTGCGAAAATAAAGAAGATAATCGTCAAGAAACTTAACTATAGGAAGAATAAAATGAACAAAGCGGTGTTTTTAGATCGTGACGGCACATTAAATATTGATTATGGATATGTACATAAAATCGATGATTTTCACTTTATTGAAGGAAGTATTGAAGCACTTAAAAAATTAAAGGAAATGGGATATTTATTAGTATTAGTGACGAATCAATCAGGTATTGCCCGAGGTTATTTTTCCGAACAGGAATTTTTGCAATTAACGGAGTGGATGGATTGGTCATTGGCAGATCGTGATGTGGATTTGGACGGCATCTATTACTGCCCGCATCATCCGGAGGCAAAACTTGCGGAATTTAAACAGGATTGTGATTGTCGCAAGCCTAAATCGGGGATGTTGTTACAGGCGATTGAAGAATTGAATATTGATCCGGCAAGGTCGATTATGATTGGAGATAAAATCGAGGATCTATTTGCAGGCCAAGGCGCAAAGATCAGAACGAATATTTTAGTAAGAACTGGCAAAGATCTGACCGCAAAAGGTGAGGATGAAGCAGACTATATTCTGGATTCTATTGCGGATCTGCCAAGTTTAATTTTTAATCAAAAGATCTGAAAAATAATCAATCGAAAAATATTTTGCAAAAAATCACAAAAAGGGGTTGCAAGGTCTGGATAAAAGCCTATAATACGCCCCCACAACGACGCGCCGTTGTAAAGCACTAAACAGCGCGTCGTTTTTTGTTCTTTAACAATCAATCAGACAAACTGTGTGGGCACTTGAAGATTCGTTTTTAAAAGAATTTTAAAATTGAACTGAATAGTGCTACGAAGATTCGTTTATTTATAGATAGATTAATTAAGTCAGCAGTATTGAGCGATTAAACTTTTTGAATTGAAGAGTTTGATCATGGCTCAGATTGAACGCTGGCGGCAGGCTTAACACATGCAAGTCGAACGGTAACAGGTAAGTACTTGTACTTATGCTGACGAGTGGCGGACGGGTGAGTAATGCTTGGGGATCTGGCTTATGGAGGGGGATAACGACGGGAAACTGTCGCTAATACCGCGTAGAATCGGGAGATGAAAGTGTGGGACCTTCGGGCCACATGCCATAGGATGAACCCAAGTGGGATTAGGTAGTTGGTGGGGTAATGGCCTACCAAGCCGACGATCTCTAGCTGGTCTGAGAGGATGACCAGCCACACCGGGACTGAGACACGGCCCGGACTCCTACGGGAGGCAGCAGTGGGGAATATTGCGCAATGGGGGCAACCCTGACGCAGCCATGCCGCGTGAATGAAGAAGGCCTTCGGGTTGTAAAGTTCTTTCGGTGACGAGGAAGGTTGTTGTGTTAATAGCGCAACAAATTGACGTTAATCACAGAAGAAGCACCGGCTAACTCCGTGCCAGCAGCCGCGGTAATACGGAGGGTGCGAGCGTTAATCGGAATAACTGGGCGTAAAGGGCACGCAGGCGGACTTTTAAGTGAGGTGTGAAATCCCCGGGCTTAACCTGGGAATTGCATTTCAGACTGGGGGTCTAGAGTACTTTAGGGAGGGGTAGAATTCCACGTGTAGCGGTGAAATGCGTAGAGATGTGGAGGAATACCGAAGGCGAAGGCAGCCCCTTGGGAATGTACTGACGCTCATGTGCGAAAGCGTGGGGAGCAAACAGGATTAGATACCCTGGTAGTCCACGCTGTAAACGCTGTCGATTTGGGGATTGTGCTTTGAGCTTGGTGCCCGTAGCTAACGTGATAAATCGACCGCCTGGGGAGTACGGCCGCAAGGTTAAAACTCAAATGAATTGACGGGGGCCCGCACAAGCGGTGGAGCATGTGGTTTAATTCGATGCAACGCGAAGAACCTTACCTACTCTTGACATCCATGGAATCTTGTAGAGATATGAGAGTGCCTTCGGGAACCATGAGACAGGTGCTGCATGGCTGTCGTCAGCTCGTGTTGTGAAATGTTGGGTTAAGTCCCGCAACGAGCGCAACCCTTATCCTTTGTTGCCAGCGATTTGGTCGGGAACTCAAAGGAGACTGCCGGTGATAAACCGGAGGAAGGTGGGGATGACGTCAAGTCATCATGGCCCTTACGAGTAGGGCTACACACGTGCTACAATGGCGTATACAGAGGGCGACGAAGCCGCGAGGTGGAGTGAATCTCAGAAAGTACGTCTAAGTCCGGATTGGAGTCTGCAACTCGACTCCATGAAGTCGGAATCGCTAGTAATCGCGAATCAGAATGTCGCGGTGAATACGTTCCCGGGCCTTGTACACACCGCCCGTCACACCATGGGAGTGGGTTGTACCAGAAGTAGATAGCTTAACCGCAAGGGGGGCGTTTACCACGGTATGATTCATGACTGGGGTGAAGTCGTAACAAGGTAACCGTAGGGGAACCTGCGGTTGGATCACCTCCTTACCGAAAGACGAACTTAAGTGTCCACACAGTTTGGCTGATGATTGTAGACAAGAGAGAACAAAGCAAAGGAAGAAAAGAGAGCATCTTTATATGTTGTCCCCATCGTCTAGAGGCCTAGGACATCGCCCTTTCACGGCGGTAACCGGGGTTCGAATCCCCGTGGGGACGCCATATAAAGATGATTATTCATCTTCTTTATAAAACCTGTTCTTTAACAAACCGGAAACAAGCTGAAAACGAGACTTTCAAGAAAGTCTGAGTGAGAGTGATTGATAAAAGGTGATTACTCTTAATAAATTAACTGTTACTGCTTAGCGGCGTTAAGTGTTTTTCGATTCAATGTTGTGATTTTAAGTGGATTTTCAATTTAATGTTAAGTTCATGAGGTTGAGTTAATCATAAGGTTGAGTTAATCATAAGAATACTTGGGGTTGTATGGTTAAGTGACAAAGCGTACAAGGTGGATGCCTTGGCAATCAGAGGCGAAGAAGGACGTGCTAATCTGCGAAAAGCTTGGATGAGTCGATAAGAGGCGTTTAATCCAAGATGTCCGAATGGGGAAACCCAGTGGGTGAAGAACCCACTATCATTATCTGAATCCATAGGATAATGAGGCGAACCGGGAGAACTGAAACATCTAAGTACCCCGAGGAAAAGAAATCAACCGAGATTTCGTTAGTAGCGGCGAGCGAACGCGAAGGAGCCTGTTAGTGATAATGACAGAGGCAGAGGAACAAGCTGGGAAGCTTGGCGACACAGGGTGATAGCCCCGTACTCGAAGTCCAGGTTATGGTACTAAGCTAACGACAAGTAAGGCGGGACACGTGATATCCTGTTTGAAGATGGGGGGACCATCCTCCAAGGCTAAATACTCCTGATTGACCGATAGTGAACCAGTACTGTGAAGGAAAGGCGAAAAGAACCCCGGTGAGGGGAGTGAAATAGAACCTGAAACCTTGTACGTACAAGCAGTGGGAGCCTGAAAGGGTGACTGCGTACCTTTTGTATAATGGGTCAGCGACTTATATTTTGTAGCGAGGTTAACCGAATAGGGGAGCCGAAGGGAAACCGAGTCTTAACTGGGCGAGTAGTTGCAAGGTATAGACCCGAAACCCGGTGATCTAGCCATGGGCAGGTTGAAGGTTGGGTAACACTAACTGGAGGACCGAACCGACTAATGTTGAAAAATTAGCGGATGACTTGTGGCTGGGGGTGAAAGGCCAATCAAACCGGGAGATAGCTGGTTCTCCCCGAAATCTATTTAGGTAGAGCCTTGAGTGGACACCTTCGGGGGTAGAGCACTGTTTCGGCTAGGGGTCCATCCCGGATTACCAACCCGATGCAAACTGCGAATACCGAAGAGTGATACTCAGGAGACACACGGCGGGTGCTAACGTTCGTCGTGGAGAGGGAAACAACCCAGACCGCCAGCTAAGGTCCCAAAGTCTATATTAAGTGGGAAACGAAGTGGGAAGGCTTAGACAGCTAGGATGTTGGCTTAGAAGCAGCCATCATTTAAAGAAAGCGTAATAGCTCACTAGTCGAGTCGGCCTGCGCGGAAGATGTAACGGGGCTCAAATATAGCACCGAAGCTGCGGCATCAGTAGCAATACTGTTGGGTAGGGGAGCGTTGTGTAAGCGGAAGAAGGTGGCTCGAGAGGGCTGCTGGACGTATCACAAGTGCGAATGCTGACATAAGTAACGATAAAACGGGTGAAAAACCCGTTCGCCGGAAGACCAAGGGTTCCTGTCCAACGTTAATCGGGGCAGGGTGAGTCGGCCCCTAAGGCGAGGCTGAAAAGCGTAGTCGATGGGAAACGGGTTAATATTCCCGTACTTGGATAAACTGCGATGTGGGGACGGAGCAGGTTAGGTTAGCGTGCTGTTGGATATGCACGTTTAAGTTGGTAGGTGGGGAGTTTAGGCAAATCCGGACTTCCTTAACACTGAGAGATGATGACGAGGCTCTACGGAGCTGAAGTAACCGATACCACACTTCCAGGAAAAGCCACTAAGCTTCAGGTTTATCTAAACCGTACTGAAAACCGACACAGGTGGTCAGGTAGAGAATACTTAGGCGCTTGAGAGAACTCGGGTGAAGGAACTAGGCAAAATAGCACCGTAACTTCGGGAGAAGGTGCGCCGGCGTAGATTGTAAGGGTTTACCCCTGAAGGTTGAACCGGTCGAAGTGACCCGCTGGCTGCAACTGTTTATTAAAAACACAGCACTCTGCAAACACGAAAGTGGACGTATAGGGTGTGATGCCTGCCCGGTGCTGGAAGGTTAATTGATGGTGTAATCGCAAGAGAAGCACCTGATCGAAGCCCCAGTAAACGGCGGCCGTAACTATAACGGTCCTAAGGTAGCGAAATTCCTTGTCGGGTAAGTTCCGACCTGCACGAATGGCATAATGATGGCCAGGCTGTCTCCACCCGAGACTCAGTGAAATTGAAATCGCCGTGAAGATGCGGTGTACCCGCGGCTAGACGGAAAGACCCCGTGAACCTTTACTATAGCTTGACACTGAACATTGAATTTTGATGTGTAGGATAGGTGGGAGACTATGAAGATGATACGCCAGTATTGTTGGAGTCGACCTTGAAATACCACCCTTTAACGTTTGATGTTCTAACGAAGATGACGAAACGTGGTCTCGGACAGTGTCTGGTGGGTAGTTTGACTGGGGCGGTCTCCTCCCAAAGAGTAACGGAGGAGCACGAAGGTTTGCTAATGACGGTCGGACATCGTCAGGTTAGTGCAATGGTATAAGCAAGCTTAACTGCGAGACGGACAAGTCGAGCAGGTACGAAAGTAGGTCATAGTGATCCGGTGGTTCTGCATGGAAGGGCCATCGCTCAACGGATAAAAGGTACTCCGGGGATAACAGGCTGATACCGCCCAAGAGTTCATATCGACGGCGGTGTTTGGCACCTCGATGTCGGCTCATCACATCCTGGGGCTGAAGTAGGTCCCAAGGGTATGGCTGTTCGCCATTTAAAGTGGTACGCGAGCTGGGTTTAGAACGTCGTGAGACAGTTCGGTCCCTATCTGCCGTGGGCGTTGGAGAATTGGTTGGGGCTGCTCCTAGTACGAGAGGACCGGAGTGGACGCACCGCTGGTGTTCCGGTTGTGTCGCCAGACGCATTGCCGGGTAGCTAAGTGCGGAAGAGATAAGTGCTGAAAGCATCTAAGCACGAAACTTGCCAAGAGATGAGTTCTCCCAGATTATAAATCTGTAAGGGTTGTTTAAGACTAAGACGTAGATAGGCATGGTGTGTAAGTGGTGCGAGCCATTGAGCTAACATGTACTAATTGCCCGAGAGGCTTAGCCATACAACGCTCAAGTGTTTTTTGGGGAGACCTGAGGCATGAGGGCGGAATTGGGTGAGTAGCAGTTAAGAGAGAGTAAAGAGAGACTGTAGGTGATTCACCGGGAATAGAGGTGATGATACAGAGAGAAAGTTGAGAGTCAGCTTGTTTTGGTTTGAAGGATAGAGAGTAAGATAAAGAAGACGGATTTTAAGTCATCGACCGAATTTTGGCGGCGATAATGCGGTGGGTCCACCTGACTCCATCCCGAACTCAGAAGTGAAACGCCGTAATGCCGATGGTAGTGTGGGATGTTCCCATGTGAGAGTAGGTCACCGCCAAGCTGAATGTAGCCCCCTGATGTGAATGCATCGGGGGGTTTTGTTTTTTATAACGTAGAAATTCCATTGAAAAAACGCTACAATGTCGCACGTATTTTAAATTTCAAGAAAAATTATGACAGCTTTAAACGTACTTATTTACCCGGAAGAGCACCTTAAGGTGGTTTGCGATCCGGTCGTGGAAGTCAATAATAACACGCGTAAAATTATTGATAATATGTTCGATACTATGTATCAAGAAGAAGGTATCGGTTTAGCTGCACCTCAAGTCGATATTTTACAACGTATTATCACGATTGATATTGAGGGCGACAAACAAAACCAGTTGGTATTGATTAACCCTGAAATTTTAGAGTCCGAAGGGAAAACCGGTATTGAAGAAGGTTGTTTATCAATTCCGGGTTTTCGAGCCTGGGTTCCGCGTAAGGAAAAAGTCACGATAAGGGCTCTTGATCGTGATGGCAAGGAATTTACGTTAAAAGCAGACGGCTTGTTGGCAATTTGTATTCAACATGAAATTGATCATTTAAACGGTATTCTTTTTGTTGATTATCTTTCTCCGTTGAAACGTCAGCGCATTAAAGAAAAATTAATTAAACTGAAAAAGCAGCGAGAAAAGCAAAAATAATTGTGAATCCATGAAAAGTGCGGTAATTTTTGACCGCACTTTGTTTATTTATCCATAACGTAGAACATTATGAAACCATTAAATATCATCTTCGCCGGCACGCCGGACTTTGCCGCACAGCATTTACAGGCTTTAATTGACTCTCCGCATAATGTGATTGCGGTGTACACCCAACCTGATAAACCCGCTGGTCGTGGCAAGAAATTACAAGCCAGTTCCGTGAAACAATTGGCTGAGCAACATCAGATTCCTGTCTATCAACCGAAATCCTTACGCAAGCCTGAAACGCAAGCGGAATTGACCGCACTTCAGGCCGATGTCATGGTTGTGGTCGCTTATGGCTTAATTTTGCCACAAGCCGTGTTAGATGCGCCGACCTATGGTTGTTTGAATGTGCATGGTTCGCTACTGCCACGTTGGCGTGGTGCGGCGCCGATTCAACGGGCGATTTGGGCGGGAGATAAACAAACCGGCGTCACTATTATGCAGATGGATGCCGGATTGGATACCGGCGATATGCTGCATAAAGTCTTTTGTGATATTGATCCGCAAGACACGTCGGCTGATTTGTACCATAAATTAGCTGAAATCGCGCTGAATGCGTTGATTGAGGTGCTGAACCATTTAACCGATGGTACTTTCACTGCCGAACCTCAAGATGATATGCAAAGTAATTACGCCGAGAAATTATCAAAAGAGGAAGCAAAACTGGATTGGCAATTGTCGGCAGCACAGTTGGAACGCAATATTCGTGCCTTTAACCCTTGGCCGATGGCATATTTGCAGTTAACTGATGAGCAAGGCAATCCGCAAACATTAAAAGTATATCAAGCTACCGTGTTGCCATCGGTCTCTCAAACACCGGGGACGATTATCAGCGCCGATAAAAACGGTATTCAAATTGCCACAGCAGACGGCGTATTGAATTTATTACAGCTGCAACCGGCAAGCAAGAAACCTATGTCGGCACAAGATTTATTGAACGGTCGCGCCGATTGGTTTGCCGTGGGTAAGGTGTTGGCGTAATGAATAAGGGCGTAAAAAAAACATCGCAAAAAAGCACCGCACTTTCAGTACGAACCGTTGCCGTACAGATTATTTTTCAGGTCTTGACGCAAGGTAAATCCTTATCTGTTTTATTGCCTGAAGCCCAATCTTCTGTGAAAGCTCAAGACTTGCCTTTATTGCAGGAAATCTGTTTTGGTGTGTGTCGTGTGTTGCCGCGTTTGGAACAGATTGTGGCGCAGTTAGTGGACAAGCCGTTGCGTGGCAAAAAACGTATTGTGCATTGTTTGTTATTGGTCGGTTTGTATCAGATTCTATATACGCGCATTCCGGCTTATGCGGCTGTGGATGAAGTAGTAAGTACTGCCAAATCTCTTCAATTACAAAGTTTTCAAGGCCTGGTGAATGCTGTACTACGTCGTTTCTTGCGTGAACAAGATGGTATTTTGGCTAAAGTGGACAAACATTGGCAGACGCTCCACCCCGATTGGTTGGTGAATAAATTAAAGAAAGTGTATGCAAACTGGCGTGACATTATCGACGCCAATAACCAAAAGCCACCTATGTGGTTACGCGTGAATTTACAAAAAAACACGTTGGAAACTTACCGCACTTTATTGACGGAGCAACAAATTGACTCGCAAGTCACATCTCATCCGCAAGCACTGGGATTGGCTCAACCGACAGCGGTGCAACATTTGCCTTGTTTCGCTGATGGCGGTGTAACGGTACAGGATTTGCATGCGCAATGGGCCGCTTTATTGCTACAACCGCAAAATGGTGAGTTGATTTTAGATGCTTGCGCTGCACCGGGGGGCAAAACCACGCATATTTTAGAACTGGCGCCACAGGCTGAGGTGATCGCTTTAGATGTGGAAGAAAGCCGTTTGCAGCGGGTAAAAGAAAATTTAGCCCGTATGCAACAGCAAGCCACCGTAATTTGTGGTGATGCTGTACAACCGCAGGAATGGTTGGCGAAATTAGGCAAAAGTGCGGTGCGTTTTGACCGTATTTTATTAGATGCACCTTGTTCTGCCACTGGGGTCATTCGCCGTCATCCTGACATTAAATGGTTGCGAAAAGAAACGGATATCGATCAGTTAGTGGCGTTACAAGAGCAGATTCTGCACGGATTATGGCAATATTTAAAACCCAACGGCGTGTTGTTGTATGCCACTTGTTCTGTGTTAGCGGAAGAAAATAGCCGACAAATTAGCCGTTTCTTGCAACAAACACCGGATGCGGAATTGGTCGAATTGGTCTTACCTGCAGAGGTGTTAGCGCAAAATCAAAGTGCGGTGGGGTTTCAGTTTATTCCGCAAGCAGACGGCGGTGACGGTTTTTATTATGCGAAATTGGTTAAGCGTCAAAGTTAACTTTTCGCTATGGAGAGAATCGAATGAAAATAATTATTTTGGGTGTAGGACAAGTGGGTTCCACGCTTGCGGCAAATTTGGTAAGCGAAGATAACGATATTACTTTGGTGGATAATGAGTCCGTACGTTTGGAACATTTGCAGGATAAGCATGATTTGCGCGTTATGAAGGGCTCTGCTTCATCGCCGAAAGTATTGCGTGATGCGGGCGCACCAGATGCAGATTTATTAATTGCGGTCACCAGTTCTGATGAAATTAACATGGTGGCTTGCCAGATTAGTTATACGTTGTTTAACACCCCCACAAAAATTGCGCGGATTCGCAATAGCGAATATTTGAAAGAGAAAGATAAGTTATTTAATCAGGATGTGATTCCTATTGATCATATTATTTCGCCGGAAAATTTGGTTACGCAAGATATTGTGCGTTTGGTCGAGTATCCCGGCGCGTTACAAGTGGCCCATTTAGCTAAAGATAAAATCAGTTTGGTTGTGGTAAAAGCCTACTACGGTGGGCCGTTAGTGGGGTATTCGATTTCAACCTTGAAGGAACACCTTCCTCATGTTGATTGCCGTATTGTGTCTATTTTGCGACAAGATAAAGTGATTCGTCCGCAAGGTTCTACGATTATTGAAGCCGGTGATGAAATTACCTTTATTTGTGCCACGGTGCATATTAAAGCGGTGATGAGCGAGCTTCAGCGTTTAGAAAAACCATATAAACGCGTAATGATTGTCAGTGGCGGGAATATTGGCGCCGGCGTGGCAAAGCATTTGGAAGAGCATTGCACGGTAAAATTAATCGAGCGCAATGCTGAGCGTGCAGCGACATTAGCAGAGAAATTGTCAAAGACCTTAGTGTTTCACGGTGATGCGTCCGATCAAGGTTTATTATTTGAAGAACATATTGAAAATATTGATGTGTTTTTGTCTCTGTCCAGTGATGACGAAGCCAATATTATGTCAGCCTTGTTAGCCAAGCGCTTAGGCGCGAAGAAAGCCATGGTGTTGATTCAACGCATGGCGTATATCAACCTAATTCAAGGCGGTACTATTGATATTGCAATTTCGCCGCAACAAGCGACGATTTCTGCTTTACTTGGACATGTGCGTAAAGGTGATGTGGCCAATGTGGTGTCTTTGCGTCATGGCTTGGCAGAAGCCTTAGAAATTATTGTCCATGGTGATGAAAACACCTCCAATGTGATTGGTCGCGAAATTGGCGAATTGAAATTACCTACCGGTGCGCTAATCGGTGCTGTTTTGCGTGGCAACGATGTGATTATCGGTAATAACCAAATGACCATTCAAGAAGGCGATCATGTAGTGGTGTATTTAAGTGATAAGAAATACATTTCTGACTTAGAGAAATTATTTCAACCAAGTGCATTCTTTATTTAAGAAGCAAGAAAAAATTGTGCTTCTTGCATAAACTGTCTATAATGTACGGTCGTTTTAATCAGTAATGCATTTTATGTATTATCTAACAAGTCTATCTTAACTTTTCATTAGGAGAACTTTATGAGTTTCATTAAAGAATTTCGCGAATTTGCCATGCGTGGTAATGTTGTTGACATGGCAGTCGGTGTGATCATCGGTGGTGCATTCGGTAAAATTGTTAGCTCATTGGTAGCAGACGTTTTTATGCCGGTATTAGGTATTTTAACCGGCGGTGTTGATTTCAAAGATTTGAAAATCACGCTAGCTCAAGCCGTAGGCGAAACTCCGGCAGTGACCTTAAATTATGGTGTATTTATCCAAAACGTATTTGATTTCATCATTATTGCTTTTGCAATTTTCATGATGATTAAAGCGTTAAACAAATTGAAAAAACCGGTAGAAGAAGCGCCGGCAGAACCTTCAGTAGAAGAAAAATTATTAGCTGAAATTCGTGACTTATTGAAAAAATAATATCGATTAAGTAAAAATCTTCTCCTTGTGAGAAGATTTTTCTTTTTATTCCTGTATCATATCCGCACTTGTCCCTTCCTACTTTTTGCAAGGAAACATTATGAGTCATTTAGACGAATTAAAAGCTGAAACCCGTGAAATTATTACCGATTTGTTAAATGACGGTAGCGATCCGGATGCGTTGTATATTATTGAACATCACATTTCTCATCATAATTTTGATAAATTAGAAAAAATTGCTATGGACGCATTTAAAGTCGGTTATGAGGTTTCTGAGGCGGAAGAATTTGAAGAGGAAAATGGCAGCGTATTGTTCTGCTGCGATATTATTAGTGAAGTGGAACTCAAACCATCAATTATTGATGCCCAACAAAAAGAATTACTGCCGTTAGTAGAAAAATATCAAGGCAGTTATGACGGTTGGGGAACCTATTTTGAAGATCCGAATGCGGATGACGATGAATATGGTGGTGACAGTGAATTTTTTGACGAAGATGATGCCTTAGATGATGACGATTAATTCGTTGAACATTAAAAAACACTCGTAGAAACAATTGCACTTTTTAATCTTTATAGGAGATACTTATGAAATTTAAAAACTTAGCCTTATTACTTTTGCCTTTAAGCATGGCTTTGACTGCCAATGCAGAAATAAAACCCGCTGATGAGCCGGAAAAAAATGTGATTTCTTTTAGTACGGAAGTTACTAAGGACGTGGATTATGATGTCATGGAAGTGACGCTTTTCGTTAAAGAAGAAAATAAAAACTTAAAAGAATTAAATCAAACTATTAATCAGAAAGTGAATGCCGCGCTAGAGGTGCTTAAAAAACAAAGTGCGGTGGAAGCTAAGAAAAATACGCGTAGCACACAAGCGCGTTATGACAGCAAAGGTAAGCAGTCCGGATGGATTGAACGTGCTGATTTAGTGTTGGAAAGTAAGGATTTTGTGGTGTTGTCTCAAGTGATTTCCGACTTAAATGACACTTTTGCCATTACTGATGTGGTTCAGAAGCTATCTAAAGAAGCTGCAGCGAAATTTGAAGATGAAATGATTAAAAGTGCTTTGGTACAATTCCAGCACAAAGCACAGTTGATCCAAACTTCACTGAATGCCAAAGGTTATGAAGTGGTGAGTTTAAATCTAGATAGCCAAAATGAAGTGCCATATTTTGACCGACGTATGATACCGGTTGCCAAAATGAACTCTTTCTCTTCAGAGGAGGCGGCTGATGAAGTGAATCTGGGTAATAACGGTAAAGCAGAATTAAAAGCCTCGGTAAGTGCGCAAATTAAGTTATTAAAATAATCACTTTTTCACAAATAAGATTTTTATAAAATGACAACGTTTTTCTGCGGTTAAGGTTGACGCAGAAATTCTTTTTTGAATAATGAGGTAAACAATGAAAGTTGCAAAAAATGTGGTGGTAAGTATCGCTTATCAAGTTCGTACCGAAGATGGTGTATTGGTGGATGAAGCACCGTCGAATCAGCCGTTACAATATTTACAAGGTCATAATAACCTTGTGATCGGTTTGGAAAATGCCTTAGAAGGTAAATCTGTGGGCGACAAATTTGAAGTTCGCGTAAAACCGGAAGAAGGTTACGGCGAATATAACGAAAATATGGTGCAACGTGTGCCAAAAGATGTGTTTGTCGGCGTAGATGAATTAACAGTGGGGATGCGTTTTATCGCTGATACTGATATGGGGCCGTTACCTGTGGTGATTACCGAAGTGGGTGACAATGATGTGGTAGTTGACGGTAACCATATGTTGGCCGGCCAAGAATTACACTTCACTGTGGAAGTGGTGGATACGCGTGAAGCAACGCTCGAAGAAATTGCACACGGCCATTTACATCAAGAAGGCGGCTGTTGTAGCGGTCATGACCATGACAGCGATGAAGCAGGACACTCTTGCTGTGGTGGTCATCACCATCATTATGACCACGATCACCACCATGAGGGTTGCTGTAGCGGTCATCATCATGATCATGAGGACGACCATCATCACGGAGGGAGTTGCGGCTGCAAACACTAAAAAACGCTCATAAAAAAGACCGCACTGAAGTACGGTCTTTTATTTTTATACACTTTATTTATTTTACACTTGCCTTTTTCAGTACATCATACATCGCATCTTTTAAACGTAACTTTTCCTTTTTTAACATTTCCACTTCATTGTGTGTCCTCAATTCAATATTGGATTCAATGTTTTTAATACGTTGGTCCAGTTCGTTATGTCTGTAAAATAAATTGGCGAAGTAAGCATCTTCAATTTTAAGTTTGGTAATTAGGTCTTTAAATTCGGGAAACATGGAAACACCTCATAATAAGATAATGACAGTATAACGAAAGTTATACTGTCATTATCTTATCGAATTTTCACCAAAATAAATGTGCGGGAGATCACAAAATACATCCATAAAACTTAACATTTATGTTACAGGCCGTGTTCTTGTTTGATTTTGTTTAATAACGCATCGCAGCATGTATCCAATAACGCGTAAGTTTGATTGAAGTCTTTGGTATACCATGGATCAGGAATGTGATCGATGCCTAAATCGGGACAAAGCTCGGTGATTTGAAATAACTTTTTCGGATGACAACCAAACAGCCGTTCTAAATCCCGTAAGTTTTCATTGTCCATGGCGATGATATAATCAAAATCTGTCCAATCTTTTGACTGCACTTTTCGGCTAACAAAATCGTTAGAGGCAATACGGTGTTGGTCTAACATGTCGGCAGTGCCACAGTGCATTCCTTCGCCATCATGCCATCCTGACGTGCCTGCACTGTCGGTGCGTATGCGGTTTTGTAAGCCTGCCAGTTTGATTTTTTCCCGCATTAAATATTCTGCCATCGGGGAGCGGCAAATATTGCCTAAACAAACAAAAAGGATGTTAATAGATTGCATGATTTTTCCTCATATGAAATAAAAAATCCTCATAACGAGGATTTTCGTTTAAATTCCGTTAGTTTGTCGCCATTCTGTTAATTTGGCAAAGAGCATTTTGCCCATTGGGCTTGGATCTCCACTGAATAAGGTTTTTAACCCGTTATTTTCAATAATATGACGACGTAATGCCAGGCGTTCTTGGTGATTTTCCGCTAAACGAATAGCGCGTTCGATATAATCCTCCACACTGTCGGCAATAAGCCATTCCGGTAGCCCTAAGCGTTTAAACAGGCCTTCATCGATGTGTTCGTGTACTTCCGGGCCGGTTTTACATACGCCCACCAAGCCGAGCGTGACCATGTCGATAATGCCATTAGTGTTGCCGAATGGGAACGGATTGAGCAT
This sequence comes from Aggregatibacter aphrophilus ATCC 33389, assembly GCF_900636915.1. NCBI lineage: Bacteria > Pseudomonadati > Pseudomonadota > Gammaproteobacteria > Pasteurellales > Pasteurellaceae > Aggregatibacter > Aggregatibacter aphrophilus. The sequence goes on along the minus strand of NZ_LR134327.1, from coordinate 1,211,993 downwards.
CATGTCGCAGTTGTGCAGAATGTCTAAATACCGATTGTAAGGTGAATGAGGATGTGCCGTTGCATCATCGCCCAAATAGGTGCGAATAAAACGCGCTATATAAGGATGCGTGATGCCGCTGGATTGACCAAGCGCGAAGTGGAAATGGATTTTCACTTTGGCGCGATCACGAATAACTTTGAGTGCTTCCAAGAAATACGGATTCAGTTTCATGGTGGTGGCCGCAATACCAATATTCACAACTTCGGGGTTTTCCCGTAAGACATATTGCACATCGGTTGGCGCTAATGAAGATGGTACATAAGGTAAAGCATCTTTCGGTAAACGGAGTAGGGTTTCGCTAAAGCAAGACACTGAACCTACATAATCATCTTCCACAATCACATATTCAATAAATTCTGAATGGGTGGTGGCGGGGTGACCTAAGGCGATGACTTGAATAGGGGCAAAGCGGGCATTACTTACAAAGATGGTAGCTAAATCCATGCCAATGCTTGGCATATATAAAACGGCAGCATCGTTTTTTTCACACATCTCTTTTAAGAAAGCTAATTTTTTTAAAATATTGGAATCGTCAAATTCATGAAATTCATCAAACACATCCCGCCCGGCTTGATCTACGGCATTATTGCCCAAGCCAATTAAATAAAATTGCTCCCGTGCGGCGATCATGGATGTGGAGTGAGTACGATAGATGGAGTGAGAAGAGTGGAAATGCTCCAAGACAACCACCATCACAGGTTTGCCGTTACGCATGCCGATTTGTGTAATTTGTCTGTCCTGCCAACCGCACTTTAGGAGGTGGCTACGAATAACTTGATTTAGCGCCTTCTTCACGTTGTGTTTATTTTCTGCCGTGTCATAGCTGCAATGCATATACACATCATGCGAAATATTGCTCGGCAGGTCATCTAAGACGTGAAATTGCTCAAGTTTCGCAGGGAACCATTGCAAAATCGCACTACGCTTAGAGAATGCTGCCGGAGTGCCAATAAAACGTGGTGATTGCAAGGCAAAACATAAGGAACCACAAATGTTTTTATCGGCCTCCCACATAGTATCTAAGTTAAGGTTTACGTTGCTTTCCGGAAGATAAAGCACGGCGAATTTCATCAGCACGTTCTTATTCGGTTCCAAGTAAATATCATAAATGGAGTCACGTTCCGGGTTGCAATTATAGGTTTGTAAAATATGGTCGGCATTAATGTAAGGTGAGCTAGCGAAAATTAAGTTTAACCAGCGTTGTACCACGAAGAAACGATTGGCACCGGATTCTGATAAAGAAAACTGCGGGTCGCAAAAGAGCTGTGTGATAGCATTGGCCATGCGAGTACAAAAATACACAATGCGATCTTGCATTAGCGTTTCCAATTGTTGCGGATAATCAAAGTCAATGCCCTCGATGTCACCGAAGTTGGTATCGATTTTATTTAAAATATCTAGTAACTCGGTGCAGGCCGCTTCATAATTTTTTTCCGTAATGGCTTTTTCAAATTGTATTACGCTTGGATTTTTCTTTTCGGACATAAGTCCTCTCCTCTTGCTTTAACAGGTTCCCCACAAGTCGTATTCGTCTGCTTCAGTGATGGTGACGGAAATAATGTCGCCAATATTGACCGCACTTTGGCTTTGATTGTCCACATACACCAGACCGTCGATTTCCGGCGCATCTGCCATGGAGCGGGCAATAATGCCTTCCTCATTGACTTCATCCACAATCACCCTGAGGGTTTTGCCGATTTTTTGTTGTAAACCGGCTGCAGAGATTTCTTGTTGCACTTGCATGAAACGGTGGTACCGTTCTTCTTTCACCTCTTCCGGCACTTGACCCGGCATATCCGTTGCCGGCGCGCCTTCCACCGGGCTGAATTTGAAACAACCCACACGATCCAATTGCGCTTCTTTTAAGAAATCCAACAACATTTGGAAATCGTCTTCCGTTTCGCCCGGGAAGCCAACGATAAAGGTTGAACGCAATGTCAATTCAGGGCAAATTTCACGCCATTGTTTAATACGCTCTAAAGTGCGGTCGATTTTGCCGGGTCTTTTCATGGCCTTAAGGATTTTCGGACTGGCGTGCTGCAATGGAATGTCTAAATAAGGCAACAACTTGCCTGCTGCCATAAGTGGAATGAGTTCATCCACGTGCGGATACGGATAAACATAATGCAAACGTACCCAAACACCCAGATTACCTAATTGTTGGCACAGGCTGATTAAATTATTTTTAATCGGCATACCGTTCCAGAACACGGTTTTGTTTTGGTTTTCTTTCGTTTGATCTAAGGCGTAAGCGGAAGTGTCTTGCGATACGATTAACAGCTCTTTCACGCCGGCATCTACAAGGCGTTTGGCTTCGTCTAACACTTGGGTAATCGGACGGCTATCCAAATCACCGCGCATAGACGGAATAATACAGAAAGTGCAACGATGATCGCACCCTTCGGAAATTTTTAAATAGGCATAATGTTTTGGCGTGAGTTTCACACCTTGCGCCGGCATTAAACTTTCATACGGATTATAAGCCGGTTTTGGCACATATTTATGCACTTGCGTCATCACGGTTTCGTAGCTATGTGGGCCGGAGACTTCCAACACTTTCGGGTGTACTTGGCGGATTTGATCTTCTTTGGCGCCAAGGCAACCGGTGACAATGACTTTGCCGTTTTCTTCCAACGCTTCACCAATAGCTTCCAAGGATTCTTGTACGGCGCTATCAATAAAGCCGCACGTATTAACAATAACCAAATCAGCGTTTTCATAGCTTGGAATAATGTTGTATCCGTTAGCGCGTAATTCCGTCAAAATACGTTCGGAATCGACCAAGTTTTTAGGGCAGCCAAGGCTGACAAAACCAATGTTTGGGGTAGCACTCATAAATTTTCTCAAAAAGTAAATCGTGGGTAATAAAAGTGGCTAATTTTACCCGTTTTGCTACGAAAATGCGATAAACAATTGGTTAAATTTTGTCTGTTTTATGTCAAGGAAAATTCGTTGGAAAAGGCAATTGGTTGCCCTTTATCCCCGCATGAAACTTTCAATTTCAGCAAATATGTATATAATGTGTGCGATTTTTCGTGTATGAAAAATCTACTTATTTATTCAATTCATCATGAGAGGACAACATGGCAAAACACAAAAACGCCTTGCAAACACCGTCTCAACATGTGCAAGGGACGCTGACCTATCAGCATCAACGCGGTGTCATTAAAGATAACGCGATCCAAGCGTTATTACATGATAAATTATTCCGCCAGCGTGTAGAGCGCAATAAAAAAGGCAAAGGCAGTTATCAACGTAAAGCAAAACATATCAATCGTTGGTACGAAAAGCCCGATAATAAGATTTCTTCTATAAGAGATTTTATTATCGGGTTTTTTCATTCATTTAGCTTATGCAACATATTGATATTTGTGAGGTAGTTATGACAGCAAAAACAGAAATTCTATTTAATAACACATGGAATGTGCGAATTAGTGATCCGGGCGAAGAAGGGGCCCAAAGTCATTTCTTTGAGACCATTTATATTACCTTGGAAGCACATATTGACGGCGATGATGTGCAATATGAATTTACCCGCAAAGTGGAAGATCAAATTAAAATTAAAAAAGTCTTTACCGATTTAGATGAATTATTTATTTACCTTAGTGAACAGATTTCCCCCGTGGCAATTGGGCATTTAGGCATTAAAATTGGCAATTTAGGCATTGCCAAAGAGTAAAAGTGCGGTTGTTTTTCCAAATGTTTTTATAAAATCGTCAACACGGATTCCGGTGGGCGCCCGATTTTGGCCTTGTTGCCATGAATGACAATCGGACGTTCCAACAACGCAGAATGTTGGGAAATGGCTAGTAGTAAATTTTTTGCGCTAAGTGTCGGGTTGTCTAAATCAAGTGATTGATATAACTCGTCTTTGGTGCGCATCATTTGACGAATATCAGTGATGCCTAATTTATCGGCAATTTCTTGTAATTTTTCTACGCTATAATGCTGTTGTAAATAAAGCTCAACTTGCGGTTGAATATGGTGGCTTTCCAGTAATGCCAAGGTTTCACGGCTTTTGGAACAGCGTGGGTTGTGATAGATAATAACAGACATACAAATTCCTCTTGGTGTGTGATTTAAGCTAATTTTACCTTATAATCAGCCAAGTTTTATAGAGGTATTCATTATGATTGAAATGTTAAAAAATTGGTATAACCGACGCTTTAGTGATCCGCAAGCCATGGGGTTGGCGGCGATTTTGCTATTCGGATTTATTGCCATTTATTTTTTTAGCGATCTAATTGCGCCCCTATTGGTGGCGATTGTGCTGGCGTATTTGTTGGAATGGCCGGTGCGTTTATTAAATGAGAAGCTGAAATGCCCGCGTTTATTGGCAACGACTTTAGTTATTGGTACGTTTACCGGTTTGGTGTTTTTAGTGGTGTTGGTGTTGCTCCCAAACTTATGGACACAGATGGTCAATTTATTAAGTGATTTGCCACACATGTTTAATAAATTTAATGAATGGTTGTTATCCCTACCGGAACGCTATCCTGACCTTATCGATACAAAAACCGTGGAATCGATTTTCGGCTCGGTGAAAGAGAAAATTCTAGGGTTGGGTGAGTCCGCATTGAAGCTGTCTTTGGCCTCTCTCATGAACTTGGTAACGCTTGGGATTTACGCGTTTTTGGTACCTTTGATGGTGTTTTTTCTGTTGAAAGATAAACGTCAGTTAATGGATGGTGTAAGTCGTTTCCTGCCTCGCAACCGTACTTTGGCATCGGCTGTTTGGGTGGAAATGCAACAACAAATTTCTAATTATATTCGAGGTAAGTTAGTGGAGATTTTTGTTGTGGCGGCAGTGACTTATATGATTTTCCTGATTTTTGGTCTAAATTACCCGTTATTACTGGCTGTTGCGGTTGGGATTTCCGTGTTGGTACCTTACATCGGCGCTGTGTTGGTCGCTATTCCCGTGGTGTTGGTAGCGATTTTTCAATTTGGTGATACCCACACATTTTGGTATATCGTTATTGCCTTTGTGGTGAGTCAATTATTAGACGGAAATTTACTCGTGCCGTTTTTGTTCTCTGAGGCAGTTAACTTACATCCTTTAGTGATCATTATTGCCGTACTCATCTTTGGCGGTTTGTGGGGGTTTTGGGGCGTGTTTTTCGCCATTCCATTGGCAACGTTAGTTAAGGCGGTGGTCAACGCATGGCCTTCTAATGAAACCACCTGATAAAAACATCATAGAAAATGACCGTACTTTGAATGAGAAAAGCAAAGTGCGGTCATTTTTTTAGGTATTTTTTGTTAAACCAACAATCCTGCTGCTTTCACTACGGCGTGGATAGCTTTTTCTTCCGTTGATTTAATGGTTTCTTCATTCGGAATTTCCTGTTGGGTGCGATTTACAATAGCGCCCGCAATCATACCTGCGCGTAAGCCAATGGCTGAGCACATGGTAAATAAGGTAGCGGATTCCATTTCATAATTCATTACATGAAGTTCTTGCCATTGTTTGAGAGAGCCTTGGAAGTGGCGATAGATTTTACCGGTGAACGTGTCATAGCGTTCTTGTCCTGGATAGAATGTGTCGGATGAAGCGGTGATGCCTACATGAACTTTATTACTTGCGTCTTCTGTAGCCACTTTATAGAGCGCATTGGTACATTCAAAGTTCGCTACTGCCGGGTATTCCAACGGTGCAAAATGGCGGCTTGCGCCATCTAAGCGCACCGCGCCGGTGGTAATCAATAAATCACCCACATTAATGTGCGGTTGAATAGCACCGGTAGTGCCAATACGTAAGAATGTGCGTACGCCGAGTTGTGCCAATTCCTCTACCGCAATAGAGACGGATGGGCCACCGATACCGGTAGAGCAAACAACGACGGCGTGTTCATCAATATAACCGAGCCAAGAGGTAAATTCACGGGTAGAGGCAAGGAATTTTGGACGATCCAACAAACGTGCAATACGTTCAACCCGCTCAGGTGCTCCTGGGACAATGGCCAATTTGGCTCCATCTAACATGGCTTTGGTTAGACCAAGGTGAAATACTTCAGACATACTATTCTCCTTTATACTTTAAGGTTTGATACCACGCAAAATTGGATTTTGCATGGAAATTAAGGTTTCGGTGGATTGAATTTCATCAATCAATTGAATCTTGGCTGACAGCACCAAATGCAATTCAGCAATGGTATGCGTCATGACTTTAATGAAAATTGAGTAATTACCCGTAGTGTAATAGGCCTCGACTACTTCATCAATGGCCTCTAGCTTCTTAATGACTTTCTCGTAATCTTTGGCGGATTTCAAAATAATGCCGATAAAACCGCATACGTCGTAGCCCAACTTACGTTCGTTAATTTTGACTTTTGTCCCTTCAATGACGCCCGATTGACGCATTTTTTCCACTCGAACATGAATTGTACCGGGGCTGACGCCGAAGTTCTTCGCCATTTCAGCATAAGGTGTACGTGCATCTTTAGTAAGTACACGCAATATTTGCTGGTCTAAATTATCGATATTATGCATAACATGCTCCCTTTTTGAAAATTTTTAATAAACATTATTGATTTTTGTTTATTTTATAAATTATATCGAATTTTATTTGAGTCGTGTCGAATATTGTTGCCTTAAATTTAAGGAGGATGCAGAATTTAGTGAATTCAAGTCAAAATATTAAATAATATAGGATTAAAACAATGAAAAAGACATTTATTTTGCAACAACAAGAGATTAGTTTTGTAAAAAATACATTTACCCAAAACCTTATCGAACAACTTGGCATCATCGAAGTTCAAGGTCCAATCTTAAGCCAAGTGGGCAATGGTATGCAAGATAACTTATCAGGTATCGAAAAAGCGGTACAAGTTCATGTAAAACAAATTCCAAATGCTGTGTTTGAAGTCGTGCATTCTTTAGCCAAATGGAAACGTCACACTTTAGCGCGTTTCCACTTTAAAGAAGGCGAGGGCTTGTTTGTCCATATGAAAGCGTTGCGTCCGGATGAGGACTCTCTTGACCCAACCCATTCTGTGTACGTGGATCAATGGGACTGGGAAAAAGTGATTCCGGAAGGACGTCGCAACTTTGCTTATTTAAAAGAAACCGTTAATTCCATTTATCGCGCCATTCGTTTAACCGAATTAGCTGTCGAAGCGCGTTTTGACATTCCTTCCGCGTTGCCAAAACAAATTACCCTCGTACATAGTGAAGATTTGGTAACACGCTATCCTGATTTAAGCAGCAAAGAGCGTGAAAACGCTATTTGTAAAGAATACGGCGCGGTGTTCTTAATTGGTATCGGTGGCAAGTTGTCTGACGGCAAACCGCATGATGGTCGTGCACCGGATTACGATGACTGGACAACCGAGTCGGAAAACGGCTACAAAGGCTTGAACGGTGATATCTTGGTTTGGAACGACCAACTCGGCAAAGCCTTTGAGCTTTCTTCTATGGGTATTCGCGTTGATGAAGCCGCATTACGTTTACAAGTTGGTTTAACTGGTGATGAAGATCGTTTAAAAATGGATTGGCACCAAGAATTGTTGCAAGGCAAATTACCGTTAAGTATTGGTGGTGGCATTGGTCAATCCCGTATGGCAATGTTCTTGTTACACAAGCGTCATATTGGCGAAGTGCAATCCAGTGTCTGGCCGAAAGAAATGTTAGAAGAATATCAAAACATTCTTTAATCTAAAATGAACAAGTGCGGTGGGTTTTGGAAACGTTTTTAAAACCCACCGCACTTTTACTCTTCCACAAAGCCTAATGCGGTTTCTACCACCTCAATTCCTGCGCCTTCTTTATAAGCATTTTCACTCAAATACCGGCGCCATTGACGGGCGCCTTTGCAGTTTTGGAAAGCCCCGAGCATGTGACGGACGATGTGGTTGAGATAGACGCCCTGGCTGAGTTGGCTTTCAATGTAAGGCAACATACTTTCTACGGCTTGGCGCGGCGTAATTATCGGCGCGTTAGGATCAAACAGTGCCTGATCGATATGACCTAGTAACGATGGGTTTTGATAGGCTTCGCGTCCCACCATGACACCGTCCACGTGCTGCAAGTGCCGTTGTATTTCCTCAATCGTTTTGATTCCACCGTTAATGCTGATGAGTAAATCGGGGAAATCCCGTTTTAGTTGATACACCCGTTCGTAATCCAACGGTGGAATTTCGCGGTTTTGTTTTGGGCTGAGACCGGAAAGCCAGGCTTTACGCGCATGGACAATGAATTCTTGGCAACCGGCCTGTTTGACGGTTTGCACAAAATTATAAAGAAAATCATAGCTGTCAAAATCGTCAATACCGATACGGGTTTTCACGGTGACGGGAATTTGCACCGCACTTTGCATTTGTTGTACGCATTCGGCAACTAAATCTGCTTTTGCCATTAAGCAAGCGCCGAACATGCCGTTTTGTACACGGTCGGAAGGACAACCGACATTCAGGTTGATTTCTTGATAGCCGCGCTGTTCCGCTAATTGGGCACAATGTTTCAGTTGTGCAGGGTCGCTACCACCGAGTTGTAATGCCACAGGATGTTCTGCTGCATCAAAATCAAGGTGATCATATTTGGCGTGAATGATCGCCTGTGCAGTCACCATTTCCGTGTAAAGTAAGGCGTGGCGGGAAAATTGGCGATGAAAATAACGGCAATGGCGCGTTGTCCAATCCAACATGGGGGCGACGGCAAAGCGGCCGCGATAAAAGTGCGGTTGATTTTGAGGCATTTTTTATGAACTTTCCTTCCTGTTTTTTTGTATTTCTTCTTGAATCCGATGGCGAAAACGCCCCGCCGCAAAATGGTAGAACGGCTTTGGACTAAATTGGCGTGAAATAATGGAGGAAATCAGACAGCAAATCAATAGCCAAATAAGCACCGGTTGACAGCCCGTCATTTCCATCACGATGACGCTGGCGGTGACCGGTGATTGGGTGACACCGGCTAAAAAAGCTGCCATGCAAAGCAACACGAGCAACCGTTGGTCTATTAAGCCGTCGCTGAAGGAGGCCACTTTTACGCCTAAGCCTGCACCGATGGTTAAGGAAGGGGTGAAAATCCCCCCTGCGATACCCGTCCAATAAGAGCCTACCGTGGCGAATAATTTCATGATACCGATATCTGGTTGTAGCGCTTCTCCGTCCAAAGCTTGGGTAACAACATGATAGCCTGTGCCGTAGGTTTGTCCTTGAGTGTAAACACCAAGTGCGGTCAAAATCAGACCTAAAATAAAAGCGGTAATAATTGGGTGGCGATGAACTCCATGACGGAAAATAGCAGGCAATGTGTCGGCAATGCCTTTTGCCAATAAACGGGCGAAGATACCGCCGGAAACACCGCCGACTAAGCCGCACAGCAAGACCCATAAATATAGGTAAGGAATATCGGTGGCACCGTGATATTTCGGAAAGTAAGGGTTGTTGCCGTCGATGGCTACTAAAATAAAGCCTGCCGCCAGCACGCCTAATAATACGCGCCGTTCCCAGCGTAGTAATACACCACGTCCCAGTTCTTCAATTGCAAAAATGACACCGGCCAGGGGCGCGTTAAATGCAGCAGCCAAACCGCCGGCAGCTCCCGTTGCCATGAGCTCGTTGGCCGTTAATCCGTTAAATGCGATACCGTATCGACGACAAATATTACCCCACCATAACATTACTGCCGCACCCACTTGTACAGACGGCCCTTCCCGCCCAACAGACGCACCAATGAGCATGGCAAGAAAAGTTAGGGGAATTTTCCACAGGGTTTGTCCGAAGGCGACCAAGCGATGTTTATCGGCATGATTGGGCAAGCTGATAGAGGCGATGACTTGCGGGATGCCGCTGCCACCTACATAGGGCGTGTATTTCGCTACAAACCATGTCAACAATGCCAAGCCGCTTGGCAAAATGAACCACACAGCAGTCGGGTAGCGCTGTGTCCAATAGGCGTTCCATGCCAACCCTAAATCAGCCAATTTGGCAAAACCTAAGGAAAATAAGGAGACGAGCGCCGCGCCGATTAGTAGGCAGGAAAATTCAACGGTTTTGTGAGAGATTCGGTAACTTTGGCGTAATTTCTTGTGTAAAACATACCGCACTTTGGCGGTTGTATGGCGTAAAAAGGTGATGAAAGCGTCCATTACGTTCGATCTTTCCTCATTGAGGATTTTTGTTGCTTATAAATTGCTAAAGCAGAATTTTATACCAATAAAAAGGGAGTTGTTAGTTATAAATTCAAAATCTTTACACTTGAGTAGAAAATTAGCAACTATATTTCTTGGGGCTTCTCTTAAAATAATGGCATTCGCAATGCTATAGGTCGTATGTCGAATAAACATCAATAAATTCATCACATTCAAGGAGATTATTATGGCTTTCAATCTTAAAAATAGACACTTATTAAGTCTTGTCAATCACTCAGAACGTGAAATCAAATATTTGTTAGATTTATCCCGTGATTTAAAACGGGCGAAATATGCCGGCGCTGAACAACAAAAATTAAAAGGTAAAAATATTGCGTTAATTTTTGAAAAAACTTCCACGAGAACCCGCTGCGCTTTTGAAGTTGCTGCTTATGACCAAGGCGCGCAAGTGACCTACATCGATCCAAACTCTTCTCAAATCGGCCATAAAGAAAGTATGAAAGACACTGCCCGAGTGTTAGGCAGAATGTACGACGCCATTGAATATCGTGGTTTCAAACAAGAAATTGTGGACGAATTGGCCGAATATGCCGGTGTGCCGGTATTTAATGGCTTAACTGACGAATTCCACCCAACCCAAATGTTGGCAGACGTGTTAACCATGATTGAAAACTGCGATAAACCATTAAGTGAAATCAAGTATGTGTATATCGGTGATGCGCGTAATAACATGGGAAATTCCTTATTATTAATCGGCGCCAAATTAGGCATGGATGTACGCATTTGCGGGCCAAAAGCCTTGTTGCCTGACGCCGAATTGGTAGAAATGTGTGAAGGCTTTGCAAAACAAAGTGGCGCACGTATTACCGTCACCGATGATATTGATAAAGCAGTGAAAGGTGTAGATTTTGTGCACACCGACGTATGGGTTTCCATGGGCGAACCGCTAGAAACGTGGGGCGAACGCATTAAATTATTATTGCCATATCAAGTGACACCTGAATTGATGAAACGCACAGGTAATCCGCGCGTCAAATTTATGCACTGCTTACCGGCATTCCATAACAGCGAAACCAAAGTGGGTCGTCAAATTGCAGAAAAATACCCTGAATTGGCAAACGGTATTGAAGTCACCGAAGATGTCTTTGAATCTCCGATGAATGTGGCATTTGAACAAGCGGAAAACCGCATGCACACCATTAAAGCCGTGCTTTATTCTAGCTTAATTTAAGAGGTGGCATATGAGAATTGTTATTGCATTAGGCGGAAATGCCTTATTGCGTCGCGGCGAGCCGCTGACTGCTGAAAACCAGCGATTAAATGTGCGTATTGCTTGTGAACAAATCGCCAAAATTTACCCTAATAATGAATTAGTCATTGCGCACGGTAACGGCCCTCAAGTAGGCCTGTTAGCGCTACAAGGGGCAGCTTATAAAGATGTTCCGACTTATCCGTTAGACGTGTTGGGCGCGGAGTCCGTGGGCATGATTGGTTATATGATTCAACAAGAACTGGGGAATTTGGTGCCTTTTGAAGTGCCGTTTGCTACTTTGCTTTCACAAGTAGAAGTAGATATTAACGATCTGGCTTTTAAAAATCCAACCAAACCGATAGGCCCGGTATATTCCAAAGACGAGGCAGAACGGTTGGCGAAAGAGAAAAACTGGAGCATCGCACAAGACGGCGACAAGTATCGTCGCGTTGTACCAAGTCCATTGCCAAAACGGATTTTTGAGATTCGTCCGGTTAAATGGTTGTTGGAAAAAGGCAGTATTGTTATCTGCGCCGGTGGTGGCGGTATTCCGACTTATTATGATGAACAACATAATCTGCAAGGCGTAGAGGCGGTTATTGATAAAGATTTGTGTTCCGCATTGTTAGCCGAAAATTTGGAGGCAGATTTATTCATTATCGCCACCGACGTGTCAGCAACCTTTGTGGATTGGGGTAAACCAACACAAAAAGCTATTGCATTAGCACCACCGGATGAGATTGAAAAAATGGGCTTTGCTGCCGGTTCTATGGGACCGAAGGTACAAGCTGCAGTGAATTTTGCTCGTAATACCGGTAAAGATGCGGTGATTGGCTCGCTTTCTGATATTGTGGATATTGTCAAAGGCAAGGCGGGTACCCGTATTACTAAGAAAGCAACGGAAATTTCCTACTATTCATAATGATGTACACAATAAGAAAAACACTTTGAGAATATCAGCAGTTCAAAGTGGAATGTGCGGTCGGTATAGCGATTAAGACGTTATGCCGACTCGCCAAACAAAAACTGTTGTATTGACGAGGAGTCTGTTATGGAAGCGTCTAATCAAAAAAAGACCTTTAATTTCCCATCAGCGTTTACTATTTTATTCTTTATTTTAATCCTTGCTGTGGGATTAACATGGGTTATCCCATCAGGTTCATATTCTAAATTGACTTATAATATGACCGATAAAGTATTTGTGGTAAAAACCTACGGCGAGCAAGACAAAACTTATCCGGCTACTGAAGAAACCCTCAATAATCTTAATATCAAAATTAAACTGACGAATTTCACCGAGGGGGTAATCAAAAAACCTATTGCTATTCCGGGCACTTATCAACGTATTGAACAACATTACAAAGGTATCAAAGATATTCCTATCAGCATGGTGGAAGGAACCATAGAAGCGGTGGATGTGATGGTGTTCATTTTCGTGCTGGGCGGTATGATTGGTGTCATTAACAGAACGGGCTCGTTTAACGCGGGGTTAATGGCTTTAGCTCGGCGCACGAAAGGCAATGAATTTATGATTGTATTCAGTGTTTCCGTGTTGATGGTGTTAGGGGGGACCACTTGTGGTATCGAAGAAGAAGCGGTTGCATTTTACCCTATTCTGGTGCCGGTATTTTTAGCCCTGGGGTATGATGCCATTATTTGTGTTGGGGCCATCTTCTTGGCTTCCTCCATGGGAACGGCGTTTTCCACAATTAACCCATTCTCTGTGGTTATCGCTTCCAATGCTGCCGGTATTCAATTTACCGAAGGGATTGGGTTCCGTGCCATTGGGTTAGTATTAGGGGCAACTTGCGTTATTGCTTATTTATATTGGTATGCTAAGAAAGTGAAAGCGGATCCGAGTTTTTCCTATACTTATGAGGATAGAGAAGAGTTTTATCATCGTTATATGAAAAACTTTGATCCAAATACGGTACTTGAGTTTACCTTAAGAAGAAAACTGATCTTAATTCTCTTCTGTATTGCCTTCCCAATCATGATTTGGGGGGTAATGGCAGGTGGTTGGTGGTTCCCGCAAATGGCGGCTTCATTCTTGTCTATCGCCATTATCATCATGTTTATCAGTGGGTTGAAAGAAAAAGACATTGTGGAATCCTTTACCGAGGGGGCTTCTGAATTAGTTGGCGTATCCTTAATTATTGGTTTGGCACGTGGTGTTAACTTAGTGCTTGAACAAGGCATGATTTCCGACACCATTTTGGACTATATGTCTAACTTGGTCAGTGGCATGCCGGGTAGCGTCTTTATTCTCGGTCAATTGGTAGTCTTTATATTCTTAGGTCTTATCGTGCCGTCTTCCTCCGGTTTGGCAGTGCTTTCCATGCCGATTATGGCTCCGCTTGCCGATGCTGTAGGCATTCCGCGTGATATAGTGGTTTCTGCCTATAACTGGGGACAATACGCCATGTTATTCTTGGCACCAACAGGTTTGGTATTGGTCACATTACAAATGTTACACATACCATTTAATAAATGGGTCAAGTTTGTTATGCCAATGATTGGTTGTTTGTTGGTGATTGGAGCAATCTTATTGGTTATTCAAGTGTCCTTGTATAGCGTTTAAAAGTAATTTTCATAAAGGCCACCGATATCACAGTTTTTAATCGGTGGCCTTGTTATAATGCGCACGCTTTTCTTTTCTAAAAAGGATTTTTTATGTTTAAGAAATTATTCGATAACATTGATACGCGCATTCTAAAAGCTTTGCAACGCAATGGACGCTTGCAGAATAATGAATTAGCCAAAGAAGTTGGGCTCTCTAACTCGGCCTGTTTACGTCGTGTGAATAATTTAGAAGAAAACGGTGTGATTGATGGCTATGTTGCTTTATTAAATCCGAAGAAAGTAAATTGCAATTTAATTGTTTATGTTCAAGGCACATTTTTTGAAGAGGATCCGGAACTAAAAGAGCGGTTCATTTTTGAGATAAAATTAATCCCACAAGTATTGGAGTGTCATTTAATGGCGGGGAGTTACGATTTTCTGCTAAAAATGTGTGTTGCTGATTTAGACCAATTCAATACCATCAAAAACACCTATCTCACCAAAAATATCGGAATCAAAACCCTCAAATCCGAAGTCACCCTAAAAACCATCAAAAACACCACTGAGCTATCCTTATAAGACGCTAAAAGTGCAGTTGTTTTTGGGCGTGTTTTTATTGAGCAAACTGACCGCACTTTTAGGTAATGATAAATATAGAGAAAATACTTGCAAAGCGTGGTGAGTTTGGGTAGAATTTGCGGGCTTTTTATAGAAGCCGTTTAGTGTAATCATTTATTAAACGGGTGTTGCGATAGGTAACACTAACAATGTTCTCGATTTGGGAACTATATAAACAGGTAGCTTGCACCTCCTTTTCTTGTTGTTTTGATGTAAGAATTGTGATGGTGTTAGTTTTTTTATTAGCTAAATTTATTGGAGCTCTGGTCTCATGCAGAACCAAAGAATCCGTATCCGCCTTAAAGCATTTGATCATCGTTTGATCGATCAATCTACAGCGGAGATCGTTGAAACAGCTAAACGTACTGGTGCACAAGTTCGTGGCCCGATTCCTTTACCAACTCGTAAAGAGCGTTTCACAGTATTGATTTCTCCACACGTAAATAAAGATGCGCGTGATCAATATGAAATCCGTACTCACAAACGTTTAGTTGATATTGTTGAGCCAACAGAAAAAACTGTTGATGCTTTAATGCGTTTAGACTTGGCTGCCGGCGTTGACGTGCAGATCAGCCTAGGTTAATTAAGAGGTTATTACAATGATTGGTTTAGTCGGTCGTAAAGTCGGTATGACCCGTATCTTCAATGAAGATGGCGTGTCTGTACCGGTTACCGTTATCGAAATCGAAGCCAACCGCGTAACTCAAGTTAAAACTCTTGAAAACGATGGCTATACTGCAGTTCAAGTTACCACTGGCTCTAAAAAAGCAAGTCGTGTAACGAAGCCTGAAGCGGGTCATTTCGTGAAAGCTGGCGTTGAAGCTGGTCGCGGTTTATGGGAATTTCGTACTGAAGGTGAAGAATTCACTTTAGGTCAAGAAATTAACGTTGACATCTTTGCAGATGTTAAAAAAGTTGATGTTACCGGTACTTCTAAAGGTAAAGGTTTCCAAGGTGGTGTTAAACGTTGGAACTTCCGTACTCAAGATGCTACCCACGGTAACTCTTTATCACATCGTGTTCTCGGTTCTATTGGTCAAAACCAAACTCCGGGTCGTGTGTTTAAAGGTAAAAAAATGGCAGGACACTTAGGTGCTGAGCGTGTAACCGTTCAATCCCTTGAAGTTGTTCGTGTAGATGCTGAGCGTAAATTGCTATTAGTAAAAGGTGCCGTTCCGGGTGCTACTGGTAGTGATGTTATCGTTAAGCCGGCAGTTAAAGCATAGGTCTAGGAGATAGAGATGGAATTACAAGTTGTTGGTGCTAATGCACTCACTGTTTCTGAAACTACCTTCGGCCGTGAGTTTAACGAAGCGTTGATTCACCAAGTTGTTGTTGCTTATGCAGCAGGTGCTCGTCAAGGTTCTCGTGCACAAAAAACTCGTGCTGAAGTGTCTGGTTCAGGTAAAAAACCTTGGCGTCAAAAAGGTACAGGTCGTGCTCGTTCCGGTGATATTAAATCACCAATTTGGCGTTCTGGTGGTGTCACTTTCGCAGCGAAACCACAAGATCACAGTCAAAAGGTGAACAAGAAGATGTACCGCGGTGCAATCAAAAGCATTCTTTCTGAGCTTGTTCGTCAAGATCGTTTAGTTGTTGTTGATAAATTTGAAATTGATGCACCAAAAACCAAAGTATTAGTACAAAAATTAAAAGAATTAGCACTTGAAGATGTGTTAATCATCACAGCAAGTTTAGATGAAAATCTATTCTTGGCAGCACGCAACTTATACAAAGTAGATGTTCGTGATGCTCAAGGTATCGATCCGGTAAGTTTAATTGCTTTCGATAAAGTAGTTGTAACTGTGGATGCTGTGAAGCAAATTGAGGAGATGTTAGCATGAGTCAAGAACGTTTGCTAAAAGTGCTTAAAGCACCACATGTCTCTGAGAAAGCAACAAATAACGCTGAGAAGTCAAACACAATCGTTTTCAAAGTCGCTTTAGATGCGAATAAAGTAGAAATTGCTAATGCAGTAGAGCAACTTTTTGACGTGAAAGTGGATTCTGTTCGTACCGTTGTGGTGAAAGGTAAAACTAAACGCCGTGGTGCTAAGATGGGACGTCGCAGTGACTGGAAAAAAGCTTATGTTACACTTCAAGAAGGACAATCTTTGGACTTCGTTGAAGGCGCAGCAGAGTAATTACGGAGGAGTAGAAGATAATGGCTATCGTTAAATGTAAGCCGACCTCCGCTGGTCGTCGTCATGTTGTTAAAGTTGTTAACCCTGAGTTGCATAAAGGTAAACCTTTTGCTGCGCTTTTAGATACTAAATCTAAAACCGGTGGTCGTAACAACTATGGTCGTATTACTACTCGTCACATTGGTGGCGGTCACAAACAACACTATCGTTTAATTGATTTTAAACGTAATAAATTAGACATTCCTGGTGTTGTTGAACGTTTAGAATACGATCCGAATCGTTCTGCAAATATTGCTTTAGTGCTTTATAAAGACGGTGAACGTCGTTATATCTTAGCACCAAAAGGTTTGGCTGCAGGTGATCAAATCCAAGCGGGTGCACATGCGCCAATTAAAGTTGGTAACTCATTACCAATGCGTAATATTCCGGTTGGTTCTACCGTACATAATGTTGAATTAAAACCAGGCAAAGGCGGTCAAATTGCTCGTTCAGCTGGTGCTTATGTACAGATCATTGCCCGTGAAGGTAATTATGTGACTTTACGTCTCCGTTCTGGCGAGATGCGTAAAGTGTTAGCTGAATGTTCTGCCACCATTGGTGAAGTAGGCAACTCAGAGCATATGCTTCGCGTATTGGGGAAAGCTGGTGCTAATCGCTGGAGAGGTGTACGCCCTACAGTTCGTGGTACTGCAATGAACCCAGTAGATCACCCACACGGTGGTGGTGAAGGTCGTAACTTTGGTAAACACCCAGTAACACCTTGGGGCGTTCAAACTAAAGGTAAGAAAACTCGCCATAACAAACGTACTGATAAATATATCGTACGTCATCGTGGTAAATAATTTTAATTAAATAAGAGGATAAGCCATGCCACGTTCTCTCAAGAAAGGTCCTTTCCTTGACCTACACTTGTTGAAGAAGGTAGAGAAGGCGGTGGAAAGCGGGGATAAAAAACCAATTAAAACTTGGTCCCGTCGTTCAATGATCATTCCATCAATGATTGGATTGACCATCGCAGTCCATAATGGTCGTCAGCATGTTCCTGTTTATGTTTCTGATGAAATGATCGGTCATAAATTAGGCGAATTTGCACCGACTCGTACTTACCGCGGTCACGCTGCGGACAAGAAAGCTAAGAAGTAAGGGGTAAAAGATGGAAACTATTGCAAAACATCGTTACGCTCGCACTTCAGCGCAAAAAGCTCGCTTAGTTGCGGATTTAATCCGTGGCAAGAAAGTGGCTCAAGCATTAGAAATTCTTACTTACACGAATAAAAAAGCATCTGCTTTAGTGAAGAAAGTTCTTGAGTCAGCGATTGCTAATGCTGAGCACAATGACGGTGCAGATATCGATGATCTTAAAGTTGCGAAGATTTTCGTAGATGAAGGTCCAAGCATGAAACGTGTTATGCCACGTGCTAAAGGTCGTGCAGATCGTATTTTAAAACGTACAAGCCACATTACTGTGGTTGTGTCAGATCGTTAATCGTAGAGGAATAACAATGGGTCAAAAAGTACATCCACATGGTATTCGCCTAGGTATTGTAAAACCTTGGAGCTCTACTTGGTTTGCGAATACACAAGATTTCGCCAACAATCTTGAAGGCGATTTCAAAGTACGTCAATTCTTAAATAAAGAATTAGCGAATGCTTCAGTTTCACGTATCACTATTGAGCGTCCTGCAAAAAGTATTCGTGTTACTATTCACACAGCTCGCCCGGGTATCGTAATTGGTAAGAAAGGTGAAGATGTTGAGAAATTGCGTAATGCAGTGGCAAAAATTGCCGGTGTTCCTGCTCAAATCAACATCGCTGAAGTGAAAAAACCTGAATTAGATGCAAAATTAGTTGCAGATAGTATTGCTTCACAATTAGAACGTCGTGTAATGTTCCGTCGTGCTATGAAGAAAGCGGTACAAAATGCAATGCGTTTAGGCGCTAAAGGTATCAAAGTTGAAGTTAGCGGTCGTTTAGGCGGTGCTGAAATTGCTCGTTCTGAATGGTATCGTGAAGGTCGTGTACCTCTACATACATTGCGTGCGGACATCGACTATAACACTGCAGAAGCTCATACTACATACGGCGTAATCGGCGTTAAAGTATGGATCTTCAAAGGTGAGATTCTTGGTGGAATGGCTGCGCTAGCGCAACCGGAACAACAACCTGCCGACAAGCCTAAAAAGGCTCCGCGCGGTAAAGGTCGTAAGTAAGGAGAATCGCTAAATGTTGCAACCAAAACGTACAAAATTCCGTAAAGTTCACAAAGGCCGTAACCGTGGTATCGCGGGCGGTACAGAAGTTAGCTTCGGTACTTTCGGTTTAAAAGCAGTTGGTCGTGGTCGTTTAACTGCACGTCAAATTGAAGCCGCTCGTCGAGCGATGACTCGTGCAGTAAAACGTCAAGGTAAAATCTGGATTCGTGTATTCCCGGATAAACCAATTACTGAAAAACCATTAGAAGTCCGTATGGGTAAAGGTAAAGGTAACGTTGAGTACTGGGTAGCCTTAATCCAACCGGGTAAAGTTCTCTATGAAATGGATGGTGTGTCTGAAGAGATCGCGAGAGAAGCGTTTGCATTAGCAGCTGCTAAATTGCCGGTTAAGACCACTTTCGTAACTAAGACGGTGATGTAATGAAAGCTCAAGAATTACGTACAAAAAGTGTTGAAGAGCTGAATGCTGAATTAGTAAACCTTTTAGGTGAACAATTCAAGTTGCGTATGCAAGCAGCCACCGGTCAGCTTCAACAAACCCATCAGTTAAAACAAGTGCGTCGTAGCATTGCACTAGTAAAAACTGTTCTAACCGAAAAGGCGGGTGAGTAATGACTGATAAAATTCGTAGCGTGCAAGGTCGTGTAGTAAGCGACAAGATGGAAAAATCTTTCGTTGTTGCGATTGAACGTAAGGTTAAACACCCACTTTATGGTAAGTTTATCCGTCGTACAACCAAGTTACATGTGCACGATGAAAATAACGAGGCTAAATTAGGTGATTTAGTGGAAGTTCGCGAATGTCGCCCAATTTCTAAAACTAAGTCATGGACTTTAGTTCGTGTAGTTGAAAAAGCAGTAATTGCTTAATTGATTACAAAGAATAAATTAAAAGCCAATAGTGCAAACTGTTGGCTTTTTGTTTTCTAAAATAATTTAAATTTTGACCGCACTTTCCTCTTAAGGAAGTTGTTATAAAATCATTCATAAGAATTTTAATCTTATTAAGATAAGCTCTCTTGTTATAAGCAAATTTTCATTGCTTTTCATTTATAATTTTGCTAAACTCCGCCACCTCTCCGTCATACACTTTATGTGTTACGGATAGGTTCGTCCCGTAAGGGTGGTTTTTTAATTTAACGGAGCACTAATATGATCCAAGAACAGACTATGCTGGATGTTGCTGATAATTCAGGCGCTCGCAGCGTAATGTGTATCAAGGTTCTAGGTGGATCGCATCGTCGTTATGCTGCTATTGGCGACATCATCAAAGTTACTGTAAAAGAAGCAATTCCGCGCGGTAAAGTAAAAAAAGGTGATGTACTAAAAGCAGTTGTTGTGCGCACCAAGAAGGGTGTTCGTCGCCCAGATGGATCAGTTATTCGTTTCGATGGTAACGCTTGTGTGATTTTAAACAATAACACTGAGCAACCAATCGGTACCCGTATTTTTGGACCAGTGACTCGTGAACTTCGTTCTGAGAAATTCATGAAGATCATTTCTTTAGCTCCAGAAGTACTGTAAGGAGAATGTAATGGCTGCAAAAATCCGTCAAAATGATGAAGTAATTGTGCTTACTGGCAAAAGCAAAGGTAAGCGCGGCAAGGTAACAAAAGTGTTATCTAATGGTAAAGTGATTGTTGAAGGTGTAAATATCATCACTAAACATGAAAAACCGGTACCTGCTTTAGGTAAAGAAGGTGGTTTAGTGAAAAAAGAATCTGCGATTGATGTTTCAAACGTTGCTATCTTTAACCCAACAACAAATAAAGCTGACCGTGTAGGTTTTAGATTCGAAGATGGTAAAAAAGTACGCTTCTTCAAGTCTAATAATGAAATTATTTAATAAACTGGAGTAATGCGATGGCGAAACTGCATGATTACTACAGAGATCAAGTAGTAAATGAATTGAAAACTAAATTCAACTACTCATCTGTCATGCAAGTCCCACGAATCGAAAAGATAACCCTAAATATGGGTGTGGGTGAAGCATTGACCGATAAAAAATTGCTAGATAATGCAGTTGCTGATCTAGCAGCGATTAGCGGTCAAAAACCTTTAATTACTAAGGCCCGTAAATCTGTTGCTGGCTTTAAAATCCGTCAGGGATATCCAATCGGTTGTAAAGTAACACTACGTGGTGAACGTATGTGGGAGTTCTTAGAACGTTTAATTACAATTGCTGTTCCACGTATTCGTGACTTCCGCGGTTTAAGTGCGAAATCATTTGATGGTCGTGGAAATTACAGTATGGGTGTGCGTGAGCAAATCATCTTCCCTGAAATCGACTATGATAAAGTAGATCGTGTACGTGGTTTAGATATTACTATTACCACTACGGCTAAGAATGATGAAGAAGGTCGAGCACTGTTAGCTGCCTTTAATTTCCCATTCCGTAAGTAAGGCAGGTTACAAATGGCTAAACAATCAATGAAAGCACGCGATGTAAAACGCGTGAAATTGGCTGAAAAATTCTATGCTAAACGTGTGGAATTGAAAAAGATTATTTCTGACGTTAATGCCTCTGACGAAGATCGTTGGAATGCGGTGTTAAAGTTACAAACTTTACCACGTGATTCTAGCCCTAGTCGTCAACGTAACCGTTGTCGTCAAACTGGGCGTCCTCATGGCGTTCTTCGTAAGTTTGGTTTAAGCCGTATTAAGGTTCGCGAAGCCGCTATGCGCGGTGAGATACCGGGTCTTAAGAAGGCAAGTTGGTAATTTACCACTTTAATTTGGAATCGGAGTAAAAGCACAATGAGTATGCAAGATCCTATCGCAGATATGTTGACCCGTATTCGTAACGGTCAAGCTGCGAATAAAGTTGCGATCAGTATGCCTTCATCCAAGCTAAAAGTGGCAATTGCCAATGTATTAGCTGACGAAGGTTATATCGAGAGCGTTAAAGTAATTGCAGGTGTAAAACCTGAACTGGAAATTACATTAAAATATTTCCAAGGAAAACCGGTTGTAGAAAGTATTCAGCGTATCAGTCGCCCTGGTTTACGTATTTATAAGCGTAAAGACGAATTACCAAAAGTAATGGGTGGTTTGGGTATTGCCGTTGTATCTACATCCAAAGGTGTAATGACTGACCGTGCAGCTCGCCAAGCGGGTTTAGGCGGTGAGATCATTTGTTATGTAGCTTAATAGAGAGGTAGGAAAATGTCTCGTGTTGCAAAAGCACCTGTTAGTATTCCTGCCGGTGTTGAGGTAAAACTTAACGGACAGTTACTAACAATTAAAGGTAAAAATGGTGAGTTATCTCGCTCTATTCATCATTCAGTAGAAGTCAAACATGAAAACAATGAATTAACATTTTCACCACGTGAAGGAGTTGAAGGTAGTAATGCTCAGTCAGGTACTGCCAGAGCACTAGTTAATTCTATGGTTATTGGTGTTACTGAAGGGTTTACAAGAAAACTACAATTAGTAGGTGTAGGTTATAGAGCTCAAATTAAAGGAAATGCTGTTGCTTTAAGTCTTGGATTTTCTCACCCTGTTGAGCATGTTTTACCTGCAGGGATTACTGCTGAGTGTCCTTCTCAAACTGAAATTATTTTGAAAGGTTCAGATAAACAGCTAATCGGTCAAGTTGCTGCAGATATTCGTGCTTATCGTCGCCCAGAACCGTATAAAGGTAAAGGGGTACGTTACGCTGATGAAGTGGTGCGTATGAAAGAAGCTAAGAAGAAATAATTAAGGTAACACTATGGATAAGAAATCAGCTCGTATCCGTCGTGCAGCTCGTGCGCGTCACATGATGAGAGAGCAAGGTGTAACTCGTTTAGTTGTTCACCGTACTCCACGTCATATTTATGCACAAGTAATCGCACCAAACGGTTCAGAAGTGCTTGCTGCTGCTTCAACTGTTGAAAAAGCAATTAGTGAGCAAGTGAAATATACCGGTAATAAAGATGCCGCAGCTGTTGTAGGTAAGATTGTAGCAGAGAGAGCATTGGCAAAAGGCATTAAAGATGTCGCTTTTGATCGTTCCGGTTTTAAATATCATGGCCGTATCCAGTCTTTAGCGGATGCTGCTCGTGAAGCTGGTCTACAGTTCTAATTGAGGTAATTTGAGATGGCAAACATCGAAAAACAAGCTGGTGAACTGCAAGAAAAGCTAATTGCGGTAAACCGCGTATCTAAGACTGTAAAAGGTGGTCGTATCATGAGCTTTACTGCGTTAACTGTAGTAGGCGATGGTAATGGTCGTGTAGGTTTTGGATATGGTAAAGCACGTGAAGTTCCAGCAGCTATTCAAAAAGCAATGGAAAAAGCACGTCGTAACATGGTTAATGTGGCTTTAACCGAAGGTACATTACAACATCCTGTTAAAGGTACTCACACTGGTTCTCGTGTTTTTATGCAACCAGCTAGTGAAGGTACTGGTATCATCGCCGGTGGTGCAATGCGTGCAGTGCTAGAAGTAGCAGGTGTCCGTAATGTACTATCAAAAGCGTATGGTTCAACTAATCCAATCAACGTTGTTCGTGCTACGATTGATGCTTTAGCAAATATGAAATCACCAGAAATGGTTGCTGCTAAACGTGGTAAATCTGTTGATGAAATTTTGGGGTAATTGATAATGGCTAAAACTATTAAAGTAACGCAAGTTCGTAGTTCTATTGCTCGTTTACCAAAGCATAAAGCTACACTACGTGGTCTTGGTCTTCGCCATATGCATCATACTGTTGAGTTGGTTGATACTCCAGCGGTACGTGGAATGATTAACCAGGTTTCATATATGGTTAAAGTGGAGGAGTAATAGATGCGTTTAAATACTCTATCTCCGGCTGAGGGGGCTAAGCATAGTGCTAAACGTCTTGGTCGTGGTATAGGCTCTGGTTTAGGTAAAACTGGTGGGCGTGGTCATAAGGGGCAAAAATCTCGTACTGGTGGCGGTGTTCGTCGCGGTTTCGAAGGCGGTCAAATGCCTTTATATCGTCGTTTGCCTAAATTTGGTTTTACTTCAATGAAAGCGGCAGTTACAGCAGAAGTTCGTTTAGACGATTTGAATAAAATTGAAAATGGCATTGTAACTTTAGAAACATTAAAAGAAGCGAATCTTCTAACTAAGGATATTCAGTTTGTTAAAGTTATTTTAGCAGGTGAAGTGAAAACTAAACTAGTTATTCGCGGTTTACGTGTTACTAAAGGTGCACGTGCAGCAATTGAAGCTGCCGGCGGTTCAATCGAGGAATAGTTAATGGCTAAACAACCAGGTTATCAAGCTAGAAGTACTCAGGGCGGTACAAGTGAACTTAAGCGTAGATTGCTATTTGTTTTAGGTGCACTTATTGTTTTCCGAATTGGGTCATTCATTCCGGTTCCTGGTATAGATGCTGCTGTATTAGCTCAATTAATTGAACAGCAAAAAGGCACCATCATTGATATGTTTAATATGTTTTCTGGTGGTGCGTTGAGCCGAGCCTCAATTTTTGCGTTGGGGATTATGCCTTATATTTCGGCATCAATTATTATTCAATTGTTAGCAACAGTTCATCCGGCACTTGCAGAATTGAGAAAAGAAGGTGAGTCTGGTCGTCGCAAAATCAGCAAATATACACGTTATTCAACAGTTGTACTTGCTACTTTACAGGCGGTAGGGATTTCAACTGGATTACCTAATATGTTACCTGGTCTTGTTCCAAATTTAGGATTCGGGTTTTACTTTACGGCGGTAATTAGTTTAGTAACTGGAACTATGTTCTTAATGTGGCTAGGCGAGCAAATTACTGAACGAGGTATAGGCAACGGTATTTCTTTAATCATTTTTGCAGGCATTGTAGCAGGATTGCCTGCTGCAATTGGTCAAACAATTGAGCAAGCGCGTCTTGGTCAGATGCATGTACTTGTTCTTCTTTTAATCGCTGTTATTGTGTTTGCGGTAACTTACTTTGTTGTCTTTGTTGAGAGAGGACAGAGAAGGATTAAAGTTGAATATGCAAAGCGTCAGCAGGGTAGACAAATTTTAGGTGGTCATTCAACTCACTTACCATTAAAAGTTAATATGGCAGGCGTTATACCGGCAATTTTTGCATCTAGTATAATTCTTTTTCCTGCAACATTAACTCAATGGGGTGGGCAAGGTTCTAGCTTGGAATGGCTAACTGATTTATCAATGCTACTACATCCGGGTCAACCTTTGTACTTGGTTGTATATGCTGCAGCAATTATCTTCTTTAGTTTCTTTTATACTGCAATGCAATATAATCCTAGAGATACAGCAGATAATTTGAAAAAATCTGGTGCATTTATACCTGGAATTAGACCAGGGGAGCAAACATCTCGATATATTGATAAAATTATGACTAGACTTACGCTAATTGGTGGTCTTTATGTCACATTCGTGTGTTTGGTTCCTTATGTTATGACATCAGCTTGGAATGTGCAGTTTTATTTTGGCGGCACATCTTTACTGATTGTTGTAGTGGTAATTATGGATTTCATCGTTCAGATTCAAAGTCATTTAATGTCGACTAAATATGAATCTGCGCTGAAAAAAGCAAACCTTAGAGGTTTTGGGCAATAGCCCATTTATATAAAAGGATAAGCAATGAAAGTTCGTGCGTCCGTTAAGAAATTATGTCGTAACTGTAAAGTTGTGAAGCGCGAAGGGGTTGTTCGTGTACTTTGTAGCGATCCTAAGCATAAACAACGTCAAGGTTAATTGATATTTTTTCTTGCAAAGAACCGGTTGAGTAATTATACTACTCAGCTCATTTATTTCCTTGGCACTCTGTTTGAGTATCCTGAAAACGGGCTTTTCAAGATCAGAGTGTCAAACTACTTAACAATAGGAGTGCATAGTGGCCCGTATTGCAGGCATTAACATTCCTGATCACAAACACGCTGTGATTGCTTTAACTGCAATTTATGGTATTGGTAAGACTCGTTCAAAAAGCATTTGTGCTTCTGCGGGTATTGCTGAAGATGTTAAGATCAGCGAATTGTCTGAAGAGCAGATTGATAAACTGCGTGACGAAGTTGGTAAATTTACCGTTGAAGGTGACTTACGTCGTGAAGTAACACTTAACATTAAACGTCTATTAGACTTAGGTTGTTATCGTGGTTTACGTCATCGTCGTAGTTTGCCGGTACGTGGTCAACGTACTAAAACTAATGCGCGCACCCGTAAGGGTCCTCGTAAGCCGATCAAAAAATAGTCGGGGTAAATTAAGATGGCAAAAACACCAGTTCGTGCACGTAAACGTGTAAAAAAACAAGTTGTAGATGGCGTTGCACACATTCACGCATCTTTCAATAATACAATCGTTACTATTACTGACCGTCAAGGTAATGCCTTAGCATGGGCAACTGCCGGTGGTTCAGGTTTCCGTGGTTCTCGTAAATCTACTCCGTTTGCTGCACAAGTTGCTGCAGAACGTTGTGCCGAAGTTGTAAAAGAATTCGGCTTAAAGAACTTGGAAGTTATGGTAAAAGGACCGGGTCCTGGTCGTGAGTCAACCATCCGCGCATTAAATGCGGCTGGTTTCCGTATCACGAATATCACTGATGTGACTCCGATTCCTCATAACGGTTGTCGTCCACCGAAAAAACGTCGTGTTTAATGACGTCATAGGATAGTTGGAGAAAGAAAATGGCAAGATATTTGGGTCCTAAACTCAAGCTCAGCCGTCGTGAAGGTACTGATTTATTTCTTAAATCAGGCGTTCGTGCGATTGATTCAAAATGTAAAATTGATACTGCACCAGGTCAACATGGTGCCCGTAAACCACGTTTGTCTGACTATGGTAGTCAGTTACGTGAGAAACAAAAAGTTCGCCGTATGTACGGTATTTTAGAACGTCAATTCCGTAACTATTACAAGGAAGCTAACCGCCTAAAAGGTAATACTGGTGAGAATTTGTTAGTATTATTAGAAGGTCGATTGGATAATGTTGTTTATCGTATGGGATTTGCAGCAACTCGTGCTGAAGCTCGTCAGTTAGTGAGTCATAAAGCAATTGTTGTAAATGGTCGTGTGGTAAATATTCCATCTTTTCAAGTTTCAGTTGATGATGTAGTTGCTGTTCGTGAAAAATCTAAAAAACAAGCACGTATTAAAGCATCATTGGAATTAGCAGAGCAAAGAGAAAAGCCAACTTGGTTGGAAGTTGATGCTGCTAAAATGGAAGGTGTATTCAAACGTGTTCCTGAACGTTCTGATTTATCAGCAGACATTAATGAACATCTGATCGTTGAGCTTTATTCTAAATAATAGAGCTTAGAAGCAAAGAGAGGATAAAATGCAGGGTTCTGTTACAGAATTTTTAAAACCACGCTTAGTTGACATTGAACAAATTAGTTCTACACAAGCTAAGGTAGTCTTAGAGCCATTAGAGCGTGGTTTCGGTCATACTCTAGGAAATGCATTGCGCCGTATTCTTCTATCTTCAATGCCTGGTTGTGCTGTAACTGAAGTAGAAATTGATGGTGTGTTGCACGAATATAGTAGTAAAGAAGGTGTTCAAGAAGATATTCTTGAAGTGCTTTTAAATCTAAAAGGTTTAGCTGTAAAAGTACAAAATAAAGATGATGTTCTTCTAACGCTTAACAAATCTGGAATTGGCCCTGTTGTTGCTGCAGATATTACCCACGATGGTGATGTTGAAATTGTAAATCCGGAGCATGTAATTTGCCACTTAACTGACGAAAATGCATCCATTAATATGCGTATTCGTGTACAGCGTGGTAGAGGATATGTGCCTGCATCAGCTCGTGCTCAAAATCAAGATGAAGATCGTCCGATTGGTCGTTTATTAGTAGACGCTTGTTATAGTCCTGTTGACCGTATTGCTTACAATGTTGAAGCAGCACGTGTTGAACAACGTACTGATTTAGATAAATTGGTTATTGAACTAGAGACAAACGGGACTATTGATCCTGAAGATGCAATTCGTCGTGCTGCAACAATTTTAGCAGAACAACTAGATGCATTCGTTGATTTGCGAGATGTTCGTCAACCTGAAATTAAGGAAGAAAAACCAGAATTCGATCCGATTCTGCTTCGTCCTGTTGATGATTTAGAGTTGACAGTTCGTTCTGCTAACTGTTTGAAAGCAGAAACAATTCACTATATCGGTGATTTAGTACAACGTACAGAAGTTGAGTTATTAAAAACGCCTAATCTAGGTAAGAAATCACTTACTGAAATTAAGGATGTACTCGCTTCAAGAGGCTTATCACTAGGTATGCGCCTTGAAAATTGGCCACCAGCAAGTATTGCTGAAGACTAGTTTGGTCGTAGGTTTAAGATTTTTCTGAGAAGGATAAGGTTATGCGCCATCGTAAGAGTGGTCGTCAACTCAACCGTAATAGCAGTCATCGTCAAGCGATGTTCCGTAATATGGCAAGTTCTTTGATTGGTCACGAGATCATTAAAACGACTTTGCCAAAAGCAAAAGAATTACGTCGAGTAGTTGAACCGTTAATTACTTTAGCAAAAGTTGATAGTGTGGCAAATCGCCGCTTAGCTTTTGCTCGTACACGCAACACTGAAACTGTTGCTAAATTATTTAATGAATTAGGTCCACGTTTTGCACAGCGTGCTGGTGGTTACACCCGCATCCTTAAATGTGGTTTCCGTGCAGGCGACAATGCACCAATGGCTTACATTGAATTAGTTGATCGTCCGGAAGTTTCTTTTGAAGAAGCAACAGCGGAATAATCGTTAATTTAGTTAAACTTAAAAAGGCTGAATATTTTCACATTCAGCCTTTTTGTTATCAATACTAAGAGAATTCTTATTAAATAAAATTATCTATTTCTTGTTCTGACCCATAAGTCAGCATATTTTACAAAAGTAGAATGTGCTGAAAGTATAGCCAGTAATAAGCCTGCTTTACCATCTAAGAATCCCAAACGAATAAAATACATTTTTACAAAACAGCCTATAGCATGGCTGATTCCTTGCCATAATGTCGCTTTTTTACCTGCTTTTTCTCGTTGGTCCGCCCACGCTTTGGCATATCCGGCAGATTTAACTAAGTAATGATGAATATTTTGGTAAGTATAATGTAATAAATCACCATTCAGTTTTTGAATATTGGTGTTTATAGGCAGTTCTACTTTCTCATGAACCAGTTGATCGCCATACTGAGTAAAGTCCTTACGATATAAACGAATAACATAATCGGGATACCAGCCGGAGTAGCGAATTTTACTTCCAAAAATTTCACTTAATCGCGGAATTTTGTAGACGGTATTGGGCGTATCTTGAGAAATTGCTGTCAGAATGGATTGACGTAGCTCAGGGGTTACCCGTTCGTCGGCATCTAGCCATAAAACATAGTCAGAGGTCACATGCTGTTGTGCTAATTGCCGCTGTTTGCCGAATCCAGGCCAATCGGTATTTTGGTAGAATTTTGCGCCGTATTGTTCGGCAATTTGTTGGGTTGCATCGGTGCTACCGGAATCTAAAATAACAATTTCATCCACCCAATCTTTTACAGTATCCAAACATTGTGCAAGGTAGTGCGCCTCGTTTTTAACAATCATCGCAACGCTGAGAGTAGGCATATTTTTATCCTTTGTGAATCAGTGACAAACGCTTATACTAGGCGCTTGTTTGTCTTTATTAATTTTTTGCAATTCTAACATAAGCCGACACATTTTCTATGTTACGTTTTTTCTATACCTGCTTGATGTATTTTGTTCAGCCAATGCTATGGCTTTCAGTGTTTTTACGTGGTTTTAAAGCTCCAAATTATCGCAAGCGTCTAGCTGAGCGCTATGGCTTTTATGGCAATATCCGACCTCCGCGGCCCAATGGTGTCTTAATTCATGCAGCATCCGTTGGTGAGGTGATTGCTGCTATTCCTTTAATTAGGCGGATTCAGCAAGATTATTCGCAACTGGCTATTACGGTAACAACGATGACTCCTACCGGTTCCGATCGCGTAAAAGCTGTTTTTGGCGACAGTGTGACACATGTGTATTTGCCTTATGATTTGCCGGATGCCGTCTCCCGTTTTATTGGATTTGTACAACCGCGCTTAAGCATTGTCATCGAAACTGAAATTTGGTTTAACCTGATCCATCAATTCGCGCATCGAAATATTCCGTTTATCATTGTGAATGCCCGCTTATCTGTACGTTCTGCTACGCGTTATGGTTGGTTTAAAGAACAGTTAAAACCGGTATTGGATAACATTACGTTAATTGCCCCACAAGATGAGGTAAGTTGGCAACGTTATGCGCAATTAGGCATTGCGCCCGAACGATTAATATTAACCGGTAATATTAAATATGACTTAAATGTGACTGATGGATTACTTCATAACATTGCAACATTAAAAGCACAATGGAATACACAACGACCTATCTGGATTGCCGCCAGCACACACGAAGGCGAAGATGAAATCATCTTAAAAAGTCACCGCACTTTATTACAGCAATATCCTGATTTGTTGCTGATTTTGGTGCCGCGTCATCCGGAACGTTTCAATTCAGCGGCTCAACTGATTGAACAAGAAGGCTTTTGTTTTATCCGGCGTAGTAGCCATGAGATACCTGCAGAAGAAACACAAGTCTTGCTTGGAGATACTATGGGAGAACTCATGTTGTTATACGGTATGGCAAATGTGGCGTTGGTCGGTGGCAGTTTAGTGGCGCACGGTGGGCATAATCCATTAGAACCTTTGGCATTCAAATTGCCGGTTATTAGTGGGAAACATACATTTAACTTTCCTGAGATTTTCGTTAAATTAATTAAGCGGCAAGGTGTGTTAATTACGGAAGAAACTCCACAAGCAGTGGCCAAAGCCGTAGCAACCTTTTTACAGTCACCTAAGCTTGGTGAACGTTATGGCCAGGCCGGTTATGTCGTGTTAAATGAAAATCGCGGCGCGTTACAACGCGTAATGGATTTATTAAAACCTTATTTGAACTAGGATGAAGTAATGACAACGGTAATCTATCCCGGTACATTTGATCCGCTTACGAACGGGCATTTGAATATTATTGAGCGAAGTGCGGTGATTTTTTCAAATGTTTTAGTAGCGGTGGCCGAAAGCCCAAGTAAAAAGCCTTTATTTACTTTAGACGAACGTGTTGAATTGGTACGTCAATCGGCGGAGCATTTGTCGAATGTTAAGGTTATTGGGTTTAATAATTTGCTTGCGCATACCATCGCTGAATATGATGTCAAAGCGATTATTCGAGGGGTACGTAGTACGACGGATTTTGAATATGAAGTGCAGTTAGCCCATCTTAACCGACTCCTCACCCATGGCGTGGAAAGCATGTTTTTCCCTCCGGTGGAACAGTGGTCTTATGTCTCTTCCACCATGATCCGCGAAATTTATCTACACAACGGTGACATGAGTCAACTTGTCCCGCCAGTCGTGTTAAAAGCGTTGCAAGAGAAACGGAAATAGCATTCCTTAGCAGAGAACAGTAACAAC
Organism: Aggregatibacter aphrophilus ATCC 33389; assembly: GCF_900636915.1. Classification (NCBI taxonomy): domain Bacteria; kingdom Pseudomonadati; phylum Pseudomonadota; class Gammaproteobacteria; order Pasteurellales; family Pasteurellaceae; genus Aggregatibacter; species Aggregatibacter aphrophilus. Next base: position 1,180,661 of record NZ_LR134327.1, on the reverse strand, counting down.
AATAGGGCATTTATGCTATTTTAATCCTACTTTTCCTTAACCCGAGAGCCACAACGTATGGAAAAAATCATTATTGACGAGAATCAGTTTTTAAGAACGATTTCCCGCATTTCTCATGAAATTATTGAAAAACACCAAACCTTGGATAATTTAGTCATTGTTGGTATTAAACGTCGAGGTGCAGAAATTGCCGAGCTGATTAAAAATAAAATTAAAGCCCTAACGCAGACGGATATTCCGGCGTTTGATTTAGACATTACGTTTTATCGCGATGATTTACAACCGGCACAGGCGGCACAAGCGCCGGTTTATAGTGGTGCTTCTGATTTTATTAATATTCAGCATAAAGAAGTCATTTTGGTGGATGATGTGTTGTTTACCGGCCGGACAATTCGGGCTGCCTTGGATGCGTTGGTGGATTTTGGACGGGCGGCAAAAGTGGAGTTGGTGATTTTTGTGGATCGTGGGCATCGCGAGTTGCCTATTCGTGCTGATTATGTGGGTAAAAATGTGCCGACCAGCCGTAGCGAAAACATTCAAGTGCGCACAATGAAGTTTGACCAATGTTATGAAGTGGCTTTACTGTCCAAATAAAGTTTGTGAACTTTTGTCAAAATTGATAATCTAACCAGTAATTTCAATCTTATAACGGAATATTAACGAATATGAATTTGAAGTCAGTTTTCTTTTCCGCAGTAGGTATTTTAGCGCTTGTTGCAAATGTGCAAGCTGAGGAAAAAGTGGTTGCGACAGTGAATGGCATTCCTGTGTTGGAAAGTCAGGTGCAAAGCGCGTTAAATAAGAAAACCAACAATCGACAAGCAGCATTAAATAAAGTTATTGATGATATTTTGGTTGATCAGGCTGTGCAAGAATCCGGAGTGAAAGTCAACAACGCCCAAGTGGATAAAATCATTGAAGGCATTGCGGCGCAAAATGGCTTAACCTTTGGTCAGTTATTGGATGCGCTCGATTATCAAGGCATTAGTTATCGTGCTTATCGTCAACAAATTGCACAGCAAGTGATGATGTCTGAAGTACGTAATCATGCGATTAGTCAAAGTGTGGATATTTCTCGTGAGCAAGTGGAAGCATTGGCGAAGAAAATGTTGGATGAGGCTAAAGCGAAAGGTTCTGTGGCGAAAGTCTCTGATACACAATATGAAGTTCGTCATATCTTATTGAAATTAAATCCATTATTAAATGATGCTCAGGCTAAAGCACAGCTTGAACAAATTCGTGCGGATATTATAGCCGGTAAAACGACCTTTGCCGATGCTGCATTGAAATATTCCAAAGATTACTTGTCCGGCGCCAATGGTGGTAGCTTGGGGTATGCCTTCCCGGAAATGTATGTCGGCCCGTTTAATCAAGCCATTCGTACTACCAAACCGGGCGTTATTAGCGCTCCGTTTAAAACAGAATTCGGTTGGCATATTTTAGAGGTGACGAATACTCGCCAAGGGGATCGTACGGAAGATGCTTATCGCCAAAAAGCTTATGAGCAAATCGTGAACCAACAATTGCAAGATTCTGCCCGCGATTGGGTGCAAGCGTTGCGTAAACGAGCAGATATTAAATACTTAAATTAATCATCATCCCGGCCCAATGGTCGGGATTTTGCTTTATAATACGACCGCACTTTTTATTTTTATAAGACAGCATCAATGAATTCAAAAAAACACTTGGGCCATACGGCGCGTAAACGGTTCGGGCAAAATTTCTTGCACGACAACAATGTTATTCAAAATATCGTGGCGGCAATTTACCCACAATCTAACCAATTTTTAGTGGAAATCGGCCCGGGCTTGGGCGCGTTGACCGAACCGGTGGCGGAGCAGGTTGAGCGCCTGACCGTATTAGAGCTTGACCGTGATTTGGCGGAGCGTTTACGCCATCATCCGTTTTTACATCAGAAACTTAGCGTCATTGAAACCGATGCCATGCAGTTTGATTTTTCCGGCCTTTATGAACAAGAACATCTGGCCGAGAAAGGCCAAAAAATGCGTGTGTTCGGTAACTTGCCGTATAATATTTCCACGCCGTTAATGTTCCACTTGTTTAAATATCACCACATTATTCAAGACATGCACTTCATGTTGCAAAAAGAAGTGGTGAAACGCTTGTGTGCAGCCCCGAACAGCAAGGCGTACGGAAGATTGACCATTATGGCGCAATATTTCTGTCAAGTGATGCCGGTATTGGAAGTGCCACCGAGTGCCTTCAAACCTGCACCGAAAGTGGATTCTGCCGTGGTTCGGTTAATTCCACATGCCACATTGCCACACCCGGTGAAAGATTTATATTGGCTGAATCGCGTCTGTTCGCAGGCATTTAATCAGCGCCGCAAAACACTACGTAATGCTTTGTCGGGTTTATTTTTATCGGAAAATCTGACCGCACTTAACATCGATTTAAACGCGCGTGCGGAAAATCTCAGTATCTCCGATTATGCGCGTTTGGCGAATTGGTTGGCAGATAATCCGCCAGCAGATGTGAACAAAGATGATGTGATGGATTCGGAGGCATAAAAAGAGCGGTCAAAAATGGCGACATATTTAGTGGGAGACCTACAAGGTTGTTATGACGAGTTACAAATATTATTGGATCGAGTGAACTTCGATCCTGCGCAGGATAAACTTTATTTAACCGGTGATTTAGTGGCGCGCGGCGATAAATCGTTGGAATGTCTGCGTTTCGTCAAATCCTTAGGACATGCTGCATACACGGTATTGGGCAACCATGATTTACACTTAATTTCCACTGCACTTGGGATTAAAAAAATCAAGCCTCGCGATCGTGTTGCACCGATTTTTTCCGCGCCTGATTTTTTTGAATTGATTAATTGGTTACGTGAACAGCCTTTACTTATCCATAATGAACAGCTGAATTTCGTCATGACGCACGCCGGTATCTCGCCCGATTGGGATTTAGCAACCGCCAAAGCCTGTGCTAATGAAGTGGAAAATGTGCTACGCCATGGCAATTATCTCTATCTCATTGAAAATATGTATTCGGAACAGCCCGATCGTTGGTCGCCAAATTTACAAGGACTCGATCGCCTACGCTACATTGTCAATGCTTTTACCCGTATGCGTTTTTGCTATTGGGATCATCGTTTAGATTTCGCGTGTAAACTGCCTATCAAGGATGCTCCGAAGAACCTTGCACCCTGGTTCTCCTTGGATAATCCGCTGTATCAAACCGAAAATCTCGTTTTTGGCCATTGGGCAAGTTTAGTGGATGAAACCACCCCACCGAATATTTATGCCCTCGATACAGGTTGCGTTTGGAACAACCGTCTCACTATGTTGCGTTGGGAAGATAAGCAATATTTCACCCAAAGTGCGGTCAAAAATTACAGTGATTTTTAAAGGTGGTTATCATGCCGGATGAATCCTTCCTCACAAAAGAGAAACTGATTTTACGCCGTCCAAATTTAATGGATAAAATGGCTATTCTTGAAATGATTAAAGAATTTCAGCTTGATAAGAGTGAAATGGATGGTTGTTTTATTGATGAAAAACTTGATTACGAGCATTGGTTGGAGAGTAATCTGAAGTCGGAACAAGGAGTTGACTTACCGGAAGGTTTTGTCTCTGCGGTTCAATTTGTTAGTTTTGATGAAAAGGGGCATGCAATAGGCTTTCTTCACCTGCGTTTATCCTTAAATGAATTCTTGAGACAGTTTGGCGGACATATTGGTTATAGCATTCGACCGTCTGTTAGAAATAAAGGATATGCGAAGGAGCAATTAAGGTTAGGACTTCAGCGGGCAAAAGAGATGTCAATTTTTGATGTACTTTTGACTTGCCATACAACAAATATTGCAAGTCAGAAGGTTATCTTGGCTAATGGTGGTATTTATCAGGATACTCTTCATGAAACACAACGTTACTGGATCAAAAATAAATGAATCAATCTAAACTGACTTCTCAATCTTGCGATCTCTTCAATATTCCCTTCTTTCAATTCGCCCAAATGAAGAAATTTTGTCCGCAGGACATTCCTCGTATTAAGGCCGATTACAAGGCCCATTGGGATACGTGGAAAGCCACGATTTTACAGGTTGCCGCCGAGTTAGGTACGCCATTTGCCAAGCCGCATATTGAAAGTTGGACGAATGGTTGGCAGGTGCGCGGGCATTTCTTTGCCTATTTTAAATATGAATATAACCTCAATTCCGCGGCGATTTTGTCGGTGTTGTTAAATCGCCGTCGTTTATCCGTAAGTTTGGATTGGCATTGTTATCGTGCCGATCGGTCGCAAATTAACGTGCAACAATATAACCAATGGTTGGAGAATTTTGATTTTGCGCGTTTTGCCGAGCTGGATATTTGGCGAGGTGATGAAAGTGAATACGATGATTTCCGTAAAGTCAGTGAACTTAGGCAACAGGATTTAACGTTGCGTTCGGACGACAATTTTTGGTGTATTGGACGAAACGCGGAAAAAAACGAGTTGGATAAGCTGGATGCCACCCAATTTATTGCGGAGAGTATTCGTGGCTTATTGCCGTTATATGAGACTTGCCATCAGGTTAAGCCGTAAAAAAATATCCGAAATTCCCACCGCACTTTCTGTTATTTTTCCCCATTTTACGCTATTCTATGCCGTATTTTCTAAGCTAAAAACCCGCTATAAAGTGCGGTCTATTTTTAAGGTGATTTTTTTATGCAAGAACAATATCGTCCTGATTTACTTGAACCGGAAGTGCAAAAATTCTGGCAGGACAATAAAACTTTTAAAGCAGTACAAGATAACAACAAAGAAAAATACTATTGTCTTTCAATGTTCCCTTATCCGTCAGGCCGTTTGCATATGGGGCATGTGCGTAATTACACCATCGGCGATGTGGTTTCCCGCTATCAACGTATGAAAGGAAAAAATGTGTTGCAACCTTTTGGTTGGGACGCTTTCGGTTTGCCGGCAGAAGGGGCAGCAGTGAAAAATAACACGGCTCCGGCTAAGTGGACGTATGAAAATATTGCCTATATGAAGAAACAACTTCAGATTTTAGGCTTTGGTTTCGACTGGGATCGTGAAATTGCTACGTGTAAACCGGAATATTATAAATGGGAACAATGGTTTTTCACGGAGCTTTATAAAAAAGGCTTGGTGTATAAAAAAACCTCTACCGTGAACTGGTGTCCAAATGATGAAACGGTGTTGGCGAACGAACAGGTGCACGAAGGTTGCTGCTGGCGTTGTGATACCCCGGTGGAACAAAAAGAAATTCCACAATGGTTTATTAAAATCACTGATTACGCTGAGCAGTTGCTAAATTGCTTAGATGATTTACCACAATGGCCGGATCAAGTAAAAACCATGCAACGCAACTGGATCGGCCGTTCCGAAGGGGTAGAAATCACTTTTGATATTAAAGACACCAACAAGAAATTAGCGGTTTACACTACCCGTCCGGATACGTTCTACGGCGTGAGTTATGTAGCGGTGGCGGCTGCTCATCCACTGGCAACACTTGCGGCGCAAAATAATCCTGAACTAGCAGAGTTCATTCAAGAAGCGAAAAACACTAAAGTTGCGGAAGCGGACATTGCCACCATGGAGAAAAAAGGCATGCCGACAGGGCTTTATGCCATTCATCCGTTAACCGGTGAACAAGTGCCGGTGTGGGTGGCGAACTTTGTGTTAATGCACTATGGTACTGGCGCGGTGATGGCAGTACCGGCTCACGATCAACGTGATTTTGAGTTCGCACAAAAATATCATTTACCGATTAAACAGGTTATCGAACCGATTAACGGCGAAGCGATCGATTTAACCAAACAAGCTTTTACCGAACATGGCAAACTGGTTCACTCCGGCGAATTTGATGGCTTGGCATTTGATGCCGCGTTTAATGGCATCGCCAATAAATTGGAGTCCATGGGCAAAGGCAAACGCCAAGTAAATTACCGCTTACGCGACTGGGGCGTTTCCCGTCAACGTTATTGGGGCGCTCCAATTCCGATGCTAACCTTGGAAAATGGCGATGTAGTGCCGGTTCCAATGGAAGATTTGCCGATTATTCTGCCGGAAGACGTGGTGATGAATGGCGTGAACAGCCCGATTAAAGCGGATCCTGAATGGGCGAAAACGACCTATCAAGGCAAACCGGCATTAAAAGAAACCGATACCTTCGATACTTTCATGGAATCTTCTTGGTACTACGCCCGCTATACCTGTCCGCAATATCAACAAGGCATGTTAAACAGCGAAGAGGCGAACTATTGGCTACCGGTGGATCAATATATCGGCGGTATCGAGCATGCGACCATGCACTTATTGTATTTCCGCTTCTTCCATAAATTATTGCGTGATGCAGGCTTGGTAAATAGCGATGAACCGGCGGATAAATTATTGTGTCAAGGCATGGTGTTAGCGGATGCTTTCTATTACACCAGCCCGACCAACGAGCGTATCTGGGTCTCACCGACCAAAGTCACATTGGAACGTGATGACAAAGGTCGTATCGTGAAAGCCGTAGATGATGAAGACCATGAATTGGTACATGCCGGCATGACCAAAATGTCAAAATCCAAAAACAACGGTATTGACCCGCAAGAAATGGTGGAAAAATATGGCGCAGACACGGTACGTTTATTTATGATGTTCGCCTCCCCGGCAGAAATGACCTTAGAATGGCAGGAGTCCGGTGTTGAAGGGGCAAAACGTTTCTTGGCTCGGGTGTGGAATTTGGTGTTTGAATACAACAAAAATCCGACAAAAACAGCTGTAAATCCGACTGCACTTTCAATCTCACAAAAAGCCTTGCGCCGCGATGTGCACAAAACCATTGCGAAAGTGAGTGATGACATCGGTCGCCGCCAAACCTTCAATACCGCCATCGCTGCGGTCATGGAATTAATGAACAAATTGACTCGTGCGCCGTTGGATGACGAGCAAGATCGCGCCATTATGGCGGAAGCGTTGAGCGCGGTAGTCAGAATGTTATATCCAATTACGCCGCATATTTGTTTCCGTTTGTGGCAGGAATTGGGTAATCAAGATGCCATTGATTTTGCCCCATGGGTAGAAGCCGATGAGCAGGCCATGGTGGACGATGAAAAACTGATTGTGGTGCAAGTCAACGGCAAAGTGCGTGGCAAGGTCACCGTGGCGGCAGATGCTGATGAAGATACGGTGAAAACCATGGCCTTCGCCGATGAGAATGTAAAACGCTTCCTCGACGGTATGCAAGTGGTGAAAGTGATTTATGTGGCTGGTAAATTACTCAATGTTGTGGTGAAACCACAGTAATTTAATGGAGAAAATGACCGCACTTTGGTGTAAAAGTGCGGTCGGTTTTTAAGGTGAATTTTATGCTAAAACCCATCAAAACCTTATTGTTGACCGCCGGTGTGTTGGCGCTTTCCGCGTGTGGATTTCATTTCCAAAACGGCGAACTGATTCCTCAAGAATTACAAACGTTAAAATTGGAAAGTAGTGACCCTTATAGTGATATGGCTTTATCCATGCGTCGTCAGTTACAGCTCAATAACGTGAATTTAGTGGAAGATAAGACGGATGTCCCGGTATTGCGCTTAAATAAAATTTCGACCAAAGATCAAGTGGTATCGATTTTCAAACAAGGCCGTGAGGCGGAAAAACAGCTGATTTTAGAAGTGGAAGCCAGCGTGAAATTGCCAAATAAAGACAGCTTCCCAATCAGTACCAAAGTTAATCGCACATTCTTTGATAACTCCCGTGCAGCATTGGCAAAATCGGCAGAAAAAGACGTGATTTGGCAGGATATGCGTGAGCAGGCTGCGCGTCAGTTAATTAACAAAATGGTTGCCTTACAGCACCAAATTCATGGCAACTAATGAATCGTATTTTTCCTGAACAGCTTTCTCTCTCGTTAGCGCGTCAACCCGCGGCGCTTTATTTTCTAGCGGGAGAGGATCCGTTATTACTTGAAGAAAGTCAGGATGCTATTCAACAGGCCGCGTTTAAACAAGGATTCGACGAAAAATGGGTGCTGGAAATTAATTCCTCCACCGACTGGAATGTGTTGTTTGAACGTGTGCAATCTATGGGCTTATTTTTCAATAAGCAACTCATTATCTTAGATTTACCGGAAAATCTAACCGCACTTTTGCAGAAAAATCTGTTGGAATTCGTTTCCTTGTTACACCCTGATGTGTTGCCGATTTTTCGCCTAGCCAAACTGACTAAAACCGCTGAAAATCAACCATGGTTTATCGCTGCTAATCAATATGCTCCCGAAGCCGTATTGGTGAATTGTCAAACGCCGAATGTGGAACAGTTGCCACGTTGGGTGAGTAATCGGGCAAAAAGTTTGGGTTTAAGCATTGACGAAGATGCGGTGCAACTTTTGTGCTACAGCTATGAAAATAATTTACTGGCGCTGAAACAAGCTTTGCAATTATTGGACTTGCTTTATGCCGACCGTAAATTGAGTTTTGCCCGCGTGAATGCGGTGGTGGAGCAGTCTTCCGTATTTACCCCGTTTCAGTGGGTTGATGCGATTCTTTCCGGCAAAGGCAACCGCGCCCGTCGCATTTTAATCGGATTAAAAGATGAAGATGTGCAACCGATTATTTTGTTACGCACCTTACAGCGGGATTTGATGACATTGTTAGAGATCAGCAAACCGGAACAACCGGCCAAACTTGATGATCCTTTGCCGACAGCGCAACTACGAGAGCAATTTGATCGTCTTAAAGTGTGGCAAAACCGTCGTCTGTTATTTAGCCAAATCATACAACGTTTAACCTATCGTAAACTTTATCTCTTTTTCCAACAGCTTGCTGATGTCGAGCGCAGCGCTAAGCAAGAATTTAGTGATGACATCTGGCAGCAATTAGAGGCATTGTCTGTGAGATTTTGCATCTGAAATAACTAGCAAGCATTTAATTGTGTTTTTTTAGAGCAAAATGAGTATAATAAACCGTCACTTAATCCGAAGTGGCGTTTAACCAGACAATGGAGAAACACATGAAAAAAGTATTATTAGCAGTATTATTATCCGGTTTTGCACTATCAGCTTCTGCCGCAACATCCCCAACCTGCGAAAAATATTTTGCCGATTTAGATGATTTTGTGAAAATGGCGCCAGCAGATCAACAGGCGGCATTGAAACAACAAAATGAAGAGACCAAGAAAAAATTTGAAATGATTCCGGAAGCTGCCCGCGATCAGGCTTGTACCCAGGCTGCTGACGCGCTTAAACAAGCTAAGGCTGCAATGAGCTCTGCAGGTAAATAATTTTTATTGCCCAATAAAAAGACCCGATAATTTCGGGTCTTTTACTATCTAATGCTCAGATTCCGCTAATAATCGTTGAATTAATTTTGCATTTGCCGGTGGAAATTGTCCCGCATCCAATTCATTTTGAGGCAGCCAAAAACCTGCTTGACCTTCCCGCCCAAAGGGTTCGCCCACCCATTCATTAACTAGATAAAAATAGAATGAAATCACTTTCGTCGGGTATTCAAATTCAAAGCGTTCAAATAGCTCTGCTTGCAACACCATAATACCGATTTCTTCTTCTAGTTCACGTTTTAGCGCCTGTTCGGGCGTTTCGTTTTTATCGACTTTACCGCCCGGAAATTCCAAGGCTTGCGCGAAATCTTGTCCTTCCAAACGTTGGGTTAAGTAAAGTTGTCCGAATTCATTACGAATAATCCCTGCTGCGACTTGTACAAGCGGTTTCTTCATTTTGTGTCCTTTTAGCGACGTTGAATAGCAAAAGTGCGGTCGAAAAACGAATAATTTTCTGACCGCACTTAGGTTACCTCGGATTAGTGTTTGGCACGACTGCCGTGGCAATGTTTATATTTCTTGCCTGAACCGCATGGACAAGGCTCGTTACGGCCGATCTTATGATGTCCTTCCGTATTGCTTTGATTGCCCTGAGATTCCTCATTATTATATTGCATGGTAGCGGCTTCCCGTTGCGCCAGCTCCTGACGGATTCTTTCCGCTTCTTCCATTTCCTCTTGGGTGCGGACTTGAACACGACTCAAGGTGGTAATCACGCTTAATTTCAAGGCATCCAACATTTCTGTGAACATTTGGAAGGATTCTTTTTTGTATTCCTGTTTCGGATCTTTTTGTGCATAACCGCGTAAATGAATACCACGACGTAAGTGATCCATTGCGGATAAATGTTCTTTCCAGAGTTCGTCCAAGGTTTGCAACATCACACCTTTTTCGAAATTACGCATGGTTTGCGCACCGGCCAGTTCTTCTTTACGTTTATATTCATCAGTTGCCGATTGAATAATGCGTTCACGTAAGGTTTCTTCGTGCAGATGATTGTCTTCATCCAACCATTTGGTAATTGGCAAATCTAACGCAAAATCTTGTCTTAAGCGTTGTTCCAATCCCGGTACATCCCATTGTTCTTCAAGAGATTGCGGCGGAATGTATTGATCGATAATGCTGTTGAATACGTCTTGACGAATGACTTCGATAGTGTCTGAAATATCATCGTTTTCCAATAATTCATTACGTTGTTCGTAAATGGCATGACGTTGATCATTTGCCACATCATCGAATTCAAGCAAGCTCTTACGACCATCAAAGTTATGGGCTTCCACTTTCGCTTGGGCGGAGGCAATCACTTTGGCCAATAATTTGGATTCCATGGCCTCACCGGGTTGGCTGAAGGCTTTGCGCATCATATTTAATTTGCCTTCGTTGAGGTAAATACGCATTAAAGCATCGTCTAAAGACAAATAGAAGCGGGACGAACCCGGGTCACCTTGACGGCCGGAACGACCGCGCAATTGGTTGTCGATACGACGGGACTCGTGGCGTTCGGTACCGATAATGTGCAAGCCACCGGCTTGTTTTACAATGTCATGACGTTCTTGCCATGCCGCTTTGATGGCATCAATTTGTTCCTGTGTCGGATTTTCTAATTTATCTATTTCCGCTTTCCAGTTGCCGCCCAACACAATGTCGGTACCACGGCCCGCCATGTTGGTGGCGATGGTAACGGCGCCCGGGTAGCCTGCGTTGGCCACAATTTCCGCTTCCTGTGCGTGGAATTTAGCGTTCAACACGTTGTGCTTGATACCGGCGCGCTCTAAGGCTTTAGAGAGTAGCTCGGATTTTTCAATGGAGATTGTCCCGACCAAAACAGGTTGGTTCCGTGCCACGCAATCTTTGATGTCGTCAATAATGGCGTTGAATTTGTATTCTTCCGTTTCAAACATCACATCGGTACGATCATCACGAATCATCGGACGGTTGGTTGGAATTACTACGGTTTCTAATCCGTAGATTTTTTGGAATTCAAAGGCCTCCGTATCCGCCGTACCGGTCATTCCTGCTAATTTTTCGTATAAACGGAAATAGTTTTGGTAAGTGATGGATGCCACAGTTTGGTTTTCGCTTTGAATACGCACGCCTTCTTTGGCTTCGATAGCTTGGTGTAAGCCGTCGGACCAGCGACGACCTGCCATCGTACGGCCGGTGTGTTCGTCCACAATGACGATTTCGCCGTCTTTTACAATGTAATCCACATCACGTTCAAATAAGGTATGGGCGCGCAATGCCGCCATCACATGGTGTAACAAGGTAATTTTAGATGGTGAATAAAGGGATTCGGTGTCTTTCATGAAACCGTGTTGAATCAACCATTGCTCGCATTTTTCTTGACCACGCTCGGTTAAGTGCGCTTGTTTGGTTTTGAGATCTAAAGTGTAATCACCGGTGCCCTGATATTCTTCGGTGTCTTCCTTATCTTGCTTAATCAGATTCGGAATGAGCTTATCAATGGCAATATAAAGCTCGGAACTGTCTTCCGCCTGACCGGAAATAATTAACGGCGTACGCGCTTCGTCGATTAAAATGGAGTCCACCTCATCCACCAAGGCATAGTAAAGATCTTTTTGGAAACGTTCTTGCGGTGCGTGCGCCAAGTTGTCACGCAAATAGTCAAATCCCAACTCACTGTTGGTGGCATAAGTAATGTCAGCTGCGTAAGCCGCGCGTTTTTCCTCCGGTGACATGCCCGGCACATTGACACCGACAGTCATGCCTAAAAATTCAAATAACGGACGATTGGTTTCCGCATCGCGGCGGGCAAGGTAGTCATTCACGGTAACCACGTGCACCGCTTTGCTCGGTAGAGCGTTTAAGTAACATGGCAAGGTGGCGGTTAAGGTTTTCCCTTCACCGGTACGCATCTCGGCAATACAACGACTGTTTAACACCATCCCGCCGACTAACTGTACGTCAAAGTGACGCATACCAAGCACACGCTTACTGGCTTCACGCACCGTGGCGAAGGCTTCCGGAATTAGGCTTTCTAAGGTTTCGCCTTGCGCCAAACGCGCACGGAATTCTGCGGTTTTTGCTTTTAATTCATCATCACTCAAAGCTTCAAATGTCGGTTCTAATTTATTGATTTTTGAGACGGTTTTGTTTAAACGACGTAAGATACGATCATTACGACTACCAAAAATTTTGGTTGCAATAGTTCTAAGCATAATTTCTTCTTTTTTAAAAACGGATAAAAGGGAATCGTTTAACATTCATTAAACGACGATAGCTATAAGGTTGTGAAATTAAATGAGCTCAGGGCCGGCGCGGATTGGCGCGTTAATGATGAAATACGAACGCACAAAGTGCGGTTCGTTTTTCGTAAGAATTTCAGCCTCAATCGGCGCATTTTGCGGTTGGAATTGTTGCTGTTGGGTTTGTTTGAGTAAGGAGACCGCGGTTAAAATCTGCGGCACATTTTGTTGTTGGGCGTTTTGATAATTTTCGTTAGCCACGTTTGCTTGGTATTGCCATGCCTGTGAGGCAGGTAAAGCAAAAATCGCAATCATACTGAGTAAGAGTTGCGACCAAAAACTGTGTTTGCTTTTATTTGAAATCATCATAACGGAATTGAATTTAAAAAATTGTCGGTATTGTAGCGGAAATTCGCTACAATGTCATAAATATTAGGGCGAAAAGGCGGAAAACAAGGCGATGCAATACAATCGGGCAGTGAATATCAGCGAATTGTTACAAGATTCTGCACTTGCGAAAGTGATGCAAAAAGGCATTTGGTTGAATGAATTAAATCAGCAATTCAAGCGTCTTTTCCCGTCACAATTTGAGGGATTGTATGGCATTGCGAATATCGACCAAACTACCTTGAGCATTGAAGTCGCCAATTCAGCTGTACGCCAAGGGCTACTTTTCAAACAGCGGGAATTGCTTAAATTAGTTCAACGACAACTGCCGCAAGTGACACAATTAAAGATTTACGTTAACCCGGAATTTAGCGCAAAACGTTAAAAGTGCGGTCATTTTTTGGGGGCGTTTAGGGAGAACACATGAAAATAGGGAAGTTAGCTGACGCAGTAGGGTGTAGCGTAGAAGCCATTCGGTTTTATGAGCAAAAAGGACTGATGCCTCGCCCGTCACGTTCCCTTGGGGGCTTTCGCTTATATAACGATGACCACTTGCAACGCTTGTCTTTCATTTGTTATTGCCGATCGTTGGATATGTCCCTTGAGGAAATTAAATTACTGTTAAGTTTGGAAAGTGCAGGCGTTCAACAAAAAATCGAAATTAACGCTCTTATTGATCGTCATATTCAAGATATCGCCAAGCGAATCCACCGCTTACAGCATTTGCGCATGAATCTGTTGCAATTGAAACAGCAATGCGGTGAAATCAACCCACAACAAAGTTTGTTCCAGATTTTGCAACGTAGCCATGCCAAATTCAGACCGATAAAAACGTCATAAAAAAACACCGCACTTTAGATTCACGTTTAAAGTGCGGTGTTTTTTCTAGGTGTTTTCCTTGTGGCTTTTTAACCTTTCGCCAGAATACCTTTTAGGAAGCGCGCGGTATGCGAACCTTCGACTTTAGCGACCTGCTCCGGCGTACCGGTGGCGATAATTTGTCCGCCACCGCTACCGCCTTCCGGGCCGAGATCCACAATCCAGTCAGCGGTTTTAATCACGTCTAAATTGTGCTCAATGACCACGATGGTATTGCCTTGATCGCGCAAGCGGTGCAACACGGAAAGCAGTTGTTTGATGTCGGCAAAGTGTAACCCGGTAGTCGGTTCGTCCAGAATATACAGGGTTTTACCCGTATCCCGCTTGGAGAGTTCTGTCGCCAATTTCACCCGTTGCGCTTCACCACCGGACAGGGTAGTGGAGGATTGCCCTAAGCGAATGTAAGATAAACCCACGTCCATTAGAGTTTGCAGTTTGCGCGCAATCATCGGAATCGCATCGAAAAATTCCCGCGCCTCTTCCACGGTCATATCCAACACTTGATGAATGGTTTTGCCTTTGTAGCGAATTTCTAAAGTTTCGCGGTTGTAGCGTTTACCCTTACATTGGTCGCATGGCACGTACACATCCGGCAGGAAGTGCATTTCCACTTTGATTACGCCATCGCCCTGACAGGCTTCGCAACGTCCACCGCGTACGTTAAAACTGAAACGTCCCGGGTTGTAGCCGCGTGCTCGGGCTTCCGGTACGCCGGCGAACAGCTCACGAATCGGGGTGAACACGCCCGTGTAGGTTGCTGGGTTAGAGCGCGGTGTACGGCCAATCGGGCTTTGGTCAATATCAATAACTTTGTCGAAAAATTCCAAACCTTCGATAGATTTATACGGCGCTGCTTCCGCATTTTCCGCACGGTTTAACGCGTTTTGGGCAATCGGGAACAAGGTGTCGTTTATCAACGTGGATTTGCCTGAACCGGAGACGCCGGTGATACAGGTAAATAAGCCGACCGGAATCTCTAAGTTGACATTTTTCAGGTTATTGCCTGATGCGCCGAATAGCTTGAGCGTTTTTTTCTTATCAAGTGCGGTACGTTTTTTCGGTATTTCGATTTTTTCTGCGCCGGATAAGAATTTGCCCGTAAGCGAGTTTGGATTTTGCATGATGTGTTGCGCCGTACCTTCGGCAATGACATTGCCACCATGTACCCCTGCGCCCGGGCCGATGTCGATAATATGGTCGGCGCTTAAAATCGCATCTTCATCGTGTTCCACCACAATCACAGTGTTGCCGAGATTTCGTAAGTGAATCAAGGTGTTGAGCAAGCGTTCGTTATCCCGTTGATGTAACCCGATAGACGGTTCATCCAACACATACATCACGCCGACCAAGCCTGCGCCGATTTGGCTGGCAAGACGAATGCGTTGTGCTTCACCGCCTGAAAGGGTTTCGGCGGAGCGGGAAAGGGAAAGATAATTCAAGCCCACATTTACCAAAAATTGTAACCGCTCTTTGATTTCTTTCAGAATCTTCTCGGCGATTTGCGCTTTTTGTCCGCTCAGTTGTAGCTCTCCAAAAAAGCTCAAGGCTTCTCCGATGCTTTTCTCCGATACATCAGGCAGATTGGTTTGCTCAATATAAACGTTGCGTGCCTCTGGGCGCAGGCGCGAACCGCCACAATCGGCACAAGGGCGATTGCTGATGTGTTTGGCAAGTTCTTCCCGCACAGACATGGATTCCGTTTCTTTATAACGGCGCGCCATGTTGTTTAAAATGCCTTCGAATACATGGCGACGCAACACGACATCGCCGCGATCGTTCATGTATTGGAATTCGATTTCTTCCTTGCCGGAACCGTGCAAAATAATCTGTTGGATTTTTTTCGGCAGTTCTTCAAAAGGCGTTTCAATATCGAAATGGTAGTGCTTCGCCAATGACGTGAGCATTTGGTAATAATAGAAATTGCGACGATCCCAGCCTTTGATAGCACCATTAGCAAGGGAAATGCTTGGATTTTGCACCACGCGTTTTTCATCGAAATATTGTTGTACGCCCAAACCGTCACAAGTCGGGCACGCACCGGCGGGGTTATTAAAGGAGAAGAGACGAGGTTCCAGTTCCGGTACGGAATAGCCACAGTGCGGACAGGCAAAGTTAGCAGAGAACACCAGTTCTTCTGCCTTCGGATCGTCCATATACGCGACGACCGCCGTGCCACCGGAAAGCTCGAGCGTGGTTTCAAAGGATTCCGCTAATCTTGTAGCTAAATCCGACCGCACTTTAAAGCGATCCATCACCACTTCGATAGTGTGTTTTTTCTGTAATTCCAGTTTCGGTGGATCGGATAAATCACAAATCTCACCGTCAATACGGGCGCGAATGTAGCCTTGCGCAGCAATTTGTTGCAATAATTTAACGTGTTCGCCTTTGCGCTCTTTTACTACCGGCGCCAACAACATCATTTTGCTTTCCTCAGGCAGGGAAAGCACTTTATCCACCATTTGGCTGATCGTTTGCGCTGTGAGTGGCACATCGTGATGAGGACAGCGCGGCTCGCCCACGCGAGCAAACAACAAGCGCAGGTAATCGTGAATTTCGGTAATGGTACCCACTGTTGAACGGGGGTTGTGCGAGGTGGATTTTTGCTCAATAGAAATGGCCGGTGAAAGCCCTTCAATATGGTCTACATCGGGTTTTTCCATTAATGACAAAAATTGACGCGCATAGGCAGACAAGGATTCTACATAACGGCGTTGCCCTTCGGCATACAGCGTGTCAAAAGCTAAAGAAGATTTGCCTGAGCCGGATAACCCGGTAATGACGATTAATTTATCACGAGGAATGGTTAAGTTAATATTTTTCAGATTGTGGGTTCTTGCCCCACGAATATCGATGGTATCCATAATAGATTTTATAAATGAAAGAAGTGTAAATTTGCGACAATTATCGCATATTCCTAAATAACTGTGCAAATATCCAGTTAATTTTGTTGAAGGCGTGGATTTATTCCGAATTTTCAGGCAGAATAGAGCAAATTTTTTTACAGCAAAATTGAATAAAGAAGAGGATATTATGGCTGGAGTAAATAAAGTCATTATTGTTGGTAACTTAGGTAACGATCCTGAAATTCGTACCATGCCGAACGGCGAAGCGGTTGCCAACATTACCGTTGCCACCAGTGAAAGCTGGAATGATAAAAACACCGGCGAACGTCGTGAAGTGACCGAATGGCATCGCATTGTGTTCTATCGCCGTCAGGCGGAAGTGGCGGGCGAATACCTACGAAAAGGCTCTAAAGTTTATGTTGAAGGGCGTTTAAGAACCCGCAAATGGCAAGATCAAAACGGCCAAGATCGCTACACCACGGAAATTCAAGGCGACGTTTTACAAATGTTAGACAGCCGCTCTGATCGTCAATCCGGCGGATACGCGCCGGCAGCACAACCAAGCTACCCAAGCCAATCACAAAGCGCGCCACGTTCCACCCCGGCAAGTAAACCGGTAGCCGAAGCACCGATGGATAACTTTGATGATGATATTCCGTTCTAAGGAACGAAGTACAAAAATGATAAAGGGTCTGATGTTATGTCAGACCCTTTGTTTTTTGTGGCATAAAGTCGGTGTATTTTTAACGTAAAAGTGTGGTCATTTTTCTGTGTGTTTTTCCAACTTAAATATCGTAAGTTTTGAACGCATAAATAAACGGTTGCAAGGAATCTTTGAACAACAGCACCAACAATGTCATTACCATGCCAGTCTCCATAGCAAAAACAACATAATAATCAGAATGGGATTACGAATTGCCCGTTTTTATAATATGGTAAATGAGCAAAACGACTCTCATCAGGTAAAACACCCAAGTGGCTAGAGTGAATTTTAGTTTTTTCAAAAAATGTCTCATTGTTGATTAAATAAATCAAATCATTAGGAGAAGTGTCCCAATGGTTTTGAGGTTGAATATAAAGGATATTATAAGAGGGGATAAGGGATTAAGGTTATTTGGGGAAAGGGAGAGTTTTTATGGGGATAAGAAGAGGTTGTGGTTTATATATATTTTGAAATTGATCTAAATAGATTTTGTCTCAACATACTTTCAGCTTCTGAAATATTCATCCCCCACATATCTGCTAATATTGCAATGGCAATATTGGCATTCCAGGGGAATAAAGCTTGTGTTTTAAAATTCCCAAAAGGTCCATCAGTTTCAACTAATATTTTTTCTATTGGCATGATTTGGACCAACTCATAACCCTTTTTACTGCTTAACATTGCGGGTCCTACAGAAAAATAGCAGCCCATTTCAATCGCTCGTTTTAACTGTTGCTTTGTGCCTGAAAACCAATGAAGGATTGGCAAGTTATCATTTACTTGACTTAATTCATCTAGTACAGCATTTGCACTCATCTTAGAATGTATACTTAATATTTTTCCGCCAGATTTTGCTGAGCTTCTTAAAATATGGCGAAAGACCTTTAATTGTGTTTCCCAATGTGTTTTAAACTCTTTTCCGCCATCCAAACCAATTTCACCCACATAGCGAGTTTGGTTTAATAATGCATCAAACAATTCCAATTCTTGCCAACGTTCATGAGCCAGTTGGGGATGCAATCCCAAGGCGGTACGAATACGAGGACAATCTTTTGCTAATGAACTTGTTCCATACCACGCTTTTGGTGTGGTTGTAACAGATAAGACATAAATATTTTCATCTTTACATCGTTTTGCAACGTATTGTGGATTGGTATATAAATCCAAATGGCAATGCATATCCATCATAATATTTGGTTCTCTATTAAAAGTTGCTCCACTTCATCCAACCCAGTCATAAAAACATTTGCAAACTGATTTAATTGTTGAGTGGGTAGTGAGCCACTTTGTAAAACCCATTGATTGATGTTGCGATGATTTTTTTGACGAATAGCACTTATTAAAGCAAATAAATCATCTCTTCTGTCCTGATTTATTAAAATTTGCCGAATATCATTAAATTCATATTGGGCATCATTGGTAATACCAGCATAATGCAATGACGCTCTACGAATCAGGCATGGAACACAAACCCCGCATTGTTGATTTTTGCGTTTCCAATGGCTACACGAAACAGTATCAGGGATAATTTGCTGTAATAATGGTAAATTTTTGCATTCTGCTATCATTTGCCCTTTAGTTTTAAATTGATAAGGATTTCTTAAAGTGAAAGGAATATTGACCGCAGTGAAAAATTTTTGTATTTCTTGGATAAAATAAGGGTGAGTGGTACGGGTACTTAAAGCGCCTACTCTGCGTACTGTTAAAGGTGCATTGATTGAAATTACCCCATTTTCAGGCACTAAAATATCAATCTTTTTTTGCGCGACTTCCTGTAATGCATAAGCTGATACAATAGCAAATGCCAAAAAATTTAAACTTCTGGTTAGCATTGTGATTTCAGTGCTTTTTCCATTATTTGAATGTGGTTGTGCAATCGCATTAAATTGGGAAAATTGATTAATATAACCATTTTGGTTAAGTTGCTGAATAATGGCTTGCTGACGTGATTTATCACCTTTATAAGAATGACTAACTAAAACCGGTGAATGTCCCTGCTCCAATAAATCAATTACCCCAATTGCTGAATCCAACCCACCTGAAAATAAACAAACGCAGTCTTTATTTCTTAAATCTACCAATTTGGTTCTGCCACTTAATTTATAGGGCTGTGGAGGTAATTGTCCGCCTGCCTGAAAATCAAATTGCCAAATATCACCACTTAAAAAGTGTAAAATCTGTTCTAAATGAACTTTGTTTGCTTGCCAAATATCTGGCTGGCACAATGGTAAAGTGATAGAAAAGGAACGACACCAGCCATTTGCAGTATCTTTTCGCAAAATAAAAGTATCTGCTGCTGTAACTGCCATAGCAATAGTTAGAAAATCCATTACTTGATTATTGAGTTCAACACCTAATCTTCTTACTCTATCCAAAACCATATTACCAATATGAGCAATTTGTAGACTTTTATCGCCCATACCATAAAGACGAATAGGTAAAACACCATTAGGCAAATTTTTTAATTGCTCAATATCGTGATGAAAAAATAATTGATTCATCAATAATCCTCCCATTCTTCCCAAATTTCCAAAATAGCTTGGTTTTGAATTTCTTGCATTTGTTCGGTTGTTAATTGACAAACATCATCCGTAAATTTAGGGGCAAGTGTAATATCCACCACCTCATGAACTAATTGTCTCAAATCATTTTCAACGTTTGAAATTTGAACAAGATCGTCACCTTTATTCCACGCCTTACCAGCATCGTGTACAATTTGCAGAAAAATACTTTCAGTTAAATAACAAATCATCATCTTAGCAATAACTTCAACTGAAATACTGTGTTCATCAAAAGTAGTCATCCCTTCCAATGCTTCTGATAAAGCAATATTCATCGCGGAACGAATTTTGTCTGAATCACCGTGATGATCAACCAAAAGTTCGGTAATTTGATTGATGACCTCATCGCAAGACTGACCATTTAAACTATTTAAATTAACTGAATATTGTTGTTGCAGGCTGTCTGAAAAAATCTCAAACAAACCCGCACCTGCCTGGGTAATTTTCCCTAGTCTTTGTACGGAAGTATGCTTACCACCGCTGGCTTTTCGGGCATAATGACCAAGTGCTTTACGCACATCCTCACGCCCGCCTCCTCCTATAGCCCTACCGATTGCTTGACGCAATCCCTTTAATCTCTGTGGATCTGGCGTTTGAGTCGTTGCTTGGCTGTCATCAACCCAAGCCGGTAACAAAGGTGAACGACCATTTGGTCCTACACTAGATTGTGAAGTACCCATTGTTTACTCCTGATACCAAGTTTCGTTTTTTAATCTTGTATTAAACCACGGATAATTAAAACCTTTATTTTTCAATTCAATAATAAAACGATTTAAAATTTTTGCACCGCCTTCTGAAAACTTAGCTAATAAACAAGCCCCCATAAAACCATTTGGACTTTTAGCCCAGTTATCCACTTTTCTTAATTGTTCCACTAACGCGTCCATAACAGAGATTTGTTCATCCATTGTTAGTTGTTGAATGGCATCTTTGGTACCTTGTGAGCCTGTTCTTGATGTGGTTGTAAGTAAAATGTTTAAAGCATCTTGGGCTTTTTGAGAAAGTTGAGCGGTATAAGTATTTAGCGGTATGGTTTCTCTGGATAAATAGATCGCCGCGCGCAAATCAACATTGGATAATTTTGGCTCTAATTTTGCCCATTCTTTGATAAATGTTTGAATGGGCTTATTTTCAGAGAGTTTTGATAAATTTTGCTCATTGTTATTTTCCAGCTCTTTTAATAATTCAGGTTTACCCTCTTCTTCATTAATACGCTGATAAAAATTTGTTACCACATCAGAATCCACACATCGCTCAAAAATCACCAATTTGGTAATAATCGCTTCCTCTAACGGTATTTGACGCTTGTTTGCGATTTTGGCACGCATTTTAATAGTATTTAAAATACGTTTTACAATTCTAGGATTACCGTGAATATTAGGTGAATTTGCTAATAGAGGAGCTATTCTGTTTGCGCGTTCAAAATCTGACAATAGAGCTTGATTATGTCGCTCTTCAATAGTTTTGGCCACTTCTTCTGGATTTAAAGATTGACTTTTCCAAGATTGTTGCAAATGAGTTTCTAAAAATTGGCGTAAGCTTGCTAATTTTTTGGTTGGTATTTTTTGATGAATGGCGTACAGCATATATAAATATGCACGAATTTCAAGCACACCTGCTTTGGGTACACGAATAGGAATCTGAATGAGCTTGTCCAAATAATCAATTTGATGACGATACGACAAATCTTTGTAATGTTCGGCAACTGAATGGCGAATCATTTCCTCGTCAGCCGCGATAATAAAAGCTGTACGATTTAAGAATAAGAATAAACGAATTGCCTCTAATGTTTGAATAGCATTAGCAGGTAGACAACGGTCAAGGTTATCAATCACAATAACCAACTTTTTACCTAAATCCCGTAATATCTCACCATATTCTTTTCTAAACTCATCGATTTGTTGTGGTGGAGTTTGCTGTTTTAGGGGTTTTATAAGTTTTTTTCCTGAATCAACAATTTCTTTTCCTATTTCTACAACTTGCTTACTTTCTATTTCATCTTGAATTCCATCCAAGGCATTTTGAGCCGTTCCAAATATTTTGGAAACCAAACCAAAAGTAGGAAAACCTGCAGCTAAAGCAGCCCCCTCCGCAAGAAAACCAGCCAAACGTAGACCATTAATTCTGACTAATAAATTTTGGGATTTTTTCAAGATGGTTTCTTCATCTTTGGCAGCTTGAATTAAATGGTTTGCAATAGTTTCCAAAAGAGCTGTTCTGGCATCATCAAATCCCTGATAGAGCCAAGCATCAAATTTAATTATAATCCACTCATCAGGCTTGATTTGTTGCTCAATCAAATTTAACAAAGAGGACTTACCTGCTCCCCAGTTACCAAAAATACCTATTGAAACTGGTAGCATAGCCTCAGATTCCAATATTTCAGTAACAATTTGGGATACCTCACCAAAATTGAGATAGTCTTCTTTAGATTCAGTATCTGACCACATTAAATTACCCTCATTTATAAAATATAATTTTTTACATTCTACACATTTTTAACAAACATTTTTAATGTTTTTTATAATGATAAAGTATGTAGGAAGTTAGAGTAAAAAACACTGTTTGCTATGTACTGCGCCCAAATTTTGAGCTTGTAAAGTGCCTGGCAAATTCAGATTCGGAAGGTGACAAATGATTTTAATATTTGCCTGTTTAAGTTTAGGGTAAGTTTACTCGTCCAACAAATTACCCAGCGCTACAGGCACTTGCTTTTCAATCAACAAATCCATCATCAGTGGAATGAGCAAAAATCATAAGACAAGATAAATGGAACCCCAAGAGTCTCATCTTTCAAGGCTTTGACTTTACGAATGTCGGTGCGCATACGCTTGAAGTAGATTTGTAATGAATTGTTGTTGCCTAAACAGCCGTTGTTTAACCTTGGTAAGGAATGTAAGGGAAAAGGCTGGATTGAGTTTAGCGAAAGTGCGGTGGGTGAATGGGAAAAAAATTATGCATTTAACCGCCGAGGGTAAAGAGAAAGCCAAACCTGTTTGGCTAGTGACACAGTTGTTTGAGGATAAAACCTTTGCAAAATTTGGCGAGAAAATGGCCGCTCACCTGTTTACCTTGTTGGCGGAGTTTTGCACGGTTTGCCGTAAATAAATTGATAAAATGGATATGATGGTGTGATGTCTCTAGAAAACCTTGAAACCACCTTTGAACCAATAATGTTTCGTTCGCTCAACCCCCTTGCCTTGCAACATAAAAAAACAGCTGTTCGTCATATTTGGCTTGGAAACAGAGTAAAATCAAAAAGGGTCTGATGTTATGTCAGACCCTTTGTTTTTTGTGGTATAACGTCGGTGTATTTTTAGCGCAAAAGTGCGGTCATTTTCTATGTGTTTTTCCAACTTAAATATCGTAAGTTTTGACCGCACTTTTTTATTGTAATAAGAAAATAGGGCATTTTAGGACGCAAGTACGCAATCACCGGATACTACGATATTTCCAACGTAAGAGGGTTTTGTAAGGTGTTTGATCATTGATTAATCCTTAGGAAAATTGGCATAAGCGTGGACGCTTGCGCCATCGGAGGTCGTCTGAAACTTACTTTCAGACGACCTCTTTTTTAATTTTGTAGTAAATCCAAAGACTATTTCATTGTTTCCTATTTGGAAAATATGTTGTTCATGAAGTGAGATTTATTGCTGAATAATTTATCCGTACAATCCGCCTCATTAGATATTGAGGAGAAAATGATGAAAAAAATGCCTGTATTGTTTGTTGGGCATGGTAGCCCGATGAATGTGTTGGATAAGGAAAATCCTTTCAACCAAAATCTTAGCCTGATTAC
Source organism: Aggregatibacter aphrophilus ATCC 33389 (assembly GCF_900636915.1). NCBI lineage: Bacteria > Pseudomonadati > Pseudomonadota > Gammaproteobacteria > Pasteurellales > Pasteurellaceae > Aggregatibacter > Aggregatibacter aphrophilus. Next base: position 1,156,992 of record NZ_LR134327.1, on the reverse strand, counting down.
ACAAAAATTTGCCAAGCCAAAAGCGATTTTGATGATTTCGGCGCATTGGTACAGCAGCCGTTTGCAGGTGACATCGGGCGAATATCCAGAAATGATTTACGATTTCTACGGATTTCCTGAAGAACTCAGCCAAGTGCAATATCCGGCACCCGGTTCGCCTGAGTTGGCGGAACAAGTGCGGTCATTATTACAGCCGGAAAATGTCGAACTGAATCCGATGCGTGGTTTTGATCATGGTGCATGGGCAGTGTTGAAGTTTCTGTATCCTGATGCCGATATCCCTGTGGTGCAACTTAGTCTTAACCGTTTACAACCGGCAGAGTGGCATTTCAATTTAGTGAAAAAGTTATCTACTTTACGCGAACAAGGCGTGTTAATTATCGGCAGCGGCAACATTGTGCATAATTTAAGAGCGATAAGCTGGGAACATATAGATCAAATCGGTGCGGGCTATGATTGGGCGTATGCATTCCGTGATCAAATTAATCACGCAATGACCACGCAAAATGACGATGAATTGGTGCATTATGAGCAATTTGGCGAAAATGCGGCACTTTCTGTACCAACGCCTGATCATTATTTGCCGCTCTTGTATGTGATGGCACTGCGCGAGCATGATGAAAAGGTGGAATTTTTCAATGATAATTTGATTGCAGGTTCATTGAGTATGACTTCACTTTTAGTGGGATAAAAAGTCAAAATCACAGTGATTCAAAAATGCTTTCGAATCTGACCGCACTTTATTGTTCAAAAGGCCTAGGAATTTGATATAAAAGGCTATCTGACTTTTTCATGGCTATGGTGTACAGTTTTGGGGATTATAGTCTTCCGCATCGCTATGAAAATATTGTGTTTACCCGGTATGTAGCGGTTTATTGAAAGAAAGTATATATGAAAAATCCCCTAAATATTCCGATTGGAGATTTAGGGGATTTTACAAAAGTCTAGAGTTTTTAGATTAGGTAATGTTTATTTCAACCCTTTTTTGAGCAAGTCTTCATAACCGCCATGGTTGGTGACATTAGTGTAGCCCGCTTTTTTCAGCTCGGTCAGAGCAACTTCTGCACGGCGACCGCTACGGCAATAAAGGTTGATCGGAGCATCTTTGTCTGGGCTAACCGCTTTGATTCGTTCAACAATTTGGTCGTGCGGAATATTGATTGAATCTTGTAAATGGCCATCGTTAAATTCTTCGGCAGAACGTACATCAATCCAAATACCTTTTGCTTTTTGCGCTTGAACCGCACTTTGTTCAGCCTTAGGCGTAGAGTCCGCAGAAGCAACCAAGGGCGCCGTAATAGCAACAGCGGAAAGGACAGTAGTTAATAATTTTTTCATTATTTAATTTCCTATTAGATAGTAATGAGTTTAAGGGTTGTATTCGATTGGCGGTTATATTACTCATAAACATGAAGATAATAAACTGTAAATTAAGCAAAAAGTGAGAAATCCTGATGGCGCGCCTTTCCTAACCCTAAAACATCAATTTCGTTTAATTTAGATTGTCACTATTTTTATGAATAACTTCAGTTTGTTTATTTTTTAGCCAGATACAAGCACGCGTTAGGAAGCGCGCACTATCTGGGAGAGTAGTTAAATAAGACCAGTGTATTTTTAACGTAAAAGTGCGGTCGATTTTCGGATTATTTTTTTGTTTTAAACAACGCAATTAATTCTCTCACCTTAATTCGCTTATGCGGCGATTGGCTGATAGAGCGTTGTACTTTTAGGCGACGGATTTTGGCACCTTGGTAGATTTCGCGGGTGAAAGGGGTGTCGTGGTTGGAGATCAGCACTTGAATGTTGCGCTGTTCCGTGGTGTGTTTGGCAAGCGTGGCAAGTTCCTGTTGGTGATTGATGGAAAATAGCTTGCCGGAATAATTGGTAAAGTTGCTGTCTTGTGAGAGTGGGGCGTAGGGTGGGTCGCAGTAGATGACGGAATTTTCATCCGCCATTTGAAAGGTTTGTTGAAAATCGGCGCAAATAAAGACCGCACTTTGCGCTTTAGCGGCAAAGAAACGTAATTCTTCTTCCGGAAAATAATGGGTTTTGTAATCACCGAAAGGCACGTTAAATTCGTTTTTAGAGTTGTAGCGACATAAGCCGTTAAAGCCGAAACGGTTTAAATACAGAAACAAGACGGAACGTTGGAAAATATTCGTGCTTTGATTAAATTCATCCCGTTTGGCGTAGTAGTAGTTTTCCGTGTTGGCTTCAGGGTGAAAAAAAATCGGCTTGGCTGCCAAAATATAGGCATCAACGTCTTGTTTTACGATGTTAAACAAATTGATTAAATCGGGGTTGATATCCGCCAGAATATAACGTTTGAAATTGCTGTTGAGAAATACCGCTCCGGCTCCCACAAAAGGTTCTACCAAGCATTGTTTTCTTTTGGGAAATAATCGGTTGATCTCATCGGTGAGCCGAAATTTTCCCCCCGCCCATTTTAGGAAAGGGCGGCTTTTAGTTTTTACAACGGGTTTAGCGGGTTCAGGCATGTTGATTAGTCAAATTGGGAACAACAATGAATGGCGTCAACCACAAGATCTTGGTCTATTTCGGTGGCAACGTAGGCCTGTCCAAGGGCTTTTAGTAAGACGAAACGAAGTTTGCCGTTCAATACTTTTTTATCACGCATCATAAGCGGTAAATAATCCTGTGCGGTCATGCCATCCGGTGAAACGGTAGGTAAATTGGCGCGCGCTAAGAGCTTTTCTAAACGTGCCACATCAGCCGACGTTAAATCACCTAATTTTTCCGATAACACTGCGGCCATCATGCAACCTGCCGCCACCGCTTCACCGTGTAACCAGTTTCCATAACCTAGGTGGGTTTCAATGGCATGGCCGAAAGTGTGGCCAAGATTTAGTAAGGCGCGATCGCCTTTTTCCGTTTCATCTCGGGCGACAATATCGGCTTTTAGTTGGCAACAACGGGCAATACATTGTTTTAAGGCTGTTTGGTCTAAAGCTACCAGTTCATCAATGTGTTGTTCCAGCCAGTCAAAGAACGGTAAATCTAAGATTGCGCCGTATTTAATCACTTCCGCCAACCCGGCATTGACTTCCCGTTTCGGCAATGTGTTTAGGGTTAGCGTATCCACGATGACGGCCGTTGGTTGATAAAACGCACCGATCATATTTTTGCCGAGTTCATGGTTTACGGCAGTTTTGCCACCGACGGAGGAATCCACTTGTGCCAATAAGGTAGTCGGGATTTGAATGAAGCGCACACCGCGTTGATAGCTTGCCGCCGCAAATCCGGCCACGTCTCCGATTACGCCGCCGCCTAGGGCGACAATAGTGGTATCGCGGCCGTGATTCGCTTTTAAAAGTGCGGTGAAAATGAGGTTTAAAGAGTCGAGAGTTTTGTATTGCTCGCCATCGGGTAAGAGAACATGTTCAACGATACAACCGATTTTTTCTAATGTTTCGGTGACGGTGGTTAAATAGTAGTGTGCAACGGTAGGATTGCTGACGATCATTACCTTATTGCCTTGTTTTAGCGGATAACAATCGGTGTTTGTTAATAAACCGGCACCGATATAAATCGGGTAGCGACGTTCTTTCAATTCAACATTTACACACAGCATTTGATAGGCCTTTTACGTTATTTAACCGTTGTAGTTATCAATAAGATCGATGATTTGAGTTGCCATCACTTTAGCGCTTTGTTCATCTGTCGGGAGAGTAATGTCGGCTACTTCTTCATAGAGCGGATTGCGGACTTTCGCCAAGTCTTCCAACACCTGGCGCGGGTCTTCAACATCTTGCAATAATGGGCGTTTTTTGTCCCGTTGAGTGCGTTGATATTGTTTTTCTACCGTGGTTTCCAAATACACGACAATGCCACGTGCGGAGAGGTGATTGCGGCTTTCCTTAGATAAAATCGCGCCACCGCCGGTGGACAGAACGATGCCTTGACGCAGGGTTAATTCGTTGATGATGCGTTCTTCTCTTTTCCGGAAACCGGCTTCACCTTCAACATCGAAAATCCAGCCGATATCTGCGCCGGCGCGTTCTTCAATTTCGGCGTCGGTATCAACGAAATCCATGCTTAATAATTGTGCTAACTGGCGACCTATAGTGCTTTTTCCTGCACCCATTGGTCCCACCAAAAAAATATTACGTTTTTCTGCCATTGTTATCGTCTTAAACTTATATGGTCGGAAAGAATGTGATCTTTTATAAAATAAGAAACGACCGCAAATAATACAATGTGGCCGCATGAGAGTTTTTTTTGAATAGAGTTGAAAAGATCACCCCAAAATTGCCGAGATTATCTCAATAAACGCCCCTCTTTTTCAACCTAAACAGGATATTTATTTCGCCTATTAATAGGAAATGCCAAATTAACTACGATTTTGTTGGATTTTTATGCGTGTTTTGTGTGGGGAGCATTTTAGTTTGCTGTGTTATGCCTTGCTTTTGTTTAAAGGATTCTAAGGTTTCTCCTTGACGTAAAATATGCGGTGTGACAAAAATCACCAATTCCCGTTTTTGATGACGTTCGCTTTCTTTGCTAAACAAGTGTTTTACGCCCGGAATGTCTCCCAACAAGGGCACTTTGTCCACGTTTTTAGTGATGGTATCGTGAAATACGCCACCTAACACGATGGTTTCTCCGTCTTTAGCAAAGACTTGGGTGTTGATTTCCTGTTTATCAATGGAGACGACTTCGCCCAAACCATGTGCTACTCGGCTACCGGGCGCATTTTGACTGACCACTAAATCCAACAGAATTTGTTTATCTTGTGAAATATGCGGTGTTACTTCCAAGCCTAATACAGCCTCACGAAATTCCACGCTTTGTGAGCCGCTTTTTTCATTCACCAAAATATACGGCAATTCCGTCCCTTGCTTGATGCTGGCGGCTTTTTTATTGGTTGTGAGCAATCGCGGGCTGGCAATAATTTCTACATTGTTTTCCCGTTCAAGTGCGGTCAATTCTAAGTCCAAAAGTCGTCCGTTTATTTTCGCCACCTGTAGTGCGACGGAGCCGGCGGGGGTGGTGGCTGTAGGGAAGTTGACGTTTAATTGATTGGTGATATTGTCAAAGCCGTTACCCGCCAAACTTCCGCCGATACGATGCGCATTTTCGGTGGGGTTAAAAATGCCCCAGCGTACGCCTAATTCTTTTAGACTTTCGCCGTTCATGGTGACAATTCTGGCTTCAATGGCGATTTGTTCAATGGGCTTATCTAATTCTTTAATCAGTTTTTTCAGGTTAGCGATGGATTTCGGTTCGTCTTGAATTAATAACAAGTTACTGCGATCGTCAAAAGTGAGGCTACCGTTTGGGGAAAGTAACGAACCGCTACCGCCGGTGAGCGATTTCATCACTTCCGAGGCTTTGGCAAAATGCAATTTAATGGTGGCGGTGGTGAGTCGCGTCGGTTCTTCCGTCATCACGGCAGGAAGGATAAAGGGTTCGTCCATTTTGGTGGCAAATTTAGCGGAAGTATCGGGTTTGCTTAAATAATAAATCCCATTTTCCTGCCACAAATCCAACTGCTTAATTTTAGCAACGGAGCGAAACAGCTGATCCAAATCGACGTTTTCCAGTTGGAGCGAAACCGTGCCTTGCAATTCATCATCAATAATCAAATTGACATTTTGCGCCAACGCCAATTGTTGCAAAGTGGGTACCAAGGGCGCTTGTTTCAGCCGAATGGAAAATACCTGATTTTGTTCTGCATGAACGGAAAGGCTCATGGCAAAACTCAAAAAACAACTGAAAAACAGACCGCACTTTACGCGGTAGGGCAGAGGTAATTTCATAAGGATTCCTTAAAATTTAAGCTGAAATGGGGTGGTCGCTTTGCAATGGGGATCATTGTCCCAACGTAAAAAATCGATGTGTTGTTTGCCGATGTTTTCAATTTGAATGTGTTCTGATGAGATGATATCGCCCGCTTTGGCTAGGCTGACTTGATTTTCGGAAAATAACATGAGCTGCCAATCGGTTTTGTGTTGTAGCACGCCGATGACTTGAATTTGTGCAAATGCGGTTTGCGGAAAAATCGTTGAATGTGTGGGGTGACACGTTTGGCTTGGCGCACGGTCTTGTTTTTCCACAGATGTTTGGGGGATAGCCTGACGGCGGGCTTTATCAAAGGGATCATTGGCGATGCCCGAATGACTTAATATCAGTCCCATCAGTAACCATAAAATTCGTCTTAACATTAGTTTTCCTTGGTATTTAATTGCAATAAAAGTTCGCTGGAAATGGTGTTGCCGTTGTTTTGTCCGCTGAGTTTTTGAATTTGCCATTCCACCAATTCCAGTTCGTCGTTAGCGTTTAAAAGTGCGGTCAAAAATTGGCGTAAATCGTTAAAATGTCCTTCTAGGTGCAGTGCCAACAAGGGTTTTTGGCGAAAGTCCCATTGGCTATGTTCAATATGTAATTGTTGGGCAAGTTGTTGTATTTGTTGGTTTATGGGGGGGAGTTTGCCCGCCAATTGCGGCGTGAGTAACTGCTTAGCCGCTTTTTCTTTCAGCGCCGCTAAGATTTTTTGTTGATGACTTAACGTTGCCTGCTGCGTTTGCTGTTGTGTCATCAGATGTTCTAATTGTGAGCGCTGTTGCCAATAATGTTGCGCGGGAAGATAAAGCAACAATGCACCTAGAGCGCATAGCAACGCCATTTGCTGTCGGGGCGAAAGTTGGTACCAATGGTTCAACGCATTGGCTACTGCGGTTTTATCAATTAATTTCATGGCTGTGCCTGCAATGTGAGATCAAACTGAAACCGCATTTCTTGTTGTTGCGGTTTAAATTCTGTGAGTTTCACCTCTCGAAACAAGGCTTGGTCACTGAGAAAGCGGTTAAGCCGGGAAAATTCCTCTTGGTTGACGCTGTGACCGGTAAGCGTTAAATGCTGTTCCGAGAGGGATAATGCAGATAATTCACCTTGTGTGAGTGGTAACTCAGCTAATTGATTTAACAGTGAAAAAACGATTTCCTTAGCTATGGGCTGAGATTCCTTGTCGCTGTTTTGATGATCTCTTGCCTGCTGAATGTGTTGCTGTGTAAGTTGTAGCTCACGTTGCAACGCACGGTGTTCAAGTTGCAATTTTTCCGCTTGTTCTGCGTACTGTTCGGCGACATGGTGTAGCGTTAACCACCCACCGGTGCAAATTACTGCACCTACGGCAAGTATTGTGAATAACGCCTGAGTTTGTCGGCGGCGTTGTTGAACCCGCCACGGCAGTAAATTAATGTCTTTTTTCATTCGTAAGTCCGCACTAAGAAAACGAACGAAAAAGTTCATCATCTTCTTTATGTATTTCTTGTTGCCACAAGGCATTGCCGAGCGCAATTAACGGCAAATGGGTTTCCACCGGGCGCCAATGTTTTGGGACCACAGAATCATTTCGGACCATTTGATAATAGAAAATCTGTTCCGGCTGTTCGTCATAACGTTGGCAATATTGCGCTAAAAGTGCGGTCAAATTTTTGTCCGTTTGGAACAGGGTTTGGGTTTGTTGCAATTTATGTTGCACCGCCAATGCACCTAGTGCGTCCTGATATAACAGCACGGCGTTTGCCGGGAACGGCTTGCCCAGCACATATTCCGTTGCACGCAATATCGCCTTGGCGGTGTTGTCCAACACGTCAATTTGTAAAGGCGCAAATTGATGTAAATAATCTTTCGCGATTTGTTGTCTAATGGCAAAAATCTCTAGCCGAAAACCTTGTTTTAACGGCGTGGCAGCGTAGTCATACCAAATTTCATTAATGGGAATCGGTAGTTCGTTGGTTAAGGTGAAATGACATTGTTGTTCACATTCCGCCGGCGTGAGATTATGCGGCAGAATTAACGTTTTCTGCCAAATTTGGTGTGGCATGATAGATGTTATGTATTTATACGATGCACTTCTGCGTAAATAATTTGAGTGACGATTTAAGGCGCTGGGTAAATCCAGCAGATCTATGTCGTCGAGATGTAAACATTGTGCTTGGTTTTGCTTGTCGAACCACACGAGATCCACATTTTGGTTGTGATACCACAAGCCTATTTGAATAGAAGGTGTATGTTTTATGAACATAATTTTTATCCTAATTTACAATATTTCCGAGTTTTCGCTTTTGATTTGATTGAGTAATCTTTATACTTATGAACTAACTCTATTTTTAATTCCCTTAATTACCTTAAAATAAGTGAGAAATTTTCGATGCGGATCGCAAAATTAATATTAAGTACCCTATTAACTTTATTCATTTTGGGTTGCATTGCCGTGGGGGTAGTGTATATCCAACTCAAATCTGACTTGCCTGATGTAGAGAGTTTGAAAACTGTAGAATTGCAACAGCCAATGCAAATTTATACGTCAGATGGCAAATTAATTGGCGAAGTGGGAGAACAACGTCGCATTCCGGTGAAACTGGAAAATATTCCTGAAAAATTGATTCAAGCCGTGTTGGCAACGGAAGATAGCCGTTTTTATGAACACCATGGTCTCGACCCGATTGGGATTATCCGTGCATTGATGGTCACGATTAATAAAGGTGGCGCGTCCCAAGGGGCGAGTACTATTACTCAACAATTGGCGCGTAACTTCTTTTTAACGCCGGAAAAAACGTTGATTCGTAAGGCGAAAGAAGCCATTTTAGCGATTGAAATTGAAAACGCGTTAAACAAACAAGAAATTTTAGAGTTGTATTTAAATAAAATTTATCTTGGCTACCGTTCTTACGGCGTGGCCGCAGCGGCAAAAACCTATTTTGGCAAAGAATTAAACCAATTGACCTTATCTGAGATAGCCGTCATTGCCGGCTTGCCAAAAGCGCCTTCCACGATGAACCCGCTATTCTCACCAAAACGAGCGCTAGAGCGTCGTAATATCGTATTAGCCCGTATGTTGGATCAGAAACACATTACCAAAGAAGAATATGATGCGGCGCTTAAAGAGCCTATCGTCGCCAGCTATCATGGTGCACAAATGGATTTTCGTGCGGATTATGTGACAGAAATGGTGCGTCAGGAAATGGTGAAACGCTTTGGTGAAGAAAATGCGTATACCAAAGGCTATAAAGTATATACCACAGTGCTTTCTAAAGATCAGGAAACTGCGCAAAAAGCGGTGCGTGACAATTTAATCGCTTACGATATGCGCCATGGTTATCGTGGTGGTGCGCCATTATGGAAAAAAGATGAAACCCCTTGGGATAATGAAACTATTATTGGTTTTTTGAAAAAATTACCGAATTCCGAACCTTTTATTCCGGCGGGTGCTGTAGCGGTGAGTAAAAGTGGTGCTGAGTTATTATTAGCCTCCGGCGAAAAAATGACATTGCCAAGTAGCGCTATGCGCTGGACGGGGCAAGCCAATCCGGTAAAAGTAGGTGACCAAATTTGGATTCGTAAAAATGATAAAGATGAATGGGTTTTAGGGCAGATTCCTCAAGCCAACTCCGCTTTGGTGTCGTTAAACAGTGACAATGGTGCTATTGAAGCGATTGTCGGTGGTTTTAGTTTTGAACAAAGTAAATTTAATCGAGCCACCCAATCTTTGGTACAAGTAGGTTCTTCCATTAAACCGTTTATTTATGCAGCGGCCTTAGAAAAAGGCTTAACCCTATCTAGCGTACTGCAAGATACACCGATTGTATTGAAAAAACCGGGGCAAAAAGAATGGCGCCCGAAAAACTCACCTGATCGTTATGATGGTCCGTTACGTTTACGCGTGGGATTAGGTCAATCAAAAAATATGATTGCGATTCGTTCCATGCAAATGGCCGGAGTAGACTTCGTGGCGGATTTCTTGCAACGTTTCGGCTTCAAACGGGATCAATATTTCGCCAGTGAGGCTTTGGCGCTTGGCGCTGCTTCTTTCACACCGCTTGAAATGGCGCGTGGCTATGCGGTGTTTGATAACGGCGGTTATTTAATCGATCCTTATATTATCAATAAGATCTTAGATAATGCCGGTAAAGAAATTTTTGTGGCGAACCCGAAACTGGCTTGCCCGAGTTGTGATAACGTTCCGGTAATTTACGGTGAAACGGAAAAATTAGACGGCTTTAAAAATACCGATTTGACGCCGGCTGATGAGTTTGCCAAAACCGATGATTCTACCAATGGTGAGGAAACTGACCAAGGTGAGAGCGTGCCGGATATTCCAGAATTACAGCCGCGAGTGGATGCTGTAAAAGAAGATAATCTGAATCTTATGGCTGACGCGAAAACCAATTCTTCCGAAACTCAATATGCGCCTCGCGTGATTAGTGGTGAGTTGGCGTTCTTGATTCGCAGCGCACTAAACACGGCCATTTATGGTGAACAAGGCCTTGGCTGGAAAGGAACCAGTTGGCGTATGGCAAATGAGATCAAACGTAAAGATATCGGTGGTAAAACCGGTACAACCAATAACTCCAAGGTGGCGTGGTATGCCGGTTTTGGCGCGAATTTAACCACTGCCGTTTATATTGGTTTCGATGATAATAAATTCAGTTTAGGCCGTGGCGAAGCCGGTGCAAAAAGTGCGATGCCAGCGTGGATTAGCTACATGAAAACCATCTTAAAAGATATGCCTGAACGTGAATTACCAACCCCGACGAATATCGTTGAGAAACATATTGACTTGCGTTCCGGTCTATTGGCCAACGGTGGACGGGTGGAATACTTTATCAAGGGCACCGAACCGACCCGTGCTTATGTAGAAGAACGCGGCTATTATGTGCCAAGCGAGTTATTGGACGGTTCAACAGGCGGACAACCAGAAGAATTATTCTAGTCCGATTCATTACCACTAGGCCCGGCAAGCGTCGGGCTTAGTCTTTTTCCGCTAAAAGTGCGGTGCTTTTTACCAACGTTTTTTTAAGACTGTTATAAGTAGGATTTATGCTAAGTTATCGTCATAGTTTTCATGCCGGCAACCATGCGGATGTATTGAAACATATCGTGTTAATGCTGATTATTGAAAGTTTACAACAAAAAGAAAAAGGCTTTTATTATTTGGATACGCACGCCGGTGCGGGGCTTTATCGCCTATTTAGTCAAGAGGCGGAGAAGACTGCCGAATATGCGGAAGGCATTGGGCGTTTATGGCAGCGCGATGATTTGCCGACAGAAGTTGACCGTTATGTTAAGCTGATTCGAAAGCTTAATTATGGTGGGAAAGAATTGCGCTATTATGCAGGCTCACCGTTATTGGCCGCCAATTTGTTGCGCCCACAGGATCGAGCGTTGATGATGGAATTGCATCCAAGCGATTTTCCTTTGTTACGCAATAATTTCAAAGCGTTTGAGAATGTCACTGTGAAAATTGGCGATGGTTTTCAGCAAGTCAAAGCCACATTGCCACCGAAAGAGCGTCGTGGCTTGGTGCTGATTGATCCGCCTTATGAATTGAAAGAAGACTATGATTTGGTCGTGAAGGCCATTGAAGAAGGCTATAAGCGATTTGCTACGGGCGTTTATGCCATTTGGTATCCGGTGGTGCTACGACAACAAACTAAACGAATGATTAAGGGTTTGGAAGCCACTGGTATTCGTAAGATTTTGCAAATTGAACTGGCGGTGCGTCCTGATTCTGATCAACGTGGCATGACAGCGAGTGGCATGATTGTGATTAACCCGCCGTGGACGTTGGAAAAACAAATGAAATCCATTTTGCCTTATTTATCCACCGTACTTGCCCCCCAAGGTACGGACAGTTGGTCGGTGAATTGGATTACTCCGGAATAATTCCGTTGATTGAGATAATACCGATTAAACCGATTTATTTATTCAGTTTGCGTGAAAAACGCGGTTTATTAGAGAATAAGCCGCATTTTGTTGATTAAGGACAGACTATGACAAAACATTATGACTATATTGCCATCGGTGGTGGCAGCGGCGGTATCGCTTCCGTTAACCGTGCCGCAAGTTATGGCAAAAAATGTGCCATTATTGAAGCAAAACATTTAGGTGGAACCTGTGTCAACGTGGGCTGCGTACCGAAAAAAGTGATGTTTTATGGCGCGCAAATTGCTGAAGCTATCAATCATTATGCGCCGGATTATGGCTTTGATGTGGATGTGAAAGAATTTGATTTCGCTAAGTTGGTGGAAAGCCGACAAGCCTATATTTCCCGCATTCATACTTCATACGATAACGTGTTGGCAAAAAATAACGTAGATGTGATTCGTGGTTTTGCCAAATTTGTCAATAAAAATACCCTTGAAGTGACTTTCGCTGATGGCACCACCGAACAGGTAACGGCAGATCATATCTTGATTGCTACAGGTGGACGTCCAAGTATTCCAGCGGTCAAAGGCGCGAAATACGGTATTGATTCTAACGGCGTTTTTGCTTTAACCGAACTTCCAAAACGTGCAGCTGTTGTCGGCGCAGGTTATATTGCCGTCGAGTTGGCCGGCGTCTTGAACAGCCTCGGTGTGGAAACCCATTTATTTGTGCGTAAACATGCGCCGTTGCGTAATTTTGATCCAATGATGGCAGAAACTTTGATTGAATCCATGCAACAAGAAGGCATTACATTACACACCCATGCAATTCCAAAAGAGGTAGTGAAAAATACGGATGGCTCGGTGACGCTTAATTTAGAGGATGGTCGTGCGCAAAGGGTAGATTGCCTGATTTGGGCTATTGGACGTGAGCCGGCTACCGATAAAATTAATTTACAAGCGGTTGGTGTAGAAACCAATGAGCGCGGTTTCATTAAAGTGGATAAATACCAAAACACCAATGTGCCGGGCATTTACGCTGTAGGCGATATTATTGAAGGCGGTATTGAACTCACACCGGTGGCGGTCGCAGCAGGACGTCGTTTATCCGAACGCCTGTTTAACAATAAACCGAACGAACATTTGGATTATCGTTTGGTGCCATCCGTGGTATTCAGCCACCCGCCAATCGGCACCGTCGGATTAACCGAACCGCAAGCCATTGCGCAATATGGCGCGGAAAACGTGAAAGTGTATAAATCTTCCTTTACCTCCATGTACACTGCGGTTACTCAACATCGTCAGGCTTGCCGCATGAAATTGGTATGTGTTGGCAAAGAGGAAAAAATCGTAGGCTTACATGGTATCGGTTTTGGCGTAGACGAAATGATCCAAGGTTTTGCTGTTGCTATTAAAATGGGCGCGACAAAAGCCGATTTCGACAACACCGTTGCCATCCACCCGACCGGTTCGGAAGAATTCGTCACAATGCGTTAATTGATGCTTATTAAATAAAAAAGGTCTGAATTTTCAGACCTTTTTTGTATTCTTAGATTGGTATTTTTAGTACAAACTTCAGTGAGTTAACTAAAGTGCGGTCATTTCTAACCACGTTTTTTAACGGGTGCCGTAAACGACAATAGTCTTGCCGTGAGCGGATATAAGATGTTGATCTTCCAACATTTTTAAAATTCGGCCAACGGTTTCGCGTGAGCAGCCTACCATTTGGCCAATTTCCTGACGGGTGATTTTAATTTGCATCCCATCCGGGTGTGTCATGGCTTCCGGCATTTTGGCTAAGTTTAATAAGGTTTGCGCAATGCGACCGGTGACATCTAAGAATGCCAAATTGCTCACTTGGCGCGAGGTGTTTTGTAAGCGTCTGGCAAGTTGCGCAGTTAAATACATTAAAATTTCAGGGTTAGCCTGAATGAGTTGGCGGAATTTGCGATACGAGATTTCAGCCACTTCACAGGCGCTTTTGGCTTTGATCCATGCAGAACGAAGCTGACCTTCTTCAAATAAGCCTGCTTCACCAAAGAAATCCCCTTGGCCTAAATAAGTGAGAATCATCTCTTTTCCATCTTCGTCTTTCACCATAACGGAGACGGAGCCTTGGATTAAATAATAAAGTGTTTCGGCTTTTTCGCCGGCGTTGATTAATGTGCTTTTAGATGGATATTTATGAATATGGCAATGTGATAAAAACCAGTCCAACGTTGGATCTGTGGGTTGTGTAGCTTGTGCGTTTTGTTCCTGCACGTGAAACCTCCATCTAAATAGGGAAAAACTAAAAAGCTTATTTGAAAAAGTCCGTTTTGTCTTTTATATCAATAGATTTGTGTAGTTCCGACCAAACAATCACCGCGCTTCCTTGGCGGATTCTGTTTAGTAATGCTTTCTTTTTTTGTTCGAAAGTCTGTTCATGTAAACCGTAATCAGTTCCCTCGCGCAAGATAACACTTTCCACAATATTGATTAAAGTTTGTTCTTCCAGTTCTTGCCAAGGAATAATCACGCCATCTTACCTAAATAAATAAATTATGCAAATAAGCTTTCAATAAGCTGCCATTGTTGATTAAAACCTTGATTTGGTGAGTGTCGGAAATTTGAACGTACATAACGCATAAATTGCCCTTCGCATAAGGTCACCAAGTGGGCTGCGATGATGCGTTCGTCAATGTCAAAACCACGCCCCTCACGCAATTTTCGCATTTGCAGAATATTCACGAATTGCAATTCCAAACGGTCGAAAAATTTTGCCACGCGTACCTGCAGTTGCGCATCTTCAAACATTAAGGCGTGGCCGGTTAATACGCGGGTTAAGCCGGGGTTTTTACGGGCAAAATCCAAGATCATTTGCAGAATATCTTTCACCCGTTGTATGGTGTTGGTTTCGTTTTTCATGGATTGTGAAATACGATTAAGCAGGGTGCTTTCAATGTTGTCGATTAAGGCTTCAAAGATCTTAGTTTTGCTCGGGTAATAACGGTACAGTGCTGCTTCTGACACACCCACTTCCGCGGCCAGCCGTGCAGTGGTCATGCGCTCCATACCGCGTTCGGAATGCAACATATGCGTGAGTACCGTCAACACTTGTTGGCGACGTTCTTTGATGCTGCGTTTGTTTGCCTGTTCCATTAGTGTTTACCTGAATGGCCAAAACCACCCTCGCCACGGTCGGTGGCGTTAAACTCGCTAACGATATTGAATTCTGCTTGCACCACTGGCACAAAAACCAGTTGAGCAATGCGATCACCCACTTCAATTTTGAACGGTTCGGTACCACGATTCCACACAGAAACCATGAGCGGACCTTGATAATCGGAGTCGATTAATCCCACCAAATTGCCCAACACAATACCGTGTTTATGCCCTAAACCGGAACGTGGCAAAATTACAGCCGCTAAATTCGGATCGGCAATATAAATGGAAAGCCCCGTTGGAATTAATTGAGTTTCACCCGGTTGAATTTCAATACCTTTATCAAGTAATGCGCGTAAATCCAAACCTGCAGAGCCTTCGGTGGCATAAGTTGGAAGCGGAAATTCTGTGCCGATACGGTTATCTAAAATTTTTACGTCAATTTTTTTCATGTGTCATGTTTTCCTTTAAAGAAATCTGTCATTTTTTTGCTGCACTTTTTATTGGCGATAACGCGCAACAATTTCACTCACCAACGCATCCGCTAATGTGTTTTTTTCTGCAAGCGGTAAGGTCTTCTCACCATTTTGCCAAAAGAGTTGCAACGCATTGTGATCCTGCCCGAACACTTGCCCGCCGGAGACATCATTGGCGCAAATCATATCTAAATTTTTGCGTTTAAGTTTGTCCTTGGCGTAATCGGCAACATTCTGTGTTTCGGCGGCGAAACCAACGGTGAATGGGCGATTTTCCGTTAAATGACCGACATCGGAAATAATGTCGGGATTTTTAATGAGTGTTAACGTCATTTCCTCGCCGGATTTTTTGATTTTTTGCTCGGCGACTTCCGCTACACGGTAATCTGCCACGGCCGCGCAGCCAATAAAAATATGATTTTTAACCGCACTTTCTAAGGCAGTTTGCCACATTTCTTGCGTGGAAGTGACATCAACGCGGTTGACATTGTTAGGTGTGGCAAGGTTTACCGGGCCGGCAATCAAGGTGACATTTGCCCCGCGTTTTACGAAGGCATCCGCAATGGCAACGCCCATTTTGCCGGAACTGTGATTGGAGATGTAGCGCACCGGGTCAATGGCTTCGCGGGTCGGACCTGCCGTGATAGCGACATTCAGGCCGACTAAATCTTGTTGAGTAGAAAAATGGTGGCAAAGTGCGGTGAAAATTTCCGATGGTTCGGACATTCGTCCGGCGCCCACATCGCCACACGCCTGTTCGCCGCTATTCGGCCCGATGGTTTGAATACCTCGGGATAAAAGTGCGGTCAGATTTTGCTGCGTTATGGTTTGGCGATACATTTGTTGGTTCATCGCCGGTGCCAGCAAAATCGGCGCGTTGGTGGCAAGGCAAATCGTAGAAAGTAAATCGTTCGCCATGCCGACAGTTAAACGGGCAATAAAATCGGCACTTGCAGGAGCAATAAGTACCGCATCCGCCCATTTCGCCAATTCAATATGCCCCATCGCGAGTTCGGCTTGCGGATCTAACAGGGATTGCGCCACGGCATTGCCGGAAATGGCTTGCAAGGTGAGCGGTGTGACAAATTCCGCTGCGGCAGGGGTGAGAACCACTCTGACTTGCGCCTGGGCTTTGCGTAATAAACGGATTAATTCGATTGTTTTATAAGCGGCAATACCACCTGTAATGCCTACTACAATACGCTTATTTTCTAGGTTAAACATAATGAAATCCCATGATTTGACCAAGTCGGAGATGAACCGGGCTATTTTACTTGAATTATTATTTAATAAAAAATCTTATTTTGCGATCCGTCTTCCAACTTTAGCGTGTTATTTCACTATGACGTTTAACATTATGAATTAATTGTCAATCCATAGGTTATGAGACGAAATAAAAAGATGAATGAACCATTAATGCCAAGAGAAAAATTGTTACAATACGGCGCGGCGGCGTTAAGCGATGAGGAGCTATTGGCCATTTTTTTACGTACGGGCATTAAGGATTGCCCCGTCATGCAATTGTCCCACAATGTGTTGCAACATTTTGGCTCTTTACGTGGCTTAATTACGGCAAGTCAAAAGCAATTTTGTGCCGTAAAAGGCATTGGTGTTACCCAGTTTATTCAGTTACAGGCTTGTACCGAAATGACTAGGCGTTATTTGCTGGCGGAATTAAAGGAAGAACATTGTTTCACTTCAAGTGATGCGGTGAAAATGTATTTGCAAACCGAGCTGGAGGGTTTGGAACGAGAAGTCTTTTTAGTGTTGTTTTTGGATACGCAACATCGTTTAATCAAGCAGGAAAACCTTTTCCTTGGCACCATCAATCAGGCCATGGTGTATCCGCGGGAGATCATTAAAGAAGCCTTAGCCTGCAATGCAGCGGCGCTTATTTTGGCGCATAATCATCCTTCAGGTGTGGCTGAACCGAGCTTTTCCGATCGAAATATTACACAAAAAATCAAGCAGGCGGCTGAGTTAATGGAGATTCGGGTATTGGATCATTTTGTGATTGGTCGCGGCTGTTATTTTTCCTTTGCGGAACAAAATCTTCTCTAAAACCGACCGCACTTTTGGATAAATTTTGGATTTAATACAAGCAAATTCAGTATTTAGGCTTGAGAATACAAGATAAAGTGAGTATAATGCACGACCTTTAATATAGTATGCGGGTCGGGTTATGCGACCTGACGAGGTCATTCAAAAAGTTTATTTTTGAAGTATTCCGAACCGTAAGCTCGAGCTTATATTTCATTATTGGAGATTAATATGTCTAGAGTCTGTCAAGTAACAGGCAAGCGTCCGGCAGTGGGTAACAACCGCTCACACGCAATGAATGCGACTCGTCGTCGTTTTCTTCCTAACCTTCACACTCACCGTTTCTGGGTTGAGAGTGAGAACCGTTTTGTAACATTACGCTTAACCGCAAAAGGTATGCGTATTATCGATAAAAAAGGCATTGATGCAGTTTTAGCTGAAATCCGTGCTCGTGGCGAGAAAATCTAAGGAGCTAACAAATGGCAGCAAAAGGTGCTCGTGAGAAAATCCGTTTAGTTTCTACCGCAGAAACAGGTCATTTCTACACAACAACAAAAAACAAACGTAATATGCCTGAAAAAATGGAAATCAAAAAATTTGATCCGATTGTGCGTAAACACGTTGTTTACAAAGAAGCAAAAATCAAATAATTTTGCACGAATTGAAAAGCCCGACATTGCTCGGGTTTTTTTGTATCCTGAAAATACTGGAGGAAGATAATGCCCGAACTACCCGAAGTTGAAACCGCTCTACGTGGTGTGAGTCCTTATTTAAAAGATTATATTATTGAAAAAATTGTGGTACGTCAGCCAAAACTTCGTTGGGCGGTGTCGCCTGAATTAACGGAATTTCATCATGTAAAAATTTTAGATCTCACTCGTCGCGCCAAATACCTCATCATTCATAGCGAACAAGGTTATATCATCGGCCACTTAGGGATGTCGGGGACTGTGAGAATCGTACCGCATGACAGCCCTATTGATAAACACGATCATTTAGATATTGTAATGAACAACGGCAAATTACTACGCTATAACGATCCGCGTCGTTTTGGTGCTTGGTTGTGGACGAAGAAATTGGACGAATTCCATTTATTTCTAAAGCTCGGTCCTGAGCCATTATCTGATGAATTTAACGCAGACTATCTTTTCAAAAAATCACGCAAAAAAATGACCGCACTTAAAACCTTTTTAATGGATAATGCCGTGGTGGTTGGTGTTGGCAATATTTACGCCAATGAAAGTTTATTTTTATGTAGCCTGCATCCTATGAAGCTTGTTGCCAATCTGACGCGCAATCAATGTGAACGCTTGGTAGATACCATCAAATCCGTGTTAGCTAAAGCCATAGAACAAGGTGGAACCACACTAAAAGATTTTCTACAACCTGATGGCAGACCGGGTTACTTTGCTCAAGAATTGTTGGTTTACGGTAATAAAGACAAACCTTGTCCAAGGTGCGGTACAAAAATTGAAAGTTTAATCATCGGACAACGAAATAGCTTTTATTGCCCGATGTGTCAGAAGAAAAGTTAGGGGATATTATTTTCCATATTTTGGAATAAGCCATTTACCCATTCTGCTGCTTTATCCATGGGAAAATCACAGGTGTGATTATTTGAATTACTTTCTGTGTTGCTTAGAATGGCTTTGTAAGGAATATGGCTATTTCCTCGTGGTTGCCAACGGAAAAAATTCTGCATATTTCGTGCATAGAACGCTAACACTTTTTTCTGTAACGCTGTTGCAATATGAATGCTTCCTCCATCAACTCCGATAATTAAATCTGCGGATGACGCGAGTTGAATATATTCTTGAATTGATGTCTTAGGTGATAGCTTAATTTTAATCTTATCTGAACAATAGGATATTAATTCTTCAAAATAAATATTACGATCCACTGTATTTGTTAATACAAAAATAGCTCGTTCTAATAGATCCGGAGCCAGTTGATTAAGGATCTCAGCAAGTTCTTTTGCCGGAATTTGTCTAGTACTTCCCTGTGGGGCCAGTAAAATTCGGGGTTTATCTCCCCCCCACAGAACATCAAATCTTATGCTTTCTTTGTTTTCTAATACATATTCCGCTTTCTTGGGATCTAAGTAATCGGAAAGAATTGTATTGTTTAAATAATCAGAAATGTGCGTTGTATCATTTTGCGTAGTTTTTAACTGTTTCTGTATTATAGTGTTTTTTGTCTTTTTTATTGAAGATAACAATATATTTAGGTGACAGTAACTTCTCTAAAATAACAGATTTAGTTGTATATGTTGGCTGAAAATCTAAATATAAATCCCATTTATTACATTGAGTAATATAAGTAGAGGGTTTATCTTCAAGCAATTTATCCACTAAACCGGAATAAGCAAAAATATCTCTATTTCTCTCTGTTACAATGGCACCAATCACCAGATCTGGATTTGCTGATTTTAGTTGATTTAAATGAGCAGTATGTGCAACAGCGCAGCCTATAGTATCACCAATCGGTTTTAGCAAAACCGATTTGATTACTGTTAAATCAATTTTTGCTTCTTTTCGTTTTCCTGCTAATTTAGCAATGAATTTTCTTGTTATTAACATGAAATTAATTTAACCATTCTGCTTTAATTTCTTCCGGATTCAATTCATTAATGTTTTCTTTATAGAAAAGAATATGGGTCTCATTACTGCAATTAGGATTCCAGTGCTTAAATGCGATAGGATCTTTTTTGTACATTGCAATAATAGGCTTATTGAAACCGGAGGCAATATGTACGGTTGATGTATCTGTTGATATTAATTGAACCGAGTGACGAATTAACTCAATAGTATGGAAAATTGTTGTTGTATAATGAATATAAATATTTTTATATCCTTGAGTAAGTTCTTTCAATAAAGGGGTTACTTCCGGATAGCTTAATAATATGAATTGTTTATCTTTTTTGGTTTCTGTAAGATAGCGTAAATAGCGTTTAATATTTTCATTGTTTACTTTCTTAGCTCTATATGCCCCAAAGAAATTTACAGTAATATAGTTAGAGATATTATTTTCTTGTAAAAAATTATGAATTTCAACCGCACTTTTTTCATCATAAGGAATATCATAAGTGGTATCTACATTTGTTATTCCTGCTAATTCTAAAGATTGTTGATAGATTTTAGAAAAATGTTCATCATTTTCTAAACTGTGAGTAAAGATTTTATAATTTGATTTTTTATAACCAATATAATTTTTAGCATTAATTAATCTTAGTAAAAGGAGATCTCGGTTTTTTATTGCTAGTGTTGGGTCAATTACTACATCATATTTTTCTTTTGCAAGGACTAAACCGGATTTAATATAGTCAAGAATACTGCGTTTCTTTACAAAGTAAAGTTGATCAATATGAGGATTTTGTTTAAATAAGTAGGCATCTTTTGTTGTACAAACTACGCCAATTTTTATTTCAGAGTTGAATTTCTTAATTTCTCTGAAAATAAAAGAGCTCACAATGTAATCGCCAATTTTCCCGTCTTGACGTAAGAAAAGAATTTTCTTCGGAGAAAGTGCGGTAGAATTTTTAGGCGTTTTTTTATCTAAGATAAGTTTTCCTATCGTTAGACGTATAGTTTGGAGCATGAGTTTAATGTTCATTGGTTATATCTATTTTTAATTTGATCAATTTCTGAATCCGTATCAAGACCTCTAAAAATACATGGAGGCTCTACCCCATAAGCATTCACTTTAGTTTTTTGTATTAGTCCGGTTAGATAATCAGCCGGCATTCTTATTGGATAAGCATAATTCAGTAGCTTTTGGGCACCGGAAAGGGTTATTAAGTAGGCTGTTGCGTATATTATGCATCGTTTAGAGTTTTTAGAAGGGCTACGGTAATGCGCTAATCGGTATCCTTCAATTAATTTCTTTTTAAAGGGATATGATTTGACTTTACCATGATCTAAGAAAACAAGTTCGTAGCTGTGATGAATTTTAGAGATAATATCTTTAATAATTTCCTTAAAGAATTGAGAAACAATAGCGTCATCTTCAAGGATAATTGCAGATGATATATTATTCTTCGCCATATGCTCATAAATCTTGATATGGCTAGTAGCACAACCGATTTCTCCAAGGGTTAATGGATGAGGATTATAAGTTTTATAAAAACTATAATCCACCTTAGAAAGTGCTTCTTCACTTAATTCTTTTCCATAAACCGCATCAAAAAATTCAAATTGCAATCCAAGCCCATTTAAGCGCTTTGCCATGAATTCACGACGGGGAGAGTTTTTTAAACTGATAATGAAGATTGGTGGGAGATTGTATGCGCTATTCATAACACATTACCTTAAGTTGAATAGAAGTAACCCCCGCAATTGCGAGGGCTAAAATTCAGATTATTTTGTGCCTGGAATTTTGAAACGGCTGTTAAAGCGTTCAACACGACCACCGGTATCAACAACGCGTTGTTTACCTGTATAGAACGGGTGGCAGTTACCACACACATCAAGATTGATGTTTTTACCTAAAGTTGAACGTGTTTTAATTACGTTACCGCAAGAACAAGTTGCAGTAACTTCTTTATATTCAGGATGAATACCTTGTTTCATAGAAAACCTCAAATTTGAAGCCATGCCGCTATCAAGCCAATCGCAGAAGCAATCCTTGACACCGCATGAGATTAATATTTATGCCATTACAAAATGACACCCTTGTGTGTAGGGTTGCAAATTTTACAGAAAAAATTAGTGTAGTTCAAGTTGTGAACTGACTCACAACTTTGGTTTTTTGTGTATATTAAGATTCATTTTATTACCCCCAATATAGTAAGATAACCCACAATCTAAGACTAACTTAATACCTCTGTATGCATTTTATTGAAAATAAAAACTTTGTTATCAGCATTCCCACTGCGGATAAACGTCGAAATCACATCATCCAACAATTTGGTCAGAAGAAAATTCCCTTTGAATTTTTTGACGCGTTTACCCCTTCTGAGCGACTCAATGACCATTTACAGCGCTATCTCCCAAATGTTGCTGCCACACCTAGGCTTACCATGGGAGAAAAAGGCTGTCTAATGAGCCATTTCATGTTGTGGAAAAAGTGTGTTGATGATGGTTTAGATTACATTACGCTTTTTGAGGACGATATTTTGCTTGGTGAGAATGCCGAACAGTTTCTTGCTGAAGATGAATGGCTTAAAGTGCGGTTCAATTTTCAAGAGATTTTTGTCTTGCGTTTAGAAACCTTTTTGATGCCCGTTAAGATTGAAAAACAGCAAGGAATTTTACCTTTTCAACAGAGAGAAATTGATATTTTGAAATCAAAACATTTTGGTACGGCGGGATATGTGATTTCTCATGGTGCAGCTAAGTATCTAATTGAAGTGTTTGAAAAATTTTCCTCAGAAGAAGTTAAACCCATTGACGAAATTATGTTTAATCAACTGATTGATATTTCTGGGTATCAGGTATATCAACTTAATCCGGCGATTTGTGTGCAAGAATTGCAGTTAAATCAAGAAAATAGTGTATTAGAGAGCGGGCTTCAGAAAGAGCGCAAAAAGAATACAGTCAGCCATACAAAGAAAACGTTAAAATACCGCTTAACTCGGATGAAAGAAAATATTCTAAGAGCGTTGAATAAGAAGAAATGGGAAGAGCGGCAGTATATTAAAGGACTGCAGGGTAAAAACATTATTTTGTTTATATAGATGATTACTAAAACTAGGTGTTGCTTATGTATATTTTAAAAAAAATACTTTTAGAGTTTATTTCTTTGTTTGGGATCTCTAAAGCTAATAGAAAGGCAATTAGGAAATATATGTCAATTTTATTAAGCCTTGAGCAGGAGAAAATTCGTAGAAATAAAAGATATTTAAATAAGTATATAAATATAAAAATTAATAAAAATTTAGACTATTTTAAAGGAGATCTTCCAGTTTGGCAGCTTTGGTTGCAAGGTTATGATAACTCGCCTCAGATAGTAAAAAATTGTATTAATTCAGTAAGATTTTTCTGTAAAAATAGAAAAATAATTCTTTTAACTAAAGATAACTTAAATCAATATGTATCTTTGCCTGGATGTATAATTAAAAAATATAATTTAGGAATTATAACCCATACCCATTTCTCTGATCTTGTTAGGGTTGCATTGCTTTGTGAGCATGGTGGGACTTGGATAGATAGTACAGTTTTATTGACAGGTGAAATACCTAAAAAAATTTTAGAAGCTCCTTTATTTATGTTTTCATCACCAAAGGGTGATTTTTATTATAAGACACATTTGATTTCAAGTTGGTTTATTCATTCTTCTAAGAAAAACAATCTGTTAATTAGTTTAAGGGATAGCTTATTTTCTTATTGGGAACATGAGAATAACTTAAGAGACTATTATCTTGTACATTTGATTTTTAGAAATATCATTGATTTTTCAGATGATCTGAAGAAGGAATGGAATAGTCTTTATCACTTGCCCAATAATAACCCACATACATTACAGTTAAAATTAGGAGATTGCTTTAATATGAAGGAATATTTAGAAATAAAAGAATTAACATTTATTCATAAATTAACTTATAAATTTAAACCTTTATCTATAAAATTAGATGATAACTTAACGTATTGGGACCTTTTATCTTCAGATAGAACATTTAGCAAGATTTTTTAATAAATTACCTGATTTCTATTTTTAAAGTAAATTTGTCAGTTAATTAAATTAATTTACATCTACTCTCCTTTTCTATTTGGGTATTGAAATTAAAATAATAATTTTCCATGGTGTTTCTCCAAAATTTATCTTTTAATTATTTCTTTTATTTTCTCATAATCTGAAATATCATCTATTTCCACTGCTTTATTTATTGGTAATAAATTAACTTCTACTTTTATCTTGCCTTCGTTAATCAACTTTAATGGGATGTTATCCCAGTATAACTTTTTATCTTGTAATATTTCATCATTTAAATAATTATTTATCTGATTTTTTATAGTGTTACAATCTTCTTTATTCCAATATGATATCCCTAATAGTGAAGGGAGTTCGAGATCACTAATAGCAATAGTCTTAATAAATCTGTTATTGCTATCAAGAAGCGGTATCCATTCCTTGTTTGATGATTTGTCTCTTAAGATAGTATAGTATGTGCTATTTTTTAAATAGCAAAACGGATTTTCTAATAATACTACATCGGCATCAATTACAAAGGTATTATTAAAATGATTTATTGCTAAGTAAAATGAATAAATACTGTTATATTTTTTGTAGTATATATTATGTATTAGGTTACAATTATATTTGTCAGATAAATAAGAGAATAGATTAGCCTGATGGCCTGTTACTATATGTATTTCGTTAATCCCAATATCTTGTAAATATTTAATTGTTTTCTCAATATTTGGGGTTTCATTTATTTTAAATAATGCCTTATGATTATTTTTTGTTAATTCTTTAAATCTAGAACCGAGTCCTGCTGCAAGAATAATTGCATTCATTTTTTTTGATCCTTTATGCATAAAAGTGTTCCTATAAATATTAGTGTGGAGCAAATTATATATTTTAATTCATAATTTCCATTTAATATATTTAGGATGGTAATAGAAAAAATAGCAGCGCTTATGTTTAGAGACATTGATTTTACAGCGCCTATCTTAGATATAGATATATAATAAAATAGGTATGATATTAAACCAATAATAGAAAGAAATATGATTGGATAACTATTATTCAGATGGTTAACTATTGATAGATTATTTTGTGAGTTAAATTTAGATATCAGAAAAAAGGCAATAAAAAGAAAGGTGGTTGATGTTATTTGTCTAATCATCAGTGCCTCTTCTGGGTTGCGATAATTCTTTACCCCATATTCACAGATTATTCCTTCTATAGCCCAGCATAATGCACACATCAATGCGGGCAACCATATGTAACCTCTTTCATTGCTTAATATTAATATTGCAATGCATAGGAGAATAAATGTTATCATATCTTTTGTAGTATATTTTTTATTTACTAATATAACTGAAAATCTAGCTACTATTGGATATGACATTGTTAATATAGTGGTTATTTCTACAGAAGAAAGAAGAATAGATAATATATAAAAAATAAACCTAATGATGCTCCAATTATAGATGACAAAACAAATAATAAGTCAGTTCTTCTTGGTTTAAAATTAATAGCCGATTTTTTATCGTAAAAGATTAGAAAAATAATAAGTAGCCAAATAACCGAACTAGAATCATTATATAGAGCACTGATTATAGTAAATATTATAATATTATTTCCTTCAGGTTGAATTAGTATAGAGAAAAGCAATGTGTTTAATGACCAAAGCAATCCAGATAATAAGGCAAGAAGCACTCCCAGATTAACTTTATTTTTCATAAATATACTTAACCTTATATTCTTTAATTAAATGTTTTGCATTTTTTAGTCTATTTTTTGCATAATTAGGAAAAGACTCGCCATTATTTTCTTTAATAATAGTCCACAAATACCATAGTAAGCATTGGCTAATTTTATACATTAATATTCTTTGTAAGAAATTTTTATTTTCAGGTGGATGACTAATTCTAGATAAGTAATAATTAAGGAAATCTATTTCATCTTTGCAGTTGAAATTGGCTTCATAGAAGATAGATGCGATATCCCAAGCAGGATCGTTCATGCCGGAGTATTCCCAGTCAATAATATAAAGTTGATTAGATTGTTTATTTAATACAAAATTCTCTGGGACTAAGTCGTTATGACATGGGCATAACTTAGTGTTTAAATATTCTACCTCATCCAAAAATGCTAAAAATGAATCTTTTATTTGTAAGAATGATTCGTCTAATTTATAGTTATTTTGATTTATTAAGTTCAAATATTTTAAAAACTCGCTCTTAACGATAAATGTATTTTTAAACTTAATATCTGAGGTATGTAATTCTGCAACTTTATCAGCTATTAAATAAAAATTTCTTCTTGTGGTTTTGGGAGATAATGTTTCAGCATTATTAATATATTTACTTATTTTTATACCAGATTTATTATCAAAATATATTATATCTGGACTGATAAATTTTCGAGCTGTTATAGTGCTATTGTAAATTTCATTATCTCTATTAATAAATAACTCGGTTGCTTTTCCAGAAATTCTTGCAACAAATTTCCCCTTTCTTGTATTTAGGAAGAAGTTAGTATTGGTCATGCCTCCAATAAGGGAAAATTCTATGACTTCGTTTTCTTTAATTTTTAAGGATTCTAGTAAAAGATTATATTCTTTTATAAACTTCTTTTTGGTATTCATACATGTATTTATTATTTTAAGATACTTTTATTCCTACTGTATTTTGATCTAATGGTATTTCTCGATCTTTAGGTCTATCTTCATAGCTATAGGATTTGGGGATCATAAAGTCATCCCCATAGTAGGAACTTAAGTGTTTTTGTATATTATTAGGTCGATAAAATTCCTGATTCAAAAAAGTTGTTTTCTCTAACTCAAAATTATCATATTCTATATAGCTTACATTATATGAACTTTTATTATTTTCATCAAAACAATAACAGGTTTTTTTATTTTTTATACTCTTGAATATAAAAAAATCAATAGAGACACTATCTTTGTATTGTATAGTGTATTCTGCAGTGAAATTGTTTAAGTATGAAATATTGCTATTAATAATAAATTTTCGTAAAAGTTTGAATCCTCTTTTTTCTAGGTATTGAATAAAATCCTCAATTAAATTATTTTCTTCTATACCAAAGTCAATATCTGTATCATTTTGTAAAATATTATTTTCTCTGTAATAACCAAGAAGGGTTCCAAATTCTAGCCATATTTTGATCGGTTTTTTATATTCTGATATTACTTCAGATAATATCTTTAATGCTTCAGGGGCATAGTATAAGAAACGTTTACTTTCTAGGTTTTTTTTATTTTCTCTGATTTTATTTCTTATTTCTTTTCTTTTTTGAGAGTTGAATGGGTGACACATAGATATAAAAAAGGTCGAATTGAAAAAATTTTTCATTTTAGTGAGTTAACCTATTTCTTGAGTTAAGTTTTTTTGCATGGATAAGATATTTAATTAACATATTAATATGGTTTAGCAAATGACACTATTTTGCTCTTCCGAGGAAGAACATTAAAAATATGTAATTGGATAAACTGAACTTAAGTAACATACCATTTTTACTTATATTTGTCTATTTTTGAACATATGGTAAATGGTGGCAATAGAATCATCTTTGCAAGTACTATGTACTTTTTAATATAATTTGTCTCATCTACCTATATAATATCCTTAATAAATTTTACATTCTCTGTGAACAAAGATCTTATGCCATTTGCCCGAATCGCACTTCCGGTGCCGCTACATCGCTATTTTGACTATGTCTTCCCTGCGTCAATGAAGGTTGTTGTTGGGGGGCGGGTGCTTGTGCCGTTTGGGACGCAGAAGCGGGTTGGCGTTGTAGTTGACGTAGTGGAACAGACGGAAGTGCCTGAAGAACAGTTGAAGCCTGTGTTAGCCTCTCTGGATGAAACTTCGCTGTTTTCACCGGAAATTTGGCTGTTCTTAAATTGGGCAGCAAATTATTATCATGCGCCTTTGGGAGAAGTGTTATCCCAAGCATTGCCGGTGAAGCTACGTCAAGGTGAAAGTGCGGTGGAAAAACAAATAATTTTTTGGAAACCGACCGCACTTGGTGAACAAGCGTTGGTGCAAGGTTTGCTAAAACGCTCGAAAAAACAGCTTGAAGCATTGCAGGCGGCAAATGATGGGATGGAAAAAGGCAACAACCCATTTGGTAGCGGCATTTGGTCGGCGTTGAAAGCTAAAGAATACATTACCGAAATCGCTCAAGAACTGGAAATTCAAACCTGGCAACAACAATTAGCCGGTGAACCAATCGTGAATAAAGCCGATCGATTAACACTCAACAAACAACAAGCGTTGGTGTTTAGCCAATTGAAATTTACCCAAGGGTTTGCAGCATGGTTGTTGGACGGCGTGACAGGTTCTGGCAAAACAGAAATCTATCTGCAATTTATTGAAGAGATTTTAAATCAAGGCAAACAAGTGTTGGTCTTGGTGCCGGAAATCGGGCTAACGCCACAAACGGTAAGTCGTTTCCAAGCCCGTTTTAACGTGGTGATTGATGTGTTGCATTCCAATTTAAATGACACGCAACGATTACACGTGTGGCAACGTGCGCGTAGCGGGCAAAGTGCGGTCATTATTGGTACGCGATCAGCGCTGTTTACGCAATTTGCCGATTTAGGCGCGATTATTATCGATGAAGAACATGACGCTTCTTTTAAGCAGCAAGACGGTTGGCGTTATCATGCTCGCGATTTGGCGGTGGTGTATGCAAAACAACTGAATATCCCCGTTTTAATGGGGTCGGCAACACCCAGTTTGGAAAGTCTGAATAATGTGCAACAGGGAAAATATCAGCGTTTATGTCTGTCAGAAAAAGCCAATCATTCCACCGCACTTCAACAGCAAATTATTGATTTAAAACATCAGTCAATGCGCAACGGTTTATCGGAAATCCTGTTAAAACGCATGCAGGCGCATTTAGAAAAAGGCAATCAAGTCTTGTTATTTCTAAATCGACGCGGTTTTGCACCGGTGTTGCTGTGTCATGAATGCGGTTGGATGGCGGAATGTCGCCATTGTGATAAGCCTTACACATATCATCAACAACATAATGTCTTGCGTTGTCATCATTGCAGTGCGCAAAAGCCGATTCCGCGCCAATGCGGCAATTGTGGTTCTACCCAATTAATCACCACCGGCTTAGGCACGGAGCAGTTAGAAGACACCTTAAAAGCGGTTTTCCCAAATTACGGCATTGCCCGTATTGACCGTGACACAACGGCGCGCAAAGGAAAATTAGAAGGTTATTTAGCGGATATTCAACAGGGCAAAAGCCAAATTCTTATCGGGACGCAAATGTTGGCGAAAGGACACCATTTCCCAAATGTCACCTTAGTCGCATTGGTAAATGTGGATAGTGCTTTGTTTTCATTGGATTTCCGTGCGGAAGAACGGCTAGCTCAACTTTATATGCAGGTGGCAGGCCGTGCGGGGCGAGGGGCGCAGCAGGGGGAAGTGTTATTGCAAACCCATTATCCCGAGCATCCGCTATTACAAAGTTTATTGAAGCATGGCTATGATAATTTTGCCCAACAAGCATTGGCGTTGCGTCATAAAATGGGATTGCCGCCTTTTAGTTCGCAAGCATTATTTAAAGCCCAAAGTCGCCATAGCGAGGATGCGGAACAGCTATTGGCGCAGTTTGCCGAGTATTTTTATGGCGTTAAGCAACATACTGCACCTGAGTTACAAATTCTCGGTCCTATCACTGCGCCGTTCAGCAAAAAAGCGGGGCAATATCGTTGGCAATTATTGTTGCAACATCCTTCCCGCCCGATTTTGCAGCAAGTGTTAAATGAATTTCAGACAAGCGAGTTAAATAAACCTGCTCAAGTGCGGTGGATTTTAGACGTGGATCCGCTAGATTTAGGCTAGTTTGGGCTTTGTTGTAGTCAATAAGACAATTTTTCAGTAGAATTAGCGGAATTTTTTATTGTCATATAGTTAATTATTTTAGTTAGATTAAACAGGTTTTATTGTGGCTCAACGTGATTACGCCACCCGTAGCGGTGCAAAGAAAAAGAAGAAACAGAAAAAAAGTAACAAATCCTTGCTATTTATTATTGCTGCCATTGTGGTAGCTGCTTTTGGTCTTGGGCTTTATTTATTAAAAGAAAAAGCGCCGGAGCCTGTTGTTCAACCTGTTGAAACGACAGAAAAAACACAACCGAAAAGTGTGTTGCCAAATCGTCCGGAAGAAGTGTGGAGCTACATTAAAGCCTTAGAAACCCGCACTGTGCCTATTGATGATAATCCGAAGTCATTAGATAAAAATATGCGTCTAACAGAAGAACAACGCAAGATTTTACTAGCCATGGAAGAAGAACAAAAACAAGCGGAATTGGCGCGTAGCAAAGCAGCTGAAACCCAGGCAACAACAACGCAACAAGCGGTACAACAGCCAACTCAACCACCTCAACAAGTCGCACAGCAGGTGGTTCAACCACAAGTGAAACCGCAAGTGGTAGAAGCTAAAAAAACAACATCGCCAAAAGAAGAGAAAAAAGCGGAGCAAATCGTAAAAAGCGAGCCCCAGAAGAAACCTGAACCGGCACCACAGCCTCAGCCGCAGCCACAGACTTCACAACCGACATCACAACAAACCTCGAATAACGGGGAACGACGCTACGGCTTGCAATGCGGTGCATTTAAAAATAAAGCGCAAGCCGATGCATTACAGGCTAAATTAAGTGCACTTGGCTTAAATGCCCGAGTCAATGCAAGTGCCGATTGGAACCGGGTCGTGGTCGGCCCTGCAGGTGACCGAAATGCAGCAGTGAAAATGCAGGAAAAAGCCAAAAGCGTGATTAACTGTGTTGTCATAGGAATGTGATGAATAAGATTGCGATAAAAGTGCGGTGATTTTTCACCGCACTTTTTTATTTTTAGCTTGCTAAAAAATAAAAAATCAATAAAATGAACGAACGTTCATTCAGTGCTATTGTATTTACTGTATGTGACCTACCTAAATGTGCGAATTAAACGAAATTTTAACCGCACTTCTAACGATTAACCCAAATTATAGTAGTTAATTTATATGCCTCAGTCAGAAACAGATATGATCGAGCGAATTTTTACCGCCACGAATGATCTGATGGCGACAGTTGGTTTGCCAAACTTGTCCATGCACAAGATTGCCAAAGAAGCCAAGATTTCGCCGGGAACAATTTATATTTATTTCAAGAATAAAGATGAATTATTGGCACAGTTCGCACGATATATTTTTAAATCTTTCCAAGAAACCTTGGGAAAAGATTACGATGAAAGCCAATCGTTTTTCCATCGCTATCGGCGAATGTGGTGGAATATTTGGCATTCTTTGGAACAAGATCCAACGATTGTTGCCAATATGGGACAATACGAATTTCTGCCCGGATTTTATGAAATTTGCAAAGAGTGGGAGCACCAAGGCATTTGGCATGATTTTTGTACAAAAGCTGCAGAGGCGGATGAGATCTGTGATTTGCCGCCTCACTTACTGTTTGCCATCTCGTTGGAAAGCGCGCTCAATATTGCATTTAAATGCAAACAATTTGCTCAACGGGTTTCAATGGATATGCTGGAGTCGGTTATCGAACGTACTTGGCGTGCCATTCAAAAATAATAACTTTAGTTACAGATAATATTCACGGAGTTTTTTTATGAGTCAAACTCAAACCAATAGACCAAAGCGTTCTCACGTTTTTTTGTTGAAACTGACTTTAGGTATATTTGTACTCATTTTTATCGCAATGATTGTGATGAATTATATGAAATCAAAAGGCATTGCGGATTTCTTGGCAAATCAAGGTGAAACTCCCTCACCGGTAACGGCAATGACCATTACTACTCAACAATGGACGCCTGTGATTGAAACCACCGGTTTGGTTCGTCCGAATCAAGGTGCGATGTTAAGTGCGCAAAGTGCGGGTACAATTTCAAAAGTTTTGGTGACAAATGGCCAAAATGTGAAAAAAGGCGATTTGTTGGTTGAGTTGGATAGTTCCGTAGAACGTGCCAGTTTACAAGCTGCCGAAGCGCAAGTGATTTCATTGCGCCAAACTTACCAACGTTATGCCAATCTGGCGAAAAGCGGTGGTGTTTCCCGTCAAGAGTTAGACAATGCGAAAGCGGCCTATGATGCGCAAGCGGCTAACGTGGAATCCTTAAAGGCTACCATTGAACGTCGTCAAATTGTTGCGCCCTTTGATGGTAAAGCCGGTATTGTGAAAGTTAATGTCGGTCAGTATGTGTCAAACGGCACAGAAATTGTACGTGTAGAAGATCGTAGCTCCATGAAAGTAGATTTTTCTATTGCACAGAATTTATTGGATGAGCTGCGTATTGGTCAAAAAGTTACTGCGACCGCAGATGCCCGTTTAGGGGAAACTTTTGCAGCGAAAGTCACGGCCATTGAACCTGCTATCAGCTCTTCAACCGGCTTGGTGGATATTCAAGCGACGTTTGAGCCGGAAGATGGTGCAAAATTATTGTCCGGTATGTTCACCCGTTTGAATGTGGCATTGTCGACGGAATATGACCAAATCGTCGTGCCGCAAGTGGCGGTGAGCTATAACATGTATGGCGAATCACTTTATATTTTGACCGCACTTTCTGATGAGGAAAAAGAGAAATTTGCTAAACAAGGCGATGTGAACAAAATGTATCGCGCCAAACAAATTACTGTATTTACGAAAGACCGCCAAGGTATTTACGCCCAGTTAAAAGGCGATGAAGTGAAAATCGGCGATAAAATCATCACCGGCGGTCAGCAAAACTTAAGTAATGGTGCACTCGTTATTGTGAGTGATAAAGAGGGCGTTGGCACCACGCAACCGGCAAGTAAAACCAATCTCTAATTAGGAATAGCGAATGAAATTTACCGATATATTTATTCGACGTCCTGTTCTCGCAGTTTCGATTAGCTTGTTAATCATTATTTTAGGATTACAGGCAATTTCGAAACTGGCAGTGCGTGAATATCCTAAAATGACCACAACCGTAATTAAGGTTTCAACTGTTTATCCCGGTGCCGATGCAAACTTGATTCAGGCGTTCGTGACATCCAAAATCGAGGAAGCGGTGGCTCAAGCGGACAACGTGGACTATATGTCTTCCAGTAGTAGCCCAAGTAGTTCAATCGTGACGGTAAAAATGAAATTAAATACTGACCCGAATGCGGCACTTGCCGACGTGTTGGCGAAAGTGAACTCTGTGCGTTCTGAGTTACCGAGTGGAATTGAAGATCCGGCGGTGACCTCTTCCACCGGCGGTTCGGGGATTATGTACATTAGTTTCCGTTCCAATAAATTGGATGCCAGCCAGGTGACCGACTATATTCAACGTGTGGTGAAACCGCAGTTCTTTACCGTTGAAGGGGTGGCAAGCGTGGATATTTTCGGTGCGTCCGAATATGCCTTACGCATTTGGTTGGATCCGAAAAAGATGGCAGCACAAAACTTATCTGCCGCCACTGTTAGGTCTGCTTTATCCGCTAATAACGTACAAACGGCGGCAGGGAATGACAATGGTTTTTATGTGGTATATAAAAACAAAGTGGACACCACCACAAAATCAGTGAATGAGCTCGGTAATCTGATTGTTTCTTCCGATGGCGATAAACTCGTACGATTACGTGATGTCGCGGATGTCGAGCTAAATAAATCGAGCGATGCTGCCCGTGCGGTAGCCAATGGTTCTGATTCCGTGGTGTTGGCGGTGAACCCTACTTCTTCTGCAAACCCGTTAACCGTGGCGGAAAAAATCCTTCCGTTATATGAAAGCATCAAAAATAACTTACCGGATGCTATTCAAACAGATATTTTATATAACAGTACCATCGCCATTAATAACTCCATTAATGAAGTGGTGAAAACGATTATGGAAGCAACCCTGATCGTATTGGTCGTGATCACTATGTTTATCGGTTCCTTCCGTGCGATTTTGATTCCGGTGATTACCATTCCGATTTCCCTTATCGGGGTAATCATGATGTTGCAATCCTTGGATTTCTCTATCAATTTAATGACCTTGTTGGCCTTGATTTTGGCGATCGGGTTGGTGGTGGATGATGCTATTGTGGTATTGGAAAACGTTGACCGCCATATTAAACTCGGTGAAACCCCATTCCGTGCAGCAATTATTGGTACCCGCGAAATTGCCGTACCGGTTATTTCCATGACTATCGCCTTGATTGCGGTCTATTCTCCGATGGCGTTAATGGGCGGGATTACCGGTACGTTATTTAAAGAATTTGCGTTAACGCTCGCCGGTGCGGTATTCATTTCCGGTATCGTAGCATTAACTCTTTCTCCGATGATGACCAGTAAGTTGCTGAAAGAACATGATAAACCAAGTAAATTGGAAGAACGTGTTAACAGTACATTAACCAAAGTCAACAACGCTTATTCTTATGTCTTGGATTTGGTGATGGCGAATCGTAAATGTATGTTGGCATTTGCGGGCGTTATTTTTGCCACATTGCCGGTGTTGTTTAATTCACTTTCCAGTGAACTGACACCGACAGAAGACAAAGGTGCATTCTTAGCCATCGGTTCTGCACCGTCTAACGTGAACGTAGATTATGTACAAGCAGCTATGGCGCCGTATCAAAAAATCTTAACGGATACGGAGGAAGTACAATTTGCGATGACCATTTCGGGTGTGCCGAGCACAAGCCAATCCCTAAACGTGGTCACGTTAAAAGATTGGAACGAGCGTTCCAGAAGTCAAGCGGAAGTGTTGCAAGAGTTAAACAACAAAGCCAAGGCCATTCCGGAAGTGTCCGTCAGTGGTTTCGCCTTCCCTGAAATTGATACCGGAGAACAAGGGCCTCCGATTGGTTTTGTCATCAGCACCTCAAAAGGTTATGCAGATTTGGCTAATGTTGCCGGCAAGTTTTTAGATGCTATGCAAAAGTCAGGCAAATTCGTTTATACGGATTTGGATTTGAAATTTGATACGGCACAAATGCATATCAAAATTGATCGTGAAAAAGCAGGATCTTACGGTATTACCATGCAACAAATTAGTGCCACGTTAGGAAGCTTCTTATCTGCTGCTACCGTTGAACGTGTGGATATTGAAGGTCGTGCTTATAAAATTATTTCACAGGTGAAACGTGAAAACCGTTTATCACCTGAAAGCTGGAATAGTTACTATATTTCTGCTTCTAATGGAACCTCTGTGCCGCTCAGTAGCTTAGTGACTATGACATTGGAACCGCAACCAAGCTCCTTACCGCGTTTTAGCCAGTTGAATTCTGCGGTGATTAGCGCTGTGCCGATGCCGGGTTCTTCCATCGGGGACGCTATCCAATGGCTACAAGACAATTCAAAAGAATTGTTACTGCAAGGTTATAACTACGACTTCAAAGGTGAAGCTCGTCAGTTGGTACAAGAAGGTAATGCGTTAGCGGTGACTTTCGTGTTGGCAGTGGTTATCATCTTCTTAGTGTTGGCGATTCAGTTTGAATCCATCCGTGACCCGATGGTAATTATGATTTCCGTGCCACTAGCGATCAGTGGCGCATTATTGGCGTTAAACGCATTCGGTTTTGTCGGCAAAGCCGGCGCTACACTGAATATTTACTCTCAAGTAGGCTTGATTACACTGGTCGGCTTAATCACCAAGCACGGTATTTTAATGTGTGAAGTGGCAAAAGAAGCACAGCTCAATCACGGTAAAAACCGTATTGAAGCTATTACCGAAGCGGCCAAAGTGCGTTTGCGTCCGATTTTAATGACCACTGCTGCGATGATTGCCGGTCTGGTTCCGTTACTTTACGCCACCGGTGCCGGAGCAGTCTCCCGTTTCAGTATGGGGATCGTGATTGTTTCAGGCCTGGCTGTTGGTACGTTGTTTACTCTGTTCGTGTTGCCGGTGATTTATTCTTATGTTGCAAGCGAACACAAACCACTACCGGAATTTGATGAAAACATTAAACCGATTGAAGGTGAAATTAACCATTAATCCCGAATGTTTGTAGAACTTACCGCACTTTTAGAATATGCCATGACCATTTACGACATTGATTTCAACCAGCTTTACAAACAACATCTCATTGCCTGTAACCATTACAATTTGCCACCTGAAAAATGGGACAAGAAAGCAGTCAAGATGGCGGAAAATCTGGTGGGGAAAGCCAGCCGTTATAATCAACAATTACTGGAAGCTATGCAGGTGCAACCTGATGAAACCGTGCTCGATATCGGTTGTGGCCCGGGTACGTTCGCCATTCCTTTGGCACAGCAAGGCAGCCAAGTATATGCCTTGGATTACAGCACGGGGATGTTGGATGTATTGGCGGAATATAAACAAAAACTGCAACTGGCGAATTTAAAACTGATTCGTCGTTCTTGGGCCGAGGATTGGAACGATGTGCCGCAAGTGGATGTAATTTTGGCATCGCGCTCTACGTTAGTGGATGATTTAGACGACATGATCGAGAAACTCTGTGCCAAAGCGAAAAAACGGGTGTATCTCACTTCCGTGACGCAACGCCATTTTTTGGATGAGGGTGTATTTGACGCTATTGGACGTGAAGACATCGGTTTCCCGACTTATATTTATTTGCTGAATCGGCTTTATCAAAAAGGCATTCAAGCGAACCTGAGCTTCATTGAAACAGAATCCGGTCGCTTTATGGGAGAAACCTACGAGGATTTGCTCGGTTCCGTAGAATTTTCTCTTGGACCGTTAAATGAAAAAGAAAAGCAGGGCTTAACGGCATTTTATCGCCAAAAACAACAGAACAACGAATCTATCAAACACGGCCAGCGCAAATGGGCGTTGATTTGGTGGAATGTCGCGTAAAAGTGCGGTGAGATTTTGCGGTGTTTTTTGAACCTGAACGTGTTATTCGGCGAAGGTGATTTTTTCTCCTTCGCCTTGACGAAGCAGCCTTTCAGGCGTAACATTGCGCGCGATTTAGTAACAAGAGGACACACACTTTGGACAGTCACAGTCGATACCGAATAGAGTTTTCACTGTAACTATCGCCCGTCTCACTTATCGGCGATGGTTTCGTTGGTAAGTTTCGTTTACCTTTCTCTTTTTCGGCATCTTTTCCGTCAGACGAAAATTTGCAACACCTTCATCATTACCGCTTTCTTTTTAGTCGTTGAAAAACACGCGTAAAAACGACCGCACTTTTGATCGCCAAACTTGGTAATGATTTATTCGTTTGATTGTTTGTTCATTGCGTTGTGCGTAGTCCAATCCGGAGTATGACAAAATGATAAATGCCTTTGCCCTTGAAGATGCTCGCTTAGTTCGTATCGACGAATCCACCGAGCCGTTAAACACCGCCATTTGGCTTGATTTAATTGAACCGACCGTAGAAGAACGGGAAACCTTGCAGGAAAGTTTGGGCCAAAGTTTGGCATCTTTCTTGGAGTTAGAAGACATCGAAGCATCCGCGCGTTTTTTTGAAGACGAAGACGGTTTGCACTTGCACTCTTTCTTTTATTGTGAAGATGAAAACGATTATGCGGATTTGGCCAGCGTGGCGTTTACCGTGCGTGACGGTCGTCTGTTCACTTTACGTGATCGTGAATTACCGGCGTTTCGTTTGTATCGTATGCGTTCCCGCAATCAGCGTTTAATTGAATGTAATTCCTATGAATTATTGTTGGATTTGTTTGAAACCAAAATCGAGCAGTTGGCGGATGTGATTGAAAACGTGTATGCGGATTTGGAAAAATTAAGCCGCGTGGTGTTAAACGGAACCCAAGGAGAAGCCTTTGATGAAGCCTTGGCAACCTTAACGGAACAAGAAGATACCAGTTCCAAAGTGCGTTTGTGTTTGATGGATACGCAACGCGCGCTCAGTTTCTTGGTACGTAAAACCCGTTTGCCGGCTAATCAGTTGGAACAAGCGCGTGAAATTTTACGAGACATTGAATCTTTGCAGCCGCATAATGAATCCTTGTTCCAAAAAGTGAACTTCTTGCTTCAAGCGGCCATGGGTTTTATTAATATTGAGCAGAACCGAATCATCAAAATTTTCTCCGTTGTGTCGGTAATTTTCCTACCGCCGACTTTGGTGGCCTCTAACTACGGTATGAACTTTGCCGATATGCCTGAACTTGGGTTAAAATTCGGTTATCCGATGGCGCTGGGGTTAATGGCGCTGGCGGCGTTTGCGCCGTACTGGTATTTCAAACGTAAAGGTTGGTTATAATTTAAGGAAACATAATGAATTCAATCCAATTTCTGATTTCTACCGCAATTAGCGTGTATAGCTTTATTTTAATTTTACGTGTGTGGTTTCAAGTGGCTAAAGTGGATTTTTACAATCCGTTATCGCAAGCCTTGGTGAAGGCGACACAGCCGGTGGTTAGCCCATTAAGTAAATTTGCCCCGACCATAAAAGGCATTAATACTGCCGCGTTATTGGCGTGTTTTATTTTAGGCGTAGTGAAATTCCCACTATTAAATTTCTTTGGTACGATTGGTGGCGCTTCCTTGTTTGAATACGCCGTTATAGGCGTGTTAAGCGTGCTGCATAGCATTGGTGAAGCAGTCTTTTACGTGTTGTTGGTGGGGGCAATTTTAAGTTGGTTTAACCGTGGTGCAGGGCAGGCACAATATATTTTGTATCAACTGAGTGAGCCCGTATTACGTCCTATCCGTAAAATTTTGCCAAACACCGGCATGATTGATTTCTCACCAATGGTTGTTGTTTTTGTGCTGTATTTACTCAATCGTGTGTTGTATGACATTTTCAATGGGCTTTGGGTTGCCGCAGCCTTTTAAGGAAACATCATGGCGGCAGTGGAACAAATTGGCGCGGATTTGCGCCTGAGAATTTTTTTACAACCGAAAGCCGCCAAAGATCATATTGTCGGTTTGCATGATGACGAATTAAAAATCAGCATTACCGCCCCGCCTATTGATGGGCAGGCCAACGCCCATCTTCTCAAATTTTTAAGTAAACTCTTCAAAGTGCCGAAAAGCAGCATTGTGTTAGAAAAAGGCGAACTTAATCGCCATAAACAGGTTCTAATTCCTAATCCTAAAATAATTCCGCCTCCAATTGAACCTTATTTGAAGCCGTAAGTGCGGTGACAAAATCCAACGGATTTTGAACGTTGGCTTTGCCAACAGCCCCATAGGAACGAACAAGCGAACTTGATTGGATTGTGCGTAATTTTCCAAACGTTTTTACTGGACAAAATAATAAATAAGCGGAAAATTTAGCCATTCATTTTTACATTGATTACAAGGAGAATTCAATGCACGTCACCAAACAACAAGTATTAGATGCCTTCCATTTTCGTTGTGCCACAAGGTATTACGACCCCACCCGTAAAATCAGCAAAGAAGATTTTGACTATATTTTAGAACTTGGTCGTCTATCACCAAGTTCCGTAGGTTCCGAACCTTGGCAATTTTTAGTTATTCAGAATCCTGAATTGCGCCAAGCCTTAAAACCCGTCAGCTGGGGCATGGCAACGCAGTTGGACAATGCTAGCCATGTAGTGGTGATTTTGGCCAATAAAAATATGCGTTACGATTCCGAGGATTTTCGTGCCAACCTTGTACGTCGCGGTTTAACGGAAGAACAAATTCAAACTAATATGGCGATTTATCAACGTTTCCAAACAGAACACATAAACGTTTTAGAAAACGACCGCACTTTATTTGATTGGGCAAGCAAACAAACCTATATCGCCCTTGCCAACATGATGACGGGGGCTGCCTTGATCGGCATTGATAGCTGCCCAATCGAAGGCTTTAATTATGCGGAAGTCAACCGTATTTTGGCGCAAACCGGTGCTTACGATGCCGAAAAATACGCAGTATCTGTGGCCGTAACATTTGGCTATCGCGCTAAGGATATTCGTCCGAAAGGCCGCAAGCCGCTTAATGAAATCGTTCATTGGATCGAATAATCTTTCATCAAATCCGCTCGTCACTTTAGTAGCCTAAAAGAGCGGATTTTTTACATTTTGGAGACTGAAATGTCACGACATTTATTTACGACAGGTAAACCTCGTTCGCTGCTGTTCCCGATTTTTTTCTTTTCTTTGATTAACCTTATTGTGTTCACCTTGTCCCGTCTTGGTCTGTCTTTATGGCAACTGAATCGCGTCAATGCGGTTGGCGGCTGGGGCCAGTTATTCTTGCAAGGCTTGCGCATGGATGTGGTATCCCTGTGTTATTTATTTGGTGTGCCGGCATTATTGACTGTATTGCTTTATCATCAAAACGCGTTAGGGCGCATTTGGCAGAGCATTTTACGCTTCTGGTTGACGGCTGGCAGTGTATTCATTTTGTTTATGGAACTGGCCACACCGGCGTTTATTGAAACCTATGATTATCGCCCGAATCGCCTGTTCATTGAATATTTGATTTACCCGAAAGAAGTGTTCTCCATGCTGATGGAAGGACATTTAAGTGCGGTCATTTTTAGCCTCGTTTTTACGTTTATTGCGGTGGTGGTGTATTGGAAACTGGCCGGTTGGGCGGTACGCAATATCACGCCAATGCGTTGGACGTGGCGCCCTGTGGTGGCGTTATTGGTGATTGCCTTGAGTTTTCTCGGTGCGCGTTCCAGTTTTCAACACCGGGGAATCAACCCGGCCATGGTGGCGTTTTCCTCTGATGCCATGGTGAACTCTTTGGTGCTGAATTCAGGCTATTCTGTGATTTATGCGGCACAACAGTTTAAAGACGAAGGTACCTCTTCCGAAGCCTACGGCAAAATGGATGTAGAAGAAATGCTCTCCATTGTAAAAAACAGCGGAAGCCGTCCGGCAGAGGCCTATGTTTCCAAGGAAATTCCAACCTTGACCCGTAACCAGGCCACCTACCAAGGCAAACCGAAAAATATCGTGATTATTTTGGAAGAAAGTTTTGGGGCACAATTTATCGGCACGCTAGGTGGTTTGCCACTGTCGCCGGAATTTGACAAGTTGGCACAGCAAGGCTGGTTGTTTGATAATTTATACGCCACCGGCACCCGTTCTGTACGCGGTATTGAAGCGGTTACCGCTGGTTTCACTCCAACGCCGGCACGTGCTGTGGTTAAACTCAACAACAGTCAACGCGGTTTCTTCACCTTGGCGCAATTATTAAGTCAACGGGGTTACGATACTTCCTTTATTTACGGTGGGGAAAAGCATTTCGATAACATGGCGGGCTTTTTCTACGGAAACGGCTTTAAGCGCATTATCGACCAAATGGACTATCAAAATCCGACCTTTACCGGTACTTGGGGCGTGAGCGACGAAGACTTGTTCACCAAAGCCAATGAGACTTTCACGCAATTACACAAAGAAGGCAAACCATTCTTCAGCTTGGTATTCAGCTCCAGCAACCATGATCCATTTGAGTTCCCGGACGGC
Organism: Aggregatibacter aphrophilus ATCC 33389; assembly: GCF_900636915.1. Taxonomy (NCBI): domain Bacteria; kingdom Pseudomonadati; phylum Pseudomonadota; class Gammaproteobacteria; order Pasteurellales; family Pasteurellaceae; genus Aggregatibacter; species Aggregatibacter aphrophilus. The sequence continues at coordinate 1,115,716 of NZ_LR134327.1, read as the reverse complement.
AAAATCGAGCTGTACGAACAGCCTAAAGCCACTCGCAACAATGCGGCAAAATATGCGGATTATGCGATTGGACATTTCTTCAAATTGGCGAAGGCATCCAATTATTGGCAAGACACTATTTTCTTGGTGATTGCCGACCACGACTCCCGTGTTGCTGGCGCCAGCTTGATGCCGATTAAGCATTTCCACATTCCGGCATTGATTTTGGGTGAAGGCATCGAACCGCGTCGTGATAACCGTTTGGTTAGCCAATTTGATATGCCGACTACCTTGCTTTCCTTGGCAGGGATTAGTGGCGATTACCCGATGATCGGTTATGACCTCACCAAACCGAACGATCCAAACCGCGCCATTATGCAGTACGACCAAGTACAGGCACTTATGCGCGGCAATGATGTGGTGATTCAATTTCCGAAAGTGGGCGCCAAAACCTACCGCTACGACAAAGCCACTGAAACCTTAACGGAAGCGGAAGTGCCGCAAAGCATGGTCAAAGAAGCCTTAGCTCACGCGCTGTTGGGTAGCTATTTGTATAAGCACCGCTTATACACAACGCCGGAAATTAAACAGGCGGAAAGCAAGCGCTAATTTTGAAATGAAAAGTGCGGTTGAAATTCACGATGGATTTTAACCGCACTTTTTTCTCGGTTATGGTTTAGGTGTGTTTTTTGGGGCTGCGTGAATCATCTAATGTGTGTTTTTATGGTTATTAATCTGCACCCGTTGGGAAACCACAACTGTTCGAAACCTGAGAAAAAGGTAAAATCACCTTATTAACAGAGAGAGGTGAGCGATGAAACTCAGAGAAATCTTAAGCTATATTCCGAAAGAACAGTTAAGAATGTTTGCATTGGAATATCAAGTTGACCGTCAAGTGAAAAAATTAAGCGGTGAAGTGATGTTTTATTTACTGCTATTTTCATCATTAAATGTACGACATAACAGCTTAAGAACATTAGAGCAATTTTACAGTTCTCCGACCTTTACCGGATTATTTGATAAACCGATAAAGCATGCAAAATATAATTCGATTGGCGACCGATTAAGAACCATTAATGCGGATTATTTTAAAGCAATTTTCGAGTCAGTATTAAGTCGATATAGTGACAGTTATTTAAAACCGAAAGATAACATTATCGCTTTTGATTCCACAATCGTGACGCTTTCAAGTAAGTTATTAAAAACGGGAATGAAAGTGGGGAGCTATCAGGGAGTAAACGGAATCAAGTTCAGTGTGGCGTTTTCGAGCGTACCGGTAAAATCAAAACTGTTTACGCAACGGGTTTATTCCTCGGAAGATGTTGCGCTCAAAGAGCTGATTGTAGAATGTCCGTTGAGCCGGGACAATATCTTATTGTTTGATATGGGAATTCAGTCAAGAAATACGTTTGATGAATTTACCGATAAACATTTTACCTTTGTGACCCGGATTCGTGAGATAGCGCGTTATCGGGTCATGAGTGAAAATCCGGTAGAAATCCGGGAGACGGCAAGTATGGTTATACAATCGGATTATAATGTCAGATTATTTAATAAGGAAAATAAAGAAACCCGACATATTTTTCGATTAATTATCGCGAGATTAAAAGAGAAGGATGAAGAGATTTACTTTCTGACAAACCATGCGGATTATTCGGCAACGGAAATAGCTGAGTTATATAAGAGACGTTGGGAAATCGAAGTTTTTTTTCAAATTTATTAAGCAACATTTAGACTTCAGCCATTTACTTTCACGTAATGAAAATGGCATGAAAGTGGAGATGTATATGACGTTAATTACGGCGATTTTATTAATTGTTTATAAGAAAGAGAACGGTTTATCCGGTTATAAGATGGCGAAGTTAAAATTAGCCATTGAAATTGAAAGTCTTTTAATTAAAGAGATAGTTTTAATTTGTGGCGGAGACCCAAGCGGGGTTGACCGTCTTTGGGTTCCAAGTTAAGGTTTCGAACAGCTGTGGTTAGGAGACGCGCGCCATCAACAGGATGGTTCAAGTGTCCATGCTTAGTTCAAAAAGCACCAGCGTGGACGCTGGCACTATTGGAGGTAAAATTTTGAGAGGTATAGCTTGTCGCTTAGCTTGTCTAAAAATGACTGACGCGCTTGGGCGGTGGATTTATCCATGCCACCAAAGTTGATCCAACGACCACTGCCCACACCTATGCCTTTTAGCGTATGGCCGATCATTGTTTTACCAATGACATTGCCACAGAAGAATTTTAGATACCACGTCGGTGCGGTGGAAGTGGTGATAACCACTGCTTCGCGAATTTGCGTCAGACACCCTTTTATGCCTGTTGGTGTAGGGTTATAAGCAAGCGTTTTCAGAAATACTTTGTCTTCAAAACCTTTAACAATGGCAGGCATATCCGCCCACCAAATCGGAAAAATGAATATCAAGCGGTCGGTTTTTTTGAGAATTTCCTGATAGTGCAGTACCAGTGGGTCGAGGGCTTTACCTTGATTAAATAGGGCGAGTTCTTCTTTAGTGTAGGCGGGGTTGAAGCCGTCGGCGTAGAGATCAATGAGTTTGTATGCTTCGCCTTTGCTTTCCAGTAACTCGCGTACGCGTTGCAATATGGCGTGGTTGAAACTCTGTTCGTAAGGATGGGCGTAGATGATAGTGGTAAAGGACATAGTTGCTCTCCTGTCGAATTTTTGGATATGGATTTTCCCTCTTTTGACATTTGACTCAGGGGATAAAATCCTTCATATTTCTGTTTAACCTCTCTGATAGCGCGCATTTCCTAGTGTGTGCAGTGATGAATTTATTGATATAAAAGGCATGCGTTGGAAAACGTGCACCACCTTGATGCCTGATCTGTTAATCCTCAATCCAAATCACTGACGCCATTCTTCCAGTGGCATTATCTCTTCGATAAGAAAAGAAGTTCTCCGTTTCAAGATAAGTGCAGTGTTCGCCGCCACTGATTTGGGTAATACCGAGAGCGTTGAGACGTTGCATAGCGATTTGGTAAAGGTTGCCGAGGAATTTGTCTTTCGCTTTCGGATCTGCGATAAAGGCGGATGTGGCTTGGGGATCTTGGGCAACAAATTGATCGATAACGTCTTGCCCCACTTGGAATGCCGTTGGGCCAATAGCCGGTCCGAACCACGCTAAGATGTCTTCATGCGGGCATTCAAATTTAGCGACGGTTTGTTCCAATACGCCATCGCATAATCCACGCCAACCGGCATGGGCAGCGGCCACTTCCGTGCCTTGTTTATTAGTGAATAACACGGGCAGACAATCGGCAGTCATCACCAAACACACTTGATTTGGTTGGTTGGTGTAAACCGCATCGGCATTGATATCTTCTCCGTCATAAGGCAGGGTTAATACGCGCGTGCTATGAGTTTGCTTTAAGAACAACGGCATTTGCGGCAAATGGAATTTCTCCACCAATAAAGTGCGGTTGATTTTCACGGCGTTTTTATCATCCCCTACATGATCACCCAAATTAAAACTGTCATAAGGCGCAAGGCTCACACCGCCATGGCGCAGGGTAGTGAATGCCTGAATCTGTTGAGGTGCGTTCCAGTTCGGTTTGATGGCTTGCATATTAATAATCCAATTCGTCTTTGTGTAACACGTAATCCGCTTTCAGCGCGGTGATTAATGCCACAAAATCTTCCGGTAACGGCGCGTACCATTCCATCATTTCACCACTGATCGGGTGTTGTAAACGTAACATTATAGCGTGCAACGCCTGACGCTTGAAATTTCGCAGGACGTTCATCAACTCCTCGCTTGCATTTTTCGGTGGGCGGGGACGGCCGCCGTAGGTTTGATCGCCTAATAACGGGTGGGCAAGATGCGCCATATGTACACGGATTTGGTGGGTACGTCCGGTTTCTAAACGTAAACGTAGGCGGGTGTAATCGCGGAAGCGTTCCATAATACGATAGTGGGTGACGGCAGGTTTACCCATAGGATGTACCGCCATGTGCGTGCGTTTGGTAGGGTGGCGTGCCATAGGCTCATCTACGGTACCGCCTTTGGTCATAATGCCGCAGGCAACGGCTTCATATTCGCGGGTGATTTTGCGTTTTTGCAGATCACGTACTAACTGGGTTTGCGCGGGAATGGTTTTGGCGACGACCATTAAGCCCGTGGTGTCTTTATCTAAGCGATGTACAATGCCAGCGCGCGGCACTTCGGCAATTTGCGGGTAATGATAAAGCAGAGCGTTGAGCACCGTACCTTTGGGGTTGCCTGCGCCGGGGTGAACCACCAGATCTTTCGGTTTGTTAATGACGAGAATATCATCATCTTCATAAACGATATTTAACGGAATATTTTCCGGCTCGAAACGGGTTTCATCTTCAATTTCTACGGTAATCTCGATGTGTTCATCGCCGTAAACTTTGGTACGCGGCACATTTTGCACGACCCCATTGACCAGCACTAAATCGTCCTCGATCCAAGTCTTCAAACGGGAGCGGGAGTAGTCGGGGAACAATTCCGCCAAGGTTTGGTCTAAGCGTTGCCCCATTTGTTGTGGTTGCACGGTTGCCGAGAGAGTAATTTGTGCCATAAATAAAAAATCCGTTAATCAAGTTTGCTTATTTAGCAATGTTCTATACAATATCGGGCAATTGTAACTCATTTCTCATTTTTCGTAAAAATAAGGATTCTATTCAATGCGTAAACTTAAATCCTTTGCATTGCTTACCGCTATGGCGTTGGCGGTGACCGCATGTTCCGGTTCAAAGCAAGATGTAGAACAAGCGCCGGAGCAAACCTTATACAGTATCGGGCAAAACTATTTGCAAGAAGGGGATTATAGTCAAGCAATCCGTTATTTAACGGCAGTAAACAATCGTTTCCCGGGTAGCTCTTATAGTGAACAGGTGCAATTAAATTTGATTTATGCTTACTATAAATCACAAGATTACACCGAAACGTTAGTTACCGTTGACCGCTTTATTCAACGTTTTCCTAACAGCCGCCATTTAGATTATGCCTTGTATATGGCGGGGTTAACCAATTCCGCGTTGGGTGATAATTTCTTCCAAGATTTCTTCGGTGTGGATCGTGCAACCCGTGAGAATACGTCCATTAAAACCGCATTTGCCAATTTCCAAACCTTGGTGCAACACTTCCCGAATAGCCCTTACACGCCTGATGCGTTGGCACGTATGGCATATATTAAAGCTAGCCTTGCGCGTCATGAACTAGATATTGCGAAGTTTTATTTCAAACGGGATGCTTACGTGGCGACAGCCAACCGCGTGGTTTCTATGTTGAAGCTGTATCCGGACACACAAGCCACATTAGATGCGTTGCCGTTAATGAAAGAATCTTATGAAAGAATGAATTTAAAACAGTTGGCGGATCAAACAGCGCAAATCATTGCCGCCAATGAAGGCAAAAAATTTGATGAGCCGGAAAAACCAAAAGAGCCGGAACTCAAAGCCCCTAGCGCAACGCAATAACCGAACAAAAAAACCTCCGACAAGTCGGAGGTTTTATTTTTTAGCCCACAAAGATTCGCTCTAACGGCATATCCCAGCTTTCAACGGGTAAAGCATCCACCTGCTGACATTGATGCGCTAAACCTACTGGAATGAAACGTTGCTGTTGCCAATGTTGCAACGTACGATCGTAAAATCCCCCTCCCATGCCTAGACGGTTTCCCTGCTTATCAAAGGCGACCAACGGCGTGAAGATCACATCCAATTGCTCAAGCGGAAGCACATTTTGTACATTTAAGTGCGGTTCAAAAATCCCGTATTTATTTTGTTTCATAGGCGTGTCGGGCAAATAACGCAAAAATAGCAAATGCCCTTTACGAAATGGGTGCAACACCGGTAAATAAACGTTTTTGCCCTGTTGCCATAATTGTTCAATGAGCGGTTGTGTAGCAATTTCGCCATCCACGGCAAGATACAGGGCAATATTGCGCGCTTGATGTTGTTTAATGAACGAAAGGGCTTGTTGGGTAATGCGTTGGGCGGCTTGTTGTTGCTGAAGTGCGGTCAAATTTTGGCGCGTTTTTCGAATGTGTTGGCGAAGTTGCTGACGCAGTTCAGCGGTTGAGGGCAGTGTTTGCATAGATATTGTATCGGAGAGGAACCCGAGGTGCCGTTGTAGGTGGTCGGTCCTTGAACCCTACGGTTCAAGGGAATTGGTTGAAATCATTTTTAGGCTTCTTAGTCGAGCTAAGCCTGCACACCAATGACAGGAAACCAATTCATAAAATTAAAAGTATCGGCTCAGGGACGTAACCCACTGGCGAACACCTCAGGAAATTCTTTTATTTAATACTACTCGAAATTACACTTAATGACTAGCAATAATTCATTTTGTCACATTACTTTTAGTTATCCGAAATGCCTATAAAATCAATAGGAATTGAGCTTTTGACCGGTGATATTTTCAAGTGAATGATCGAGTGGTCGGAGGATTTTATTTTTCAAGACATCTTCAATTAAATGCGTTTTTTGTTGCTCTTGCATCAACTCAAAACTTAAATTTAAGGCAACGATGGAAAGCACTTTGTCAACTTGCAAAATTCCGGTACGTTCTTTCATTTCTGACACGCGTTGATCTAATTCGCGGGCGGCATTACGCAATGCTTCGTGTTGTTCTTCCGGACAATTTAAGCGTAACAACTGTCCCAATACGGATAATTCAATACTTTTAGATGACATTTTTTGCCCCAAACTCGTTAATTAAAACTGTGCGCATTATGCCATAGGCGGGAAAACTTGCCAATTTCTAAACTGGTTGCCTACCGTGAAGAGTGATAAACTAAGGGCAATTTCAACAAGGATAATTTCAATGACAACAATTTCTTATCAAAATCTGAATCAACAACTCCAACAAGCCGGCATCCCGCTTTCTGCTGCTGAATTACACGGTTTTTTAAGCGGCTTAATTTGCGGTGGGATTCAAGATCAAAGTTGGCAACCGTTGCTTTATCAATTCACGAATGATAACCACGCCTATCCAACCACACTTTTAACGCAAATTACCGACATTTATCAGCAAACCCGCCGAGATTTGGCTGATAACGAAAGTTTTGATTTCGAACTTTGCCTGCTGGAAACGGATAATGTGTTTGAATTGGCGGATGGCTTGGCGGAATGGTCGAACCACTTTTTGCTCGGTTTAGGATTGGCACAACCGCATTTGGATAAAGAAAAAGGCGACATTGGTGAAGCGGTGGACGATTTACATGACATTTGCCAGTTAGGATACGAAGAAGATGATGATCCGGAGGAACTGGCACAAGCGGTGGAAGAGATCGTGGAATATGTGCGTACCATCGCCACCTTGTTTTTTACCCATTTCACCAAACAAGAAGACAAACAACCGACGTTACATTAATAAGGACACAATATGGATCTCGCATACATGGCGGCGTTACCTAAGGAAGAATTTGCTCAACGCCGTGCCAAGGTTTTTGAACAAATGCAGGACGATTCCCTGTTTTTAGTATTTTCCGATATTGAACGCCGCCGCAATGACGGCTGTGATTATCCTTTCCGTCAAGACAGCTATTTCTGGTATTTAACCGGTTTTAATGAGCCGAATTCGGCATTGTTATTGCGTAAACAGCAGGGTGAACAGCAGGCGATCATTTTTGTACGCCTGTCCGATAAATTACTGGAAATTTGGAATGGACGCCGTCTTGGCGTGGACAATGCACCGCAAACCTTGTTGGTGGATGCCGCTTACGCCATCGACGAGTTTGTACCGCAGTTTAAAAATTTAGCGCAAAAACAGACCGTACTTTATTATGCACCGAAGCAACAGCCTTGGGGCGATGCCTTCCTGGAACAAAGTGCGGTGGATTTTTTGAGTGTTTTTAATTGGAAGCCGATGCTCGGTGAAATGCGCCTGTTCAAATCGGAAAATGAAATTGCGCTGATGCAACAAGCGGGGCAAATCAGCGCGCTTGCACACATTAAGGCCATGCAACAAACCCGCCCGAACCGTTTGGAATATGAGGTGGAAAACGATATTCTGCATGAATTTAATCGCTTCGGCGCGCGTTATCCTTCCTATAACAGCATTATTGCCGGTGGTGAAAACGCCTGTATTTTGCATTATTCGGAAAATGATATGCCGTTGCGCGACGGCGATTTGGTGCTTATTGATGCGGGCTGCGAATTTGCCATGTATGCAGGCGATATTACCCGTACTTTTCCAGTGAATGGCAAATTTAGCGAGGCGCAAAAAGCGATCTATGAGATTGTGCTACAAGCGCAAAAACGTGCCATTGAATTGTTGGTACCAGGCAGTTCCATTGCGAAAGCGAACGAAGAAGTCATTCGTATTAAAACCGAAGGTTTAGTGCGTTTAGGCATTCTGAAAGGCGACGTAGATGAATTAATCGAACAAAAAGCGTATCGTGAATTTTATATGCACGGTTTAGGGCATTGGCTTGGCTTGGATGTACATGATGTGGGCGAATATGGTGAAAATCGTAACCGCACTTTGGAGCCGGGCATGGTGATCACCGTAGAGCCGGGATTGTATTTATCTAAAGGCGCTGATATTCCGGAGCAATACAAAGGCATTGGCATTCGTATTGAAGACGATTTGTTGATCACTGACTACGGCAACAAAAATCTCACCTCTGCGGTGCCGAAAGAAATTGCCGACATTGAAAAATTAATGGCGGATGCGCAGGCTTAAGGAAGGAAGAGGCGATGAAGTATGATGTGGTGATTGTTGGCGGGGCGATGTCCGGTGCAACTTTAGCATTGGCGTTGGCATCACTGACGCGAGGTCGAATGCACATTGCGGTGATTGAAAAACAGCCACTACAGTCTCCGTCACAAAACGGACAAAAAAACGGTTTTGATGCCCGTCATATCGCCTTATCTGCCGGTAGTTGTCGTCATTTCAGCCATATTCAATTACCGTCCCAACATTCTCTGTGGGATTACATTCAACCTATTACCACGCCTATTAAGCAGATTCACATTTCCGACAAAGGCCATAGCGGCATCGTAGAATTTAACGCGTCGGAATTCCACCTTGAACAGTTGGGCGCCACGATTGCTTTAAATCAAGTGGGGCAATATCTACTCAATGCCATTGGACAATATGCCAACATTGACTATTTTGCGCCACATTCCGTACAGCAGATTGAACGTTGTGCGGAGCAGGTTGAGATCACCTTGGATAACCATCAAAAATTAAGTACGAAATTAGTTGTTGGTGCAGACGGAAGTCGTTCGGCGGTGGCAAGTGCGGTCAATATTTCACAAGAAATTTTGCATGACTATGGTCAAACCGCCATTATTGCCAATGTGGAAACGCAACAACCTCATCACCATCGCGCTTTTGAACGTTTTACTGCCGAAGGCCCCATTGCATTGTTGCCGATTGGCGATAATTTGATGTCATTGGTATGGTGCGTCCGTGATCCGGAGCCTTTATTGGCACTCGATGACAAGGCATTTTTAAATGCCGTACAACGTACGTTTGGATGGCGCTTAGGTAAATTTACCCGTTGTAGCCGCCGTTTTAGTTATCCGCTGAGTTTATCGCGCGCTTCGCAACACATTCAGGAGCGTGTTGCCTTGGTGGGCAATGCCGCGCAGACGCTTCATCCGGTGGCGGGACAAGGGTTTAATTTGGGTATTCGCGATATTATGCAGTTGGCCAATATGCTAAGTGGCGCCTTTATAGCGGAACAAGACCTGGGGGCCTATTCGGTTTTGCAAGCCTATGAACAACATCGTCAACAGGATCAGCGTCAAATGATTCATTTCACTGATAATCTATTATCAATTTTTGCCAATAACTTATTGCCGTTACAAATTGCGCGTAATTTGGGGTTAATGGCGCTTGCTCAATCTTCTTGGTTACGTCAGGCCTTTGCAAAACCGACGCTAGGGTGGATTTAATATGAAAACATTTGATGTGGTGATTATTGGCGGTGGCATGACAGGCTTGGCGCTTGCTGCCGCGTTGCAATCAAGCGGGTTAAGTATCGCAATTATTGAGTCTAATCCGCCAAAAGGGTTTTCCCTTGAGCAATTCAGCCCGCGTGTCAGTGCGTTAAATCTTGCCAGCAGCCAATGGTTGGAGGAATTGGGCGCATGGCAACGTATCGCACAACAACGGGTTGCGCCTTATGATGCTATGTATGTGTGGGAACGGGATAGTTTCGCCAAAATTGAATTCAATACACAGGGTTTAGGTGTACCACAACTGGGACATATCGTAGAAAACGAGTTAATTCGTCAGGCGTTATGGGAACGGGTGGCACAACAAAAAACACATGAAATTTTACTCAGAACCGAATCCGGTTCGGTTGTTCGCTCCGTTAGCCGCGCTGACGTTCAAAATCCGGTGGATTTTGTGACTGCACTTCCGCGCAGTTTAGGCGTCACTGATCGTAATGCTATTCTGACCTTGGAAGATGGACAAATGTTGTCGGCAAAATTAGTGGTGGGCGCAGATGGTGCGAATTCTTGGGTACGCAAGCAAGCGGATATTCCGCTGACGTTTCGTGATTATGGGCATTCTGCGTTGGTGTGTCATGTGCAAACGGAGCAACCGCACACGCATTGCGCGCGCCAAGTGTTTAGCTCGGATGGTGTGTTGGCATTTCTGCCTTTGGCTCAGGAGCATTATTGTTCTATCGTATGGTCTTTGCCACCGGAACAGGCGGATTATTTGCTACATTGTGAGACATCCGAATTTAATAAAAAACTCACTGTCGCTTTCGATCATAAATTGGGTTTGTGTCAGCTACAAAGTAAGCGCTACACGTTTAAATTAACCGCTCGCTATGCCCGTAACTTCGCGCAAAATCGGATAGCATTAATTGGCGATGCCGCCCATACCATTCATCCATTGGCGGGGCTTGGCGTAAATTTAGGTTTTCAAGATGCGAAAATGTTGGCGCAAGCTATTTTAGCCAATGAACAATTAGGCGTGGATTTTGGCGAATACCGTTATTTACGCCATTATGAGCGTAACCGAAAGGTTGAAGCGGCCAAGATGTTGCTTGTTATGCAAGGCTTAAAAGACTTATTTAGCGGCGATCATCCGCTGAAAAAATGGGTTCGCGGTTTAGGGTTGAGTGCGACCGATAAAATGGGATTGGTAAAAGAGCAGTTGATTAAGCAAGCATTGGGTCTGTAAAAACGTCATAAAAAATGACCGCACTTTATCGCCGATTTGCTTTAAAAATTCCTTTCTAATAAAGCCCGAACATGGATTTCATCTTGCTTTTTACAGGGAAAAGAGTACAATCCACAGGCTTTTTGTCTATATATACAGAGAAAAAAGTAAGTTTAACTCTCATTTAACTTTCGATATTTGAGGGTTTTCTTTTTGTAATCAAATTATTAGAGGAAGGTTATGGTAACCATTCGTTTATCTCGTGGCGGAGCTAAAAAACGCCCATTTTACCAAATCGTAGTTGCTGACAGCCGTTCACCACGTGACGGTCGTTTCATTGAGCGTATTGGTTTCTTCAATCCAATCGCACAAGGCAATGCAGAACGTGTTCGTATCAATTTAGACCGTGTTAACCACTGGGTTAGCCAAGGTGCTTCATTGTCCGATCGCGTTGCGAGTTTAGTAAAAGAAGCGCAAAAAGCCGCGTAATTTTACTTTTTTGAGGTGATGAATATGCAACAACAAAGAATCGAAACTGTCGGCAAATTAGGTTCGACTTATGGTATTCGTGGTTGGTTACGTATTTACTCATCCACAGAACAAGCTGAAAGTATCTTTGATTATCAACCTTGGTTTTTAAAAATCAAAGGGCAGTGGCAGCAGACCGAACTGGAAAACTGGCGTCATCATAATCACGAACTGATCGTTAAATTAAAAGGCGTGGATGATCGTGAAGCAGCGCAAGTCCTGGGCAATGTGGAAATCGGTGTCGATTTATCGGTATTTCCACAACTGGAAGAAGAGGATTACTACTGGCACGATTTAATCGGTTGTGCGGTGGTGAATTTGGAAGGTTATGCCATGGGAACCGTAACCGAAATGATGGAAACCGGTTCCAATGATGTATTGGTGGTAAAAGCCAACGTAAAAGATGCTTTCGGAAAACAAGAGCGGTTAATTCCGTTTTTGTATGAACAAGTAGTTAAAAGAGTCGATCTCGCCACTAAGACAATTACAGTGGATTGGGACGCTGGTTTCTAATCTCAGGTATGCCGTAGCGCTTTGCGGTAACATTAACATAAGGCTCAAAAGTTAAGGCTAAATTATGTGGATTGGGGTAATAAGTCTGTTCCCTGAAATGTTTAAAGCAATTACGGAATACGGGGTAACCGGCAGGGCTGTTAAGCAAAGTCTGTTGCAAGTGCAGTGCTGGAATCCAAGAGATTTCACACACGATAAGCACAAAACCGTGGATGACCGTCCTTATGGCGGAGGCCCGGGAATGCTGATGATGGTGCAACCGTTAAAGGATGCTATTGATTCGGCGAAGGCTGCGGCAGGCGAAGGTGCAAAAGTGATTTATCTCTCGCCACAAGGTCGTAAACTCGATCAGCAAGGCGTAGAGCAATTAGCGCAGAATCAGAAATTGATTTTGTTATGCGGCCGATATGAAGGCATTGACGAGCGTTTGATTGAAACGGTTGTTGATGAAGAATGGTCGGTAGGTGATTATGTCCTCACCGGCGGTGAATTACCGGCAATGACGTTAATTGACGCAGTTGCCCGTTTTATCCCCGGAGTGCTTGGTAAACAAGCTTCCGCAGAGGAAGATTCGTTTGCTGACGGGTTACTGGATTGCCCGCATTATACGCGCCCTGAAGTGCTTGACGGATTAACCGTGCCACCCGTGCTGATGTCGGGACACCATGAGGAAATTCGCAAATGGCGGTTAAAACAATCGTTATTGAGAACATGGTTACGACGCCCTGAGCTACTGGAAGGCCTAGCTCTGACTGACGAACAACGTAAGCTGTTAAAACAGGCGCAAGCCGAATATCGGCAGTCTTTTGCAAAATAGTTTAATCAAGATACAAGTGGCAAACTGAAGGCAGTACATCTAGTACGACGAAGCGTAGTCACGCGGTAAATTGATTAAAATATGAAGCAAGATATCAGTTAATTCTAGGATTAAGGATTATTAAAATGTCTAACATCATTAAACAACTTGAACAAGAACAATTAAAACAAAACGTACCTAGCTTCCGTCCGGGCGACACATTAGAAGTTAAAGTATGGGTTGTTGAAGGTAGCAAACGTCGTTTGCAAGCGTTCGAAGGCGTGGTTATTGCAATTCGTAACCGTGGCTTGCATTCCGCATTTACTGTGCGCAAAATCTCCAACGGTGTTGGCGTTGAGCGTGTATTCCAAACCCACTCTCCGGTTGTAGAGAGCATCGTAGTGAAACGTAAAGGTGCTGTACGTAAAGCAAAACTTTACTACTTACGCGCGCTTTCCGGTAAAGCGGCTCGTATTAAAGAGCGTTTGGGTGAATAATTTCGCAAACCAAAAGAAAAGGCTTGGGTTTCCAAGCCTTTTTTGTTTGTAAATAAAAGCTACCTTAAGGAGCGTGATTAGGAAAGTCTGATTGGGGATAAAGTGCGGTCAAAAAATTAATTGGATTTCAAAAAATGCTAAGCCGGGACAGGGCTTATTCGCCTAAATTCAATTGACGGCGGACTTTTCTCAGCAATAAGAAAACCCAAGGCCATAACACACCGCTAGCCAGTGAACCAAAGATTTCCTGCCAGTTAAAAGTAGCACTATGAAGCAGAAATTCGATGAAGAAGATACTTAAGCGAATGGCAAAGACGAAAGCGACAATCAATAAACTTTGCATCCATAAAGACATATTACGCAAAATTAAGTGGCCGGCAGTGATTAAGTAAGCAAACATGGACATCACTAGGGCGTGTACACCAAGCGTGGAGCCGAGTACCATATCCCAAATAATACCGATAATAAATGCCCAACCAATACTAACTTTATGGGGAATGGATAATGCCCAGTAAGTAAAAACCAGTACGATCCATGCCGGTTTGAAACTTTGGAATCCCACTGGCCAAGGGGCAATTTCCATAACCAAGGCGATAATAAAAATAGAGCTAAGAACTAAGCATTGAAAGATAAAACGACCTTGCATTAGTCTTCCTCTTTATGTTGTTCATTAGACATGACGGGCGCCGGTACATTTATCTCACCGGACGTGTCTGCTGGCGGATCTTGTGGTGTATCATCTGTTGGCGGAGGATTGTTATTATCATTGTCTTCCGGTACCACAGTCTTTTTCACTTTATTGGCTTCATTTCCTTGATTATCAAGGCGTTGTTTTACTGTTTTGCGCACATCTTCCGGTGTGAGGGATTTCACTTTACGCATATCTTCATTGGTTGGCCATAATAAGAGCACATAACGTAATTTATCAATAGATGCCAATGGCTTGGCGGTGACGGTGGCAAAATAATTCTGACCATCTCGAGAAACAGATTCTACGATGGCAACAGGGTAACCTTCTAAAAAACGCCCTCCTAGCCCGGAAGTGACCAGCAAGTCACCTTTGATGATGTCCACAGAACGAGGCACGTTATCTAACGTCAATTCATCACTGTGTCCTGTTCCATTGGCAATTAAACGTACATCGTTGCGTAATACCTGTACTGGAATGGCATGGGTAACATCGGTAATTAATAGAATGCGGCTGGTATTTTCACCTACGGAAATAATTTGTCCTACTACACCTTTTTCATCAATTACAGGCTGACCGACATAAGCGCCGTCTTTTTGACCTTGGTTAATGACCACTTGTTGACGATAAACATCTGTTTCTGCAGTGAGAATTTCGGCAATTTTTTTATATTCATCAATGCGCAATGGTGAATTTAGTAAAAGACGTAGGCGTTGATTTTCAACTTTAAGTTGATCTAATAACAACAAATCTGCATTTTTTTCCCGTAATTGTTCTTTTAATACCTTATTTTCGATTTGCAGTTTGTTAGTGTCCACCAAGTTATCAGAAACCTCATCAAGTACGGTACGAGGTGTGTTGGCAAGATAATAAAGGCTCCCCACCGCAGTTTCTAGAAAACCGCGGGTTTGGATCATTGTGTTGGTCTGACCGTCAGATAGGATTAAACCGATGGATGCGATGATTGCAAGAAAGAGTTTTAATCCTAGAGGGGGGGGGGTACCAAAAATAGGTTTCATTATCGACAATTCCAACGAAATAAAAGTGCGGTAAAAATTGACCGCACTTTTATATTTAGCTTAATTAGATTTCATCGCTGAAAATATCACCGCCGTGCATATCGATCATGTCGAGAGCTTCACCGCCCCCACGAGCCACGCAGATTAACGGATCTTCCGCAACAATGGCCGGTACGCCGGATTCTTTCGTTAATAGTACGTCAATATTACGTAATAATGCACCACCGCCGGTTAATACCATACCGCGCTCGAAAATATCAGCGGCGTGTTCAGGTTGACATTCTTCTAATGCGGTGCGAACAGCCGCGACAATGCCGCTTAATGGCTGTTGGATGGCTTCTAAGATATCACGGGAGGTTAAGGTGATAGAACGTGGCGCACCTTCCGCAATATTAGAACCGTGAATTTCCATTTCTTTGATTTCATCGCCTTCTTGAATGTAGGCGATACCGATTTCTTGTTTAATACGTTCGGCAGTCGGTTCACCGATAATGGAACCAAAGTTTTTACGTACATAAGACACGATGGCTTCATCGAAACTGTCACCACCGATGCGTACGGAAGAAGAATACACAATGCCGTTTAAGGAAATCACCGCGACTTCTGTCGTACCACCACCGATGTCGATAACCATGGAACCTATGGCGGTGGAAACCGGTAATCTCGCACCGATTGCCGCGGCCATCGGTTCTTCAATTAAATACACTTCGCGAGCGCCAGCACCGATTGCAGATTCTTTAATAGCACGACGTTCCACTTGGGTGGCTCCGGCAGGAACGCAAATTAATACGCGCGGGCTAGGGCGCATGAAGTTACCACTGTGTACTTGTTTGATGAAATATTGCAACATTTTTTCGGTAACGAAGAAGTCGGCGATAACACCGTCTTTCATTGGACGAATAGCCTCAATGCTTTTCGGTGTACGCCCTAACATTTGTTTAGCCTCTTTACCTACGGCAGCAATGCTTTTGAGGGAGCCGCTGCGATCGCGACGAATAGCCACAACGGAAGGTTCATCAAGTACAATGCCTTGGCCTTTTACATAAATTAGCGTGTTTGCCGTACCAAGGTCGATGGAAAGATCATTAGAAAATAAACCGCGAATTTTTTTAAATAACATAGGAATTCCGTTAAACTGAATTGAAAAAAGAATGCTCACTTTTGAGCGTCAAAAAATTGTGCTAAATGTACCAAAAAATGAGAGGTTATAACAGAAAATTTTGCCTGAATACGGCAAAAAATCTGCTTGGTAAGGTTGAAATAATATTGAATCTGCAGATTTTTACCTTTGATATACATGAGTTGCTACATCATTTCCCTTGCTTTAGTCAAAACAGGGTGTAAACTGACCGCACTTTAATGTTAATGATCAAAAAATATGGCGAGAAAAACTCGAAAATCCCCCCCAAAAGATCCGAATTACGCAAAAGAATTAGCGAAATATGACAATCCGATTCCAAGTCGTGAATTTATTTTGCAGATTATCCGTGAGCAAAATTCTCCTATGAGTAGAGAGGAAATTTTTGCTGCCTTGGGCATTTCCGAAGGAGAACAACAAGAAGCCATGCGTCGTCGTTTACGCGCCATGGAAAACGACGGGCAGTTGGTGTTCACCAAACGCAAATGCTATGCCCTACCGGAAAAGCTAGATTTGCTTAAAGGCATGGTGATTGGGCATCGAGAAGGTTTTGGTTTTTTACACGTTGAAGGAAAAAAAGAAGACTTTTTTATTCCCAACGTACAAATGCAAAAAGTCATGCACGGCGATTATGTGTTGGCACAACCAAATGGCTTTGACCGCAAAGGTCGTCCGGAAGTGCGTATTGTGCGCGTATTGGAAGCCAATAAAAAACAAATTGTCGGCCACTTTTTCTTCGAACAAGGCATCGGTTATGTGGTGCCGGACGACAGTCGTATTACTCGCGATATTTTAATCCCTGATAACGCTCGTCTTGGTGCTCGCATGGGGCAAGTTGTTGTGGTGGAACTCCATCCGCGCACAGCGCCGTTCTTCCAGCCTATCGGCAAAATCACCGAAGTGCTCGGTGACAATATGGCTAAAGGCATGGAAGTAGAAATTGCCATTCGCAAGCATGACATTCCTCATGTATTCCCAAGTGCGGTGGAAAAACAACTTAAAAAATGGGCTGAAGACGTGCCTGAAGAGGCTAAGCGTGGCCGTGTAGATTTGCGTGACTTGCCCTTAGTGACCATTGACGGCGAAGATGCATGTGATTTTGACGATGCGGTATTTTGCCAAAAACAAAAACAAGGCAAAAGTTGGAAGCTTTGGGTGGCTATTGCTGATGTAAGCTATTACGTTCGACCGAAAAGCGTATTGAACACGGAGGCCTATAATCGAGGCAATTCCGTCTATTTCCCAAATCGCGTCGTGCCGATGTTACCGGAGAAACTCTCCAACGGCTTATGCTCGTTAAATCCACAAGTGGATCGCCTATGCATGGTGTGTGAAATCACGCTCTCTGATAAAGGCAAAATGACAGATTACCAATTTTACGAAGCGGTGATGAATTCCCATGCCCGTTTAACTTATAACAAAGTGGCAAAAATACTGGAAAAAGACACCGCACTTTGTGAACGTTACGCCTCGTTAGTGCCTCATTTGCAAGATCTGCACGATATGTATCAGACGTTGGTGAAAGCCCGCCAACAGCGCGGCGCCATCGAATTTGAAACCATTGAAAGCAAATTTATTTTCAATGCTTTAGGTCGCATTGAGCGGATTGAGCCGGTCGTGCGTAACGATGCCCATAAAATCATTGAAGAATGTATGATTTTGGCAAATATTGCGTCTGCTAACTTCATGGAGAAACATCAAGAACCGGCGCTATACCGCATTCATGCCGTACCAAGTGAAGAAAAACTCACGGCATTTCGCAGTTTCTTGGCGGAATGTGGCTTGAGTCTATCCGGTGGGAATAAACCGACACCGACGGATTATGCGCAGCTACTTGAACAGATTAAACCACGCCCGGATCACGAATTGATTCAAACCATGTTGCTACGTTCTATGAGTCAAGCGATTTATAGCGCCGACAACATCGGGCACTTCGGTTTGGCGCTAGAAGAATATGCCCATTTCACCTCGCCGATTCGTCGTTATCCCGATTTGACGTTACATCGTGGCATCAAATATTTATTGGCGAAACAAAAGGGCTCTAAACGTAAAACTACCGACACCGGTGGGTATCATTATCAACTTGATGAAATGGATGTCTTTGGCGCGCATTGCTCTTCGACGGAGCGCCGTGCCGATGATGCCACCCGTGAAGTCGCCGATTGGCTAAAATGCGAATACATGCAAGACCATGTGGGTGAAGAATTTGAAGGCGTCATTTCTTCCGTCACCGGTTTCGGCTTTTTTGTCCGTTTAAATGATTTGTTTATTGATGGATTAGTGCATATTTCCGGTTTGGCTAATGATTACTACTTATTCGATATGCCGAAACAACGCCTTATCGGCGAAAACAGCGGCATGATTTTCCGTATCGGTGATGCCGTGAAAGTACGGGTGGACGCGGTGAATCTGGAACAAAAACAAATTGATTTTGCCCTGATTGACAGTGAACGTAAACCAAGACGCAGTGGCAAAACGGCGAGAACCAAAGCGAAGAAAGCCGAAACCGAAGCCTCTAAAAAGTCACCGAAAAAGCAACCCGTTGAAAAGAAAAAAACGAAACCACAGAAAAGTGCGGTCAAAAATAATGGCGTTTCTAAAACGAACCCGCAAGCCGCAGCTAAGAATAAGAAGGCGAAGAACAAAGCATGAGTGAAACCATTTATGGTATCCACGCCGTTAAGGCGTTTGTGACCCATTATCCGGAGCGTTTAATTGAAGTCTGGGTGCTAAAAGGGCGCGATGATCAACGTTTGCAACCGTTAATTAATGAAATTCAGCGGTTGGGGATTTCCGTTCAATTTTTAAACCGTCAAACTTTGGATAAAAAAGCCGAAGGCGAAGTGCATCAAGGCATTATTGCGCGCGTGCATTCCTTACCGGAATTAAACGAGCATGATTTGGATCGTTTGCTGGAACAGCAAAAAGCACCTTTATTGTTGGTATTGGACGGCGTGACGGATCCGCATAACTTGGGTGCCTGTCTGCGTACTGCCGATGCAGCGGGCGTGAATGCGGTGATTGTGCCGAAAGATAAATCGGCGCAATTGAATTCCACCGCGCGTAAAGTGGCGTGCGGTGCGGCGGAAAATGTGCCGCTTATTCGTGTGACCAACCTTGCCCGCACCTTGCGTGAATTGCAGAAACGGCATAATGTGTGGGTTGTCGGCACCGCGGGCGAAACTACGGAAACTCTGTATCAAACCAAACTGACCGGCGCATTAGCCCTGGTGATGGGCGCGGAAGGCGAGGGAATGCGTCGTTTAACCCGCGAACACTGCGACCAATTAATCAGCATTCCAATGATGGGTTCCGTTTCTTCTCTCAATGTTTCCGTTGCCACCGGCGTATGTTTATTTGAAATCGTGCGGCAGCGCTTAAAATAATGCCATCCAGCATGAATAAGACGGAAACCTTTTCGTCTTATCGTTTCATATTCTCCTCAAAAAACACCTTGAAAAACAACCGCACTTTTTCTTTGCCAAAAAACTAAAACTAATTATTTATTCCCATATTCCCCTACATTTTATGCGCAAAAAGGAATATTTCTTTTGGGTTTTTGCGCTTTATCATTTCGCATACAATCAAATGACAGGTATTTTTGTGATACTTCTCACAAAATCCCATAAATATTCTTTTCTGTTTTTGGATTTCTTTTATTATTCCATCGTGCTCTTCATAAAAGACAATTTGACTTAATGAACATTTGGAGAATTTTATGTTTGGTCCATTTAAACCGGCTCCACACATTGCGGAGTTGCCGGCAGACAAAATTGATTCCACCTATAAACGTCTTCGTTGGCAGGTATTTGCCGGGATCTTTTTTGGCTACGCTGCTTATTATTTTGTGCGTGCAAACTTTGACTTGGCGCAACCGGGCTTAATTCAAGCCGGTTTATACACAAAAGCTGAGTTAGGTGTTATCGGTTCTGCGGCAGGTTTAGCCTATGGTTTATCAAAATTCGTGATGGCGGGGATGTCAGACCGTTCTAACCCGCGTGTATTCTTACCGTTCGGTTTATTACTCTCCGGTTTATGTATGACCTTAATGGGCGTGTTCCCATGGGCAACTTCCGGCATCGCCATTATGTGGGTGATGATCTTCTTAAACGGTTGGTTCCAAGGAATGGGCTGGCCTCCATGTGGTCGTACCATGGTGCACTGGTGGTCTAAATCCGAACGAGGCACTATCGTGTCCATTTGGAATACTGCGCACAACATCGGCGGTATGATGCCGGGTGCGATGGTGTTATTGGCAAGTGCGATTTTCTTCAGTACACACGGTGTGGAAGCGCAAGCCAAAGACGTATGGCAACAATCCTTATACTATCCTGGTATTGCTGCCATGATCTGTGCAATTCCGGTGTATTTCATTATGCGTGATACCCCACAATCTTGTGGTTTACCCTCCATCGAAAAATGGCGCAACGACTACCCGGATGACTATAACGAAAAAACTTACGAAAATGACTTAACCGCAAAAGAAATCTTCGTAACTTATGTATTGAAAAACAAATTGTTATGGTACATCGCCATTGCGAACGTGTTCGTTTACTTAATCCGCTACGGCGTATTGAAATGGTCTCCGGTTTACTTGAGTGAAGTCAAACACTTCAACATCAAAGGTACCGCATGGGCATACACCATTTATGAATTGGCGGCCGTTCCGGGTACATTACTTTGCGGTTGGGTATCTGACCATGTATTCAAAGGTAAACGTGGCTTAACCGGTTTCATCTTCATGATTTTAACCACCGCAGCGGTAGCCGCATACTGGATGAACCCTGCAACACCGGAAGCTGAGCTTGCAAACTACAGCGCATGGTATGAAAACCCATACCAATTAACCGACTTTATTTTGATGACCTTAATCGGTTTCTTAATCTACGGCCCCGTAATGCTAATCGGCTTGCACGCCCTTGAACTTGCACCGAAAAAAGCGGCAGGTACCGCAGCAGGGTTCACCGGTTTATTCGGTTACTTAGGCGGTACCGTGTCTGCATCAGCAGTTATCGGTTGGGCAGCCCAACACTACGGCTGGGACGGCGGTTTTTACGTGATGATCGGCGGTGGTATCTTAGCGGTTATCTTACTCTTCATCGTGATGATTGAAGAAGGCAAACACAAAGCGAAATTAGGCGATACCTACGGTACTAAATAATTAGCAAAATAAGGCGACAGGCAAAAATGATTGGTCGCCTTTTTTGTAACTAAAATTCAACTACAGGAGTTTTAAACCTACCAAATTAACTTGCCTTCCCCTGCTTGCGGGGGAAGGTGGTGCCAAGCGACGTAAGGGGGCCACATCCCCTTCGGCACTTCCCTCCGTAAACGGAGGGAGGGATATAAAAAACAAGCCCAAAATCAACCGCATCTTCAAGGAGAAATGCTTATGAAACTTAAAACGTTAGCCCTTAGCTTAATTGCAGCAACCGTTTTAGCCGGTTGTAGCGCAAATTATCACAAAGGTTATGATATGGATAAAATTATTATTGCCCATCGTGGCGCCAGCGGCTATTTGCCGGAGCATACACTGGAATCAAAAGCCCTTGCCTTTGCCCAACACGCGGATTATTTGGAGCAAGATTTAGCGATGACAAAAGACGGTCGTTTAGTGGTAATTCATGATCACTTCTTAGACGGATTAACTGATGTGGCGAAAAAATTCCCGAATCGTCACCGTAAAGATAGTCGCTACTATGTGATCGACTTTACACTGAAAGAAATTCAAAGTTTGAATATGACAGAAAACTTTGAAACCAAAGATGGCAAACAAGTTACCGTTTATCCGGGACGTTTCCCGCTTTGGAAATCCCACTTCAAAATTCATACCTTTGAAGATGAGCTTGAATTTATTCAAGGGTTAGAAAAATCGACAGGCAAAAAAGTGGGGATTTATCCTGAAATTAAAGCGCCTTGGTTCCACCACAAAAATGGTAAAGACATTGCCGCAGCAACCCTTAATGTGTTGAAAAAATACGGTTATGACAAGAAAACCGACAAGGTTTATTTGCAAACTTTCGATTTCAATGAGTTAAAACGCATTAAAACCGAATTGTTGCCGAAAATGGGCATGGATTTGAAATTGGTTCAATTAGTGGCCTACACCGATTGGCATGAAACCGAAGAAAAAGATGCGAAAGGCAAATGGGTGAACTACGATTACGATTGGATGTTCAAACCGGGCGCCATGGCGGAAGTGGTGAAATATGCCGATGGTGTTGGGCCGGGCTGGTATATGTTAATTGACAAAGAAAAATCCAAACCGGGCAAAATTGAATATACACCTTTAGTGAAAGAATTGGCGCAATATAAGGTTGAATTGCACCCATACACCGTGCGTAAAGATGCATTGCCTGAATTCTTTACTGATGTGAATCAAATGTATGACGCGTTGCTCAATAAATCCGGCGCTACCGGTGTGTTTACCGACTTCCCGGATACCGGCGTGGAATTTTTGAAAAAACATAAATAATTCAAGATTGAATGAAACAATAAAAAGAACGGATCCATAAGATTCGTTCTTTTTTTTATAAGAAAAACCGACCGCACTTTTATCGAATCAAAGGTATAAAAAAGCCGACAATGCTGTCGGCTTTCGTGTGATGAATATCTTAATTAACCTTGTAATGAAACGCGTTTCATATCTTTCATGTAACCACGCAATTCTTGACCGATTAATTCTACCGGATGATTGCGGATTTCATCGTTCACATCGCGTAAAGTGATGTTGTCTATTTCCACGGTTGGTGTCGGTTCACCGATGTCGCCTTTGCGTAAAGTTGGCACCAATGCTTTTTGCATAATCGGGCCGGCAACGTTAGCGAATAAGTAGTTACCGTATTCTGCGGTGTCGGAAATCACCACGTTCATTTCATATAAACGTTTACGCGCAATCGTGTTGGCGATTAACGGCAATTCGTGTAAGGACTCGTAGTAAGCGGATTCTTCGTAAATGCCGCTGGCCACCATGGTATCGAATGCCAATTCAACACCGGCTTTAACCATCGCAATCATTAACACGCCATGGTCGAAATATTCTTGCTCGCTGATTTTGCCATCGTATTTCGGTGCGTTTTCAAAAGCGGTTTTGCCGGTTTCTTCACGCCATTTTAATAGGTTGGCATCACCGTTTGCCCAGTCTTCCATCATCACACGGGAGAATTCACCGCTGATGATATCGTCCATGTGTTTGGCAAATAAGAACGCCAATTCTTCTTTGATTTGTTCCGCTAACTCGAACGCACGCAATTTTGCGCTGTTGGATAAGCGATCCATCATCAACGTGATACCGCCTTGTTTTAAGGCTTCGGTGATGGTTTCCCAACCGTATTGCACTAATTTGCCTGCATAGGCCGGATCTTTGCCGTCAGCCACTAATTTGTCGTAGCAAATGATAGAACCCGCTTGCAACATACCGCAAAGGATGGTTTGCTCACCCATTAAGTCGGATTTGACTTCCGCCACGAAAGAAGATTCCAACACGCCTGCACGATGACCACCGGTTGCCGCCGCCCAAGCTTTGGCAATTTCTAAACCTTCGCCTTGTGGGTCATTTTCAGGGTGCACGGCGATCAACGTCGGCACGCCAAAACCACGTTTGTACTCTTCACGTACTTCTGTACCCGGGCATTTTGGTGCCACCATCACGACGGTGATGTCGGGACGGATTTGTTCGCCCACTTCAACAATGTTTAAACCGTGGGAATAGCCCAATGCCGCGCCTTTTTTCATTAACGGCATAACATCAGCAACCACTTTGGAGTGTTGTTTGTCCGGGGTGAGGTTAATGACTAAATCGGCTGTTGGAATAAGTTCTTCATAAGTGCCCACTTTAAAGCCATTTTCACTGGCACGTTGGAATGACGCACGTTTTTCTGCGATGGCTTCCGGACGTAATGCGTAGCTGATGTCTAGACCTGAATCACGCATATTTAACCCTTGGTTTAACCCTTGTGCACCGCAACCGACGATAACGATTTTCTTGCCTTTCAAGAAATCCGCTTCAGTTGCGAACTCACTGCGATCCATAAAACGGCAACGACCTAATTGATCTAATTGTTGGCGTAAGTTTAAAGTATTGAAATAATTAGCCATGATGTTTTCCTTTTGTGTGGGAGTATTTGTTTAGGTTTGGGTGATTATAGGGTGTTTTGGTGTTGCGTAAAGTGATATTATTGGGATTGTGTGTTGCGGTTTTTGCAATTACATATGATGAGAGGGATTTCGCCCTAGGGCGACCTACTTTTTCTTTGCTTGTGCAAAGTAAAAGTAGGCAAAAAGAAAGCACACCCCAGCTTCACCGCTGTTCTTCGCTTGATTGTAATTTTTTTAACGGAAATTTTCGAACTCGCCGCAAGCGGCTCAAACAGGCGAAAATTTCCTAAAAATTACAAGTCGCTCAGGCGGTTCAGATGGGGCCCTAAATTTGTCCGAGTATTATTAACGTTAAAGTGCGGTTAATTTTTTAAGTGTTTTTATTTGAAATAACGATTTTAAAATCGATCGTATTTTTAGAATGATGCTCGGAAAAATGGGTCCCCGTGTAAGACGCCCTTATGGAAAGGCAATTTTTAGCTAAATTTCGCTTTGTTTGAGCGAAGCGAGTTCGAAATTTAGCGTCAAGAAAATTGCGTTGAAATAAGGACAAGCGGCTTATCCGGGGTGCCCTTTCTTTTGGTTCGTTTTCTTTGGGCAAGCAAAGAAAATGAACTCATACTCGACGACGTTGAGTACGAAACCCAAATCAAACTTAAGTAAAACAAATATTATGAATTTTAACGATCTCAAAATCTTCATCACCCTCACCCAAACCCAAAACTTCGCCAAAACGGCGGCGTTGCACCATATGTCGCCGTCAACCTTGTCCCGCCAAATTCAAAAAATCGAAGAGGAATTGGGGCAGCAGCTTTTGTGGCGGGATAATCGTCAGGTGTCGTTAACACCGAATGGTGAGGTGTTTTTGGCGTTTGCACAGCAGCAATGGCAGAATTGGCTGTTGTTTCAGCAGCAGTTGCATAGCCAAGAGGAAGAGCTTAGCGGGGAGCTCAAGCTGTATTGCTCGGTGACAGCGGCGTATAGCCATTTGCCGGGGATTTTGGATAAATTCCGTGCGCATTATCCGAAAGTGGAAATTCAACTGACCACAGGCGATCCGGCGCAGGCGGTACATTTGGTGCAGGCGCAACAGGTGGATTTGGCGTTGGCAGGGAAACCGCCGATATTGCCGAGTGCGGTGACGTTTCATTATATCAATGATATTGCGTTGTCGATGATTGCGCCTCGTGTGGCATGTTCGGCGACACAGTTATTGCAGCAAGATCCTATCAATTGGCAGCAAGTTCCCTTCATTTTGCCGTTAGATGGCATGGCTCGGCAGCGGATCGAAGAATGGTTTAAACAAAAAGGCATTAAACACCCGAAAATCTATGCCACCGTGGCGGGGCATGAAGGCATTGTGTCCATGGTGGCGCTGGGCTGCGGCTTGGCGATGTTGCCGGATGTGGTGATTAAAAATAGCCCGTTGAACAGCCAAATTTCTACCTTGCTGTTGCCTTTGAGCGGAACGGATATTTTCGGCTATCGCATTGTTTTTACCTTGCCTTTTGTCGCGGCTGCCGTAGCGTTATTTAAGCAGAAAGCGGCGATCATCGCCCATTTAAAACGCATTCAAGAACGACCGCTCTTTGTCTTGGCGTTTATCTTCACCAGTACCTTAATGGGCTTTCAAATGTGGTTGTTTCTGTGGGCGCCGAATAACGGCAGTTCGATTAGCGTTTCCTTTGGCTATTTATTGTTGCCGTTGGTGATGGTGGCAGCTGCGCGGATTATCTTTAAAGAACGCATTTCCCGCATTAAATTTTTGGCGGTGTTGATCGCTGCGGTCGGGGTGATTTCCAATATTGTCTTGAAAGGGGAAATTTCCTGGGAGGCCTCGGTGATTTGCGTGGGTTACACGACTTACTTTGTGGTACGTCGAATTCTGAATATGACCGATCTCGCCGCGTTTTTCTTAGAAATGTTGCTACTTTTGCCTTTTTGCATCTATTTTGCGTGGCAGGTGGATATTGCGCAAGTGCAACAAAGCAATCCGAATATTTTGGTTTTATTACTGATTCTTGGTTTAATCAGCGGTACGGCACTCAATTCCTATATTCTCGCTAGTAACCATTTGCCGATGAACCTGTTGGGGTTGCTAGGCTATGTGGAGCCTTGTTTGATGGTGGGTGTTTCCTTTTTAATCGGCGAAGAAATCGATGCGCAAAGTTACCCGTTGTTTATTTGTTTGGTCATCGCCATGTTATTGATTATCGCCGATGGTGTGTGGCACACTAAACATAGTCCGACCCGCTTATAAGGCTTCAAATAACGGCGCAATGTTCGGCATCACGCCACGCCATAAATGGAAAGCATGCGCCGCCTGCGCCAATAACATCCCAAACCCGTCGCTTCGGTTTTGTACGCCTAACGCACCACAGCGTGCCAAAAACGGCGTGTCTTTTTGTCGATCATATTGCATGTCGTAAACCGCTTTTGCTGCACGTAGAATCTCATCGTTAATTTGTATCGTACCGCCGTGCAGACCTGAGGAGGTCGCATTGATAATCACATCAAAGGATTGCGCGGGAAGTTGACCAAGTTCTACGGCACGAATATTGCCGTAAGGCGAAAATTTCTCTGCCAGTTGTTGCGCTTTGGCTAAAGTGCGGTTGGCAATCACAATGTTTTGCTGTGCATGTAAAAGCGGTAACAATACGCCTTTTGTGGCACCGCCTGCGCCTAAAATGAGTAGGGTTTGATTCGGCTTAAGCCAATTTAACCGTTGTAAATCCGTCACTAATCCTGTGCCGTCAGTATTGTCCGCATACAGTGTGCCGTCGTCTAATTTTTTCAACGTATTGCAGGCTTCCGCCATCAGACAACGCTCACTGTGTGCATCTGCCAGCTTGAACGCCCGTTCTTTGAAAGGCGAGGTGATATTACATCCCGCCGCACCCTGCGCAAAAAACGCCGATAATTGCCGTTCAAAATCCTGTTCATCGCCTAACATGGCATCGTATTGCACGTCTTGTGCGGTTTGTTCGGCGAAAATGCGGTGAATTTGCGGCGACTTGCTTTGAGCGATAGGGTTGCCCCAAACGGCATATAACATGATTTATCCTTGACGAAAAACTTGGTTGGTGAAAATGTCGCGAATTTCTGATGGATTCACTGCATCGCCCACAGGCATATCCAGCACCGGGAAATCCGTGCCGAATTGCTGTGTCACTTCTTGTGCCGTGCGGCAGGGGGGCCGTCCGGTTAAATTCGCGCTGGTGGAGGTGAGTGCAAAGCCCGCCTGTTCGCATAACAGCTTAACGGCAGGGTGTTGGCTGATGCGCACTGCAATGCTGTCAAAATCGCCGGTAAGAAATTTAGGTGTCGTTGTTTTTGCCGGTACGACCCATGTCGTTGGCCGATCATATTGCGTGGTTAAGCGTTGCCAATGTTCTTCCATCAAACGGCTTTCATCTATAAAAGGCAACAGAAAATCCAAGCTCGGCGCAATTAAAATTAGCCCTTTTGACATGGGGCGCTGTTTTAAAACCAGTAAATTTTCCACCGCACTTTGGCTGTTTGGATTACAACCTAAGCCAAAAACCGCTTCGGTAGGGTAGGCAACGACTTGCTGATTTTTTAAATGGTTAACAATCTCTTGTAAATTCATGAGGTTACTCGGTTGTAAAAATATGGCGGCAGGTTTTATTCACACATTGCCAAGTGCGTTGTTCGCCCTGTTGTTTTTTTAATAAGGCTAAATTGCCGTGGCATTGCGGGCAATCCACTAAATAAGGTTTAGTTGGCACGGAAAACTTACAATGCGGAAAACGGTTGCAGGCGTAAAATAGCTTGCCGGCACGTCCACGCCGCGCCACTAACTGCCCTTCTTTACATTCCGGGCAAAGTACGTGTTCTTCCGTTTCGTCTTCTGTTTCTTCATGCACCACAAAATGACACTCAGGATAATTGCTACAACCGATAAACATGCCGAAATGCCCTTGTTTTAACGCCAATAAATGGCCACATTGGGGGCAGGTTTGTTCCAATATTTTAAGGGTTTTTACTTCGTTTGAAGCCTGTAACGGTTTTAAGTAATCACATTGCGGATAGGCAGAACACCCGAGAAACAGCCCTTTTTTGCCTTGTTTTATTTGCAACAACGCACCGCACTGCGGGCAGTGTTCCTCGTGTTTGGTAGGCTGAAATAAAGGTTGGTTCATGGCATGCCCTAAAAGTGCGGTGATTTTTCTCGACAAATATTCAAACGGTTCGCGCGCCATTCTACCGTAAGTTTTGCGCCTTTTGCCACCCATGAAATGAAAAAGCAAAAGGTCGGCAAAGGCCACGGATTTCCTTTATACTAACGCCCAATATTAGGAGGGAACATGTTTGCATTGGATATTGATTTAAATGTGTTATTGGGCGTCTGTGTCGCATTGGGCGTGCTTTGCCTTATCTTGCTTTTTGTCAACGCGCGCCGGAAACGGGATAGCCTGGAATTACAACAGGATTTAAATAAAAACATTGAGGATTTTAATCGCTTATTAGAAAAATTTGATGCCGTTACTGCCCGTAAAAATCAATTAGAACAAGAGGTAGTGAAAGCGCAAACCACGGCGGATGGGCTACAAATTCGCTTAAACGAACGGGATGAAAAAGTACAGTATTTGCAAACGGAACTGAACGAAGAACAGGCGCGCCATTCCGCCATCGCAGAACAAATGACGACGCTGAAAGAACGTTTTGGTGTGGCATCGGCACAGGCGGATAGCTTGCGCGGGCAACTTGCGCAAAGCCAAGCACAGATTGTCCGCAAAGAAGAATTGCTGACAAATTTAACGGAAAAACACACCGCACTTTCCCAGGAACTGGCGGAACTCAAAACCACGTTAACGGAAAAAGAAAAACATTTTGTCGAGCAGCAACAACATGTTGAACAAACCAAACAGCAGCTCAATACGGAATTTCAAAATCTCGCCAATCGTATTTTGGAAGAAAAAAGCCAGCGTTTTCAGCAAACGAACCAAGCGTCAATGGACAGCCTGTTAAAGCCGTTTCGTGAGCAAATTGAGAGCTTCCAAAAACGGGTGAATGAAATTCATTCGGAATCTCTTAAGGACAACGCGGGCTTGGAAGCGGAAATTAAGAAAGTGTTGGAAATTGGTTTGAGTATGTCGCAACAAGCGAACAATCTCACTTCCGCTCTGAAAGGGGAAAAGAAAACCCTTGGTAACTGGGGGGAAATGCAGTTGGAGCGGGCGTTGCAATCTGCCGGCTTAGTGGAAGATGAACATTACACGGCACAGGCGCATTTCAAAAACGAAGAGGGTAAACGCAATTATCCAGACTTTATTCTTAACCTACCGGATGAGAAACATTTGATTATCGACAGCAAAATGTCGCTTAACGCCTATCAAAGTGCAGTCAGTGCTGAAGATGAAATAGAGCGTCAGGCGTTTCTGCGAGAGCACATTAAGGCGTTGCGTAATCACATCGACGACTTATCCCGTAAAGATTACAGCAACCTTATCGGGGTACGTAGTCCGAATTTCGTGTTGATGTTTATTGCCGTGGAACCGGCTTACATTGAAGCCTTAAAAATGGATCCGAGCTTGTTCGGTTATGGTTATGACAAAAACGTCATTATGGTGTCACATACCACGCTGATGCCGATTTTACGCACGGTGGCGAACCTGTGGCGGGTGGAGCGCGGTAATGCGGAAGCGCGTGAAATCAGCGAAAAAGCCGGCGACATTTACAACCAAATCTGCTTACTCGCAGAGCGTTTGGCGAAAGTGGGGAATAGCCTTTCTACCGTCAGTTCGCACTACAACAGCGCTGTTACCGCACTAGTGGGGCAACAAGGTCTCATGGGTAAAGTGGAACGCTTCAAAGATCTCTCAGCCAAAGCCATGAAAACCATGCCCGATGTTGAACCGCTATACCATGATTTTGAAGTGGAACGCTTGTTGGCACATCAAGAGAATAGCGAAGAAGAGTAAGTGCGGTCAGTTTTTTCCATGTTTTTTTGTATTTTATGAATAGT
Organism: Aggregatibacter aphrophilus ATCC 33389; assembly: GCF_900636915.1. Classification (NCBI taxonomy): domain Bacteria; kingdom Pseudomonadati; phylum Pseudomonadota; class Gammaproteobacteria; order Pasteurellales; family Pasteurellaceae; genus Aggregatibacter; species Aggregatibacter aphrophilus. The sequence continues at coordinate 1,085,355 of NZ_LR134327.1, read as the reverse complement.
ATAAAAAAACGTTGAAATTTCAGCGGGAAATGGTTAATTTTGCATCCCTTTTTAGCTATTTATTTTTATCTCTCTTTGGAAAAAACTATGATGTGGCAGTTCTCGTTGCACTGGTGTTTCTTGGCATCGGCGATTGCCATAGCATATGCAGATAAATATTTTTATAGTGTCGGGCATAAAGCCCACTAAGTTTACTGAATAAAAAATGACAGAATTTATTGAAATTACACCGCAACAAGCATGGGAAATGCTTCAAAATGATGAAGATGCTGTGTTGGCGGACGTGCGTTATGCACAAACCTTTAGTTATGCCCATCCCAAAGGTGCGTTTAATTTAACGGAGCTCAGTTGGCCGAATTTTGAGGCCTCGTATAACTATGATCAGCCGATTATTCTTAGCTGCTATCACGGCATTAGTAGCCGTAATGTGGCAGCGTTTTTATTGCGCCATGGCTATGAAAAGGTTTATAGCCTGCAAGGTGGCTTTGCGGCTTGGGAAAAGGCAAAGCTGCCGTTGGATACAGGGTATTAGTTAAATCCAACGGTGGCTACGTAGTATAAAACGCCGTAAAAAATGACCGCACTTAGGGCTAAACCCTTGCGAGCCAGAGCGGGGCGGCGTTGATGGAGTTTATAGAAAATGCGCGCCACGATGCCTAGCACGAAGGGATAGCCCCAAAGAAAGACTGACATGGCGGTAATTTGATTGTCGCTTAGGTTTGGATTGTTCAATAAATTAGGTGAAATTAACAGCGCCAACGGCCACAATAATACCGGTAAGCAAAAGCCGGCAATCGCCCAAGTGAAAGGGCTGAAGCCCGATGGCAAATTTTGATTTCTCATTTTTTCTCCGTGCATGAAATTTTGGAAAAGGAATATAACAAATGCAGCATTTGTTTGGTAGTGAAATCCCGTTGTTAGCGCAGCATTTTCGTGATTATGTTGCTGAAAAATACCAAGTTGAGTTGGTGATTCAGGAAAATCAAAATGCACAAAATAATGTGGTTTATGATATTTTTCTTCCGGAAAATTCACCGCACTTTGACGAAATTATGGCGGAAAGAGAAAGTTTCTTACAGGCGTGGTTGGAACAACAAAACGCCCGTGCGTGGCAACAAGGTCCCCGTGGTATTCAGGCTCAATCTACAGCGCGCACGTCCTCTCATGTGAATAAGGCTTCCGTTTTTTCTCATATTCAACAGCAAAAAATTACTGTCATCGTGACCGCACTTTGTGTTGTAGTTTATCTTCTCATGCTTTTCGGTTTTGACGAGCCGATTTTTTTGGCAGCACATTTCCCTGAAGATAGCGCCCAGGAAGGTGAAATTTGGCGTTATTTAACACATACTTTGGTGCATTTATCCAATATGCATATTCTATTTAATCTGACTTGGTGGTGGGTTTTTGGTGGTGCTATCGAGCGCCAATTGGGTTCTTTAAAACTCCTGCAAATTTATTTGTTCGCCGGGGTAATAAGCGGCATTGCGCAGAATATTGTCAGCGGCCCCGCATTTTTCGGTTTATCCGGCGTTGTCTATGCCGTGCTGGGCTATGTGTTCGTGTTGGATAAAGTCAATAAGCAAACCCATTTTGAATTACCGGATGGTTTCTTCAATATGTTGGTTATCGGGATTTTGCTTGGATTTGCCGGCCCCTTAATAGACATTCAAATCGGCAATACCGCCCATATTTCAGGTTTATTGGTAGGGATGTTACTGGCATTGATAGATCGAAAAATTCGCGTTAAATCGTGATTTCATTAATAAAATGCGCTACATTAGCAAGCAAAAGTCTTGTTAAAAGAAGGAAAAGTCGTTATGAAACAATCTATTCGTCATCAAAAAATTGTTGAATTAGTAAAACAAAAAGGCTATTTGAGTACGGATGAATTGGTTGCTTTATTTGGAGTGAGTCCGCAAACCATTCGGCGCGATTTAAACGAACTGGCAGAAACCAACTTTATTCGCCGTCACCACGGTGGCGCAGCATCGCCTTCCACGGCAGAAAATAGCGATTATCACGATCGAAAACACTTTTTTTCTCAAGAAAAAAATTGTATCGCAAAACAGGTAGTTCAGTTCATCCCGCACGGTGCTTCGTTGTTTATTGACATCGGCACCACCGCTGAGGCAGTTGCCTTCGCGTTATTAGGACATCAACGATTACGCATCGTCACTAACAATCTCAATGCTGCGCACATTCTTATGCAAAATGATTCCTTTGATATCACCATGGCGAGCGGTTCCTTGCGCCGAGATGGGGGCATCATCGGCGAATCAACCGTCGAATTTTTATCGCAATTTCGTTTAGATTTTGGGGTGTTGGGAATTAGTGCCATTGATTTGGACGGCACTTTACTCGACTACGATTATCATGAAGTGCAAGTCAAACGTGCCATTATCGATAATTCCCGTAATACGTTGTTAGTGACGGATCATTCCAAATTTAGTCGCCGCGCAATGGTAAAACTGGGTTCCATTACAGATGTGGAATATGTCTTCACCGATTCGGATGTTCCGCCAAGTATTGATGATTTACTAAAAAATAAGAATGTAAACCTTGTGGTTTGCTAGATCTTAAACACCTTTTCCCTTCATTTTGGGCATAAAAGTGCGGTGATTTTTCACCGCACTTTTTTTTGTCTTCTACTTTTTTATTTGATTAAAACTTATTTTTTATCATAAAATAAGTAATCTTATTAAATAGATGAATATGTACATTTATTAATCATTTATGCATTTAGAAAATTTATCTTTTTGATTTTATTGAGAAGGCGTTTCAGCAAAAATCTAATATGACAGTGTTGTATTCGTTTATAAATAGATCGATAATAAGAATAATTCTTATTTAATAAAAATACTAACTAAAAGTCTGAGGAGAAAATGCGTAAAACTATCAAGTTAAACTTGATAACATTTTGTCTTTTAAATGTTATCAATATTACCTATGCAGAAGAACAATTAAATCAAATTGATGTGGTTGAAAAAATCATTGCCAACGAGAAAAAACCGTTTACCGAAGCGAAAGCGAAAAGCACAAGGGAACACGTTTTTAAAGAAACTCAAAGTATTGATAATGTAGTACGGAGTATACCAGGTGCCTTTACCCAACAAGATAAAGGTTCTGGTGTGTTGTCGTTAAATATTCGAGGAGAAACGGGATTCGGCCGGGCAAACACGATGGTGGATGGCATTACACAAACATTTTATTCCACATCGATGGATTCCGGGCAAGCCGGCGGTAACTCTCAATTTGGAGCGTCATTAGATCCGAATTTTATTGCTGGAATTGATTTAACGAAGGGGAATTTTAGTGGGACAAACGGCGTGAACTCCTTGTACGGTTCGGCGAATTTCAGAACGTTGGGTGTCAACGATGTGATTTTGGGTGATAAGAACCTAGGTTTTATTATCAAGGGGATGACCGGTACCAATGCAACGAAATCTAACTATATGGCAATGGCGGCTACCAGAAAATGGTTGGATAATGGCGGTTATGTAGGCATGTTATATGGATATAGCCGTCGAGAAGTGTCGCAAGATTATAAAATTGGCGGAGGTGGTAAGAAAATTGCTGATGTTGGTGATGACTTTTTGCAACAACAAAAAAATAAACAATTTACTGAAGCAGGATTTGTTTTTGATCGGGCTAAAGGAAGATGGATGCCTGATTTAAATAAGAACCTATGGGCTTGTAATGCACCAGTTCCATCGCAGCCAGAACCATATGATTGTAAATATTATAAAAATGCAGAGCGTAAAAGAATTCTTGAGGATCCTGATAATTCTCCTGAATTACAGAAACAAATTGATGAAACCAATGCAGCTTTTGAACGCAATAACGAGCAATATCGTTTGGCTCCATTAGATCCAAGCAGTGTTCGCCAAAGCTCTCATAGTCATTTGGTCAAATTGGAGTATGGGGATGATCGCCATACGTTGAATCTGCAATTACGTGCTCTAGATAACGCTATTGGTACCCGTAAAATTGAAAATCGTAACTATCAACTTAACTATAATTTCAATAATAATGGTTATATTGATATGAATTTGTTGTTGGCGCATAACGTGGGTAAATCAAAATATCCTAAAGGTTCACGTTTTACTGGCTGGGAAGTATTGAAATATTTAGAAACGAAGAATGCCGCCGATATTTTTGATATAAGCAATAGTTATACTTTTACGTTGCCGAAAGAAGTGGACTTAAAAACCACGTTAGGTTTTAACTTTTTCAAAAATGAATATAGCAAAAATCGATTCCCTGAAGAGCTAAGTCTGTTTTATGACGGTTCTTCACAGCGGGGTGGTTTATACGATTTTCTAGGGCGTTATAAAGGTTCAAAAGGGCTATTGCCACAAAAATCGAGTATTTTGCACCCTTCCGGCGAACAAAAATTTCATACGTTTTATTTAGATACTTCACTGACTCGCGATATCTATCGACTGGATTACAGCGTAAACTTTATTAAGTATAAATTTAACGGTGAATATGCAGGCTACTACAATTCTCCGGAAGATTTTGAAAAAGCCTTTGGCAAGGATTCTCAAATTTATAAAAAATATTGCAAGCCTAATGGCGGCTGTCAAATTTATGAACCTCTAGAAAGAAAAACTGGCCATAAAACAGCGGTCAACCATTCTGCGATCTTCAGTGCTCATCTTCATGACTACTTTATGCCTTTTATGGGATATGCTAGAACGCACCGTATGCCAAACATTCAAGAAATGTATTTTTCTCAAGTCTCTGATGCTGGCGTTAATACTGATTTAAAACCAGAGCGCGCTTCGACTTATCAATTAGGCTTTAATACTTTTAAAGAAGGTATTTGGAAAAATGATGATGTGTTGGGAATAAAAGTTGTCGGATATCGTAGTTACATCAAAAATTATATTCATAATGTTTGGGGCGAATGGTGGCAAGGCGGTGCGCCTACTTGGGCAGAAAGCAACGGTTTTCAATTTACCATTGCACACCGTAATTATGCTAAAACGGTGAAAAAGAGTGGCGTGGAATTAGAGTTAAATTATGATATGGGCAGATTCTTTACGAATTTATCTTACGCTTATCAAAGAACCAATCAGCCGACCAATTATAGTGATGCTAGCCCTCGTCCGAATAATGCTTCAAAAGAAGATGTTTTAAAACAAGGTTACGGTTTGACTCGAATTTCAGCTCTACCAAGAGATTATGGTCGCCTTGAACTTGGTAGCCGTTGGTTTGACCGAAAATTAACGGTTGGCGGAGCGGTTCGTTATTATGGTGAAAGCAAACGGGCTTCCATTGAGGAAAAATATATTGATGGTACAAAGTTTGAGAAGAATGCCTTAAGACGTCATCATCATGCAATTAAAGAAACGGAAACCATTGAAAAGCAACCGTTAATTTTTGACTTATATGTTAGCTATGAACCGATTGAAAACTTGATTTTGAAAACAGAAGTTCAGAACCTGTTTGATAAGAAGTATATTGATCCGTTGGATGCTGGTAACGATGCGGCAACGCAACGTTATTACAGCAGCATAAGTAGCGCGCCGTCACAGCCTTGTGCACCGGGAGAATTGTGTCATAAGGATGGCCATAGCGGAAAAACACAGTCTATTTTAAATAACTATGCCAGAGGGCGAACCATTGTGTTTAGCTTGAGTTATAAATTTTAACCATACAGCAAAGATTCAAGCGGCCAAAATGGGGGAACAATCCAAGGAGCTATTAGCCTTTAAAAATGGCGTATTAAATCGTTCTATTTTGGAATTTAGCCCACATTGTCGGGAAAACTGGCTCACTTCCTTTATTCCGCACGATTACACAAATCAGGAAGAAAATACACCACACTTTGATAGTTGGTTGAATTTTGTTGCTGATGGTAAGGAAGATAAAAAGCAAGCAATCTTGGGCGCACTTTACGCAATTTTAACGAATCGCCATAACTGGCAGTTATTCTTTGAAGTAACCGGTGATGGTGGCAGCGGAAAATCGGTATTTGCGCAAATTGCCACAATGTTAGCCGGCGAACAAAACACGGAAAGTGGGCGATTAGTCGATTTAGACGAACCGCGCGGCCGTGAAAACTTTGTGAATAAAACGCTCATTCTATGCCCGGAACAATCCCGCTATGGTGGTGATGGTGGTGATGGTGGTGGACTAAAAAGCATTAGTGCGGGTGATTTAGTCAATATCGATCCGAAGCACAAAAGCAAGTTTAAAGCAGTCATTCCCGCGATTGTGCTAATCGTAAACAATGAGCCGACACGCTTCACAGAAAGAAACGGAGGTATTGAACGCCGCAGAGTGATTTTCCACTTCGATAAGGTGGTGCCTGAAAGTAAACGCGATCCGCACTTAATGGATAAGATAGAAGCCGAAGCCGGAGGAATTATTTATAAACTGATTCAGGCTTTTAAAAATCCGCTAGACGCGAAGAAAGCGTTAATTCAACAACAGGAAAGTGCCGAAGCGTTAGAAATAAAAATGAACTCAGATCATTTAACGGTGTTTTGTAGTTATTTCCTAACCTCCCAAGAAAGTAACGGGCTAGGAATTGGCAACGCGAAAACCGGACTTCCAAGAACGCACCTTTACCCTGCTTACTTGGTATTTACTGAAGCCAATAATATTCAAAATGCTTTAACAAAGAATAACTTTACCGAATCATTAAGACAAGGATTGGCACAACATAAAAATAAATATCCATACACCCGCAGGCGAATTACTTCCGGCACGGAAAAAGGAAGATATATCACCAATGTACACTTTAAAGACTTTGACGAGTTTTATAATGAGTACATAAAATCAAATAGATAGTGAAAGGCGCGGCATAAAAACCGCGCTTTTTTTATCTAAAAAGGTGAATACCTAGGTGAATAACTTCGATTTCGTCTTCACCTTATAAGTATTTGAAAAATAAAAGAAAGTAAACGAGTGAACGAGTGAGCGCACTTTTTAAATATTTTCCACGCACATCACTTTTAACGTTCACATTGTTCTACATAATCTCCCCAAAGTTGCATCACCGGCTTGCGTTGTTCAAGGAAATCAGCCCTATCGTAAATCTTGCCTGTTTGCGTACCCGTCTTGTGAGAAATACACATTTCAGCCACTTCATAATCAATACGCTGATCTGCTAAATAAGTGCGTCCGATTGTTCTTAATCCATGAGCTGTTTGTTTATTCTTGTAGCCTAAATCGACTAGCATTTTATTGATTGTTTGACTGCTCATTGGTTGGTTAGACTTAATCCAACTTTGAAAAACATATTCGCTTTTCACAGATATACTTTTCATTTTGTTTAGAATTGCCATAGCTTGGGAAGAAAGAGGAATTACAAAAGGATGCCTTTTCTTCATTCTGTTAGCCGGGATAGTCCATAAAGATTTTTTAAAATCAATTTCAGACCATGTAGCGTTACTTGCTTCAGCAGGGCGTACCATAGTTAATAACTGAAATTTGAATAATAATTTTGTTTGAATGGCCGCACTGGAATACATCACGGCTTTTATTAATTCCGGTAGTTCTTTTGGTGTTATTGCCGGGTTGTTGGAGGATTTTCCAAAGTTAAATACTTCATTGATTCGTAAGCAAGGATTAAAGGCAATTAGACCGTAGTTTACAGCGAAGTTAAGTACTTCATTCAATAGCCGAATAGTGCGCTTTAATGTATCGCCCTTGCCTTGGTTATAGAGTGATTCTAATGCTTCTATAACAACCTTTGGCAGAATTTCATTTATCGGCATATCACCAATAAAAGGACCTGACAGGACTAAATAAATTTTAGTAACTTATTGATATGCTTAAATAATAAATTTTGGCCATTGTTGTCTGGGTACTTTATAGGGTACTAAAAAACAAAATCAATACAATTTATTATGCATTATCCTGCGCTATTTGTTCCGCTTATGGTGGGATATTTGGAATAATTTAAGTTAGTCCGCCAAATTCAACATAATTTAACCTGATTCCGTATTATTCTTAGAAAAGGGTATAAACCTGCCTGCCTTTGGCAAAAAATAAAAATAGCCCCATTTAGGGGCTATTCTGAACGATTTTAACCGGCAAGACAATCCTTGATTAGATAACCGGCTGATTTACCCAATAAGTGCGGTTTGTAAATATCTGTACAGCGAACAATTTGAACTTTCCCGCCGTGCTCAAAACAGGTATCAACAAACAGTCCTTTATTGCGTCTTACTGTATAACCGAAAGAAGGGTCAAAAATATTACCTTTCTTATTTTTGGCTTTATCTGATACATAGGCAAGAATAATGCAATTAGACCAAATTTTTTCTAATTTTCCGCCGACCTGTTGTACCGCTTCACCGACTTTTACTGTTTCAATGCCGATTAGCTCTGCAAATATCTCAGGTGTTAAAATACCAGTACGGGTGTATTTGATACGCTCTAAGATAACTTCATTTTCTTTTAAAACTTTCCAGACGTCTCCCGCAATCACACAAACATTCGGTTTCATACCTATGGATGAAGAAATTGCATAAATACCACTTTCAATAACTTCTAATGGATTGGATTTTTTATTGCTAATTTTGCTGTTCGTATTTAAAGAAATAACATTTTCAGTGCTGTAATTATCGCTATTTTGAGCTAGTTTTGCTGTTTCTACCTCTCGCCCTAGTGCGATGATGTCTTGGGTAACCGATAACGCATATTGTTTTAAAGGATAACTTGCTTCATTGTCTTCTCGGTAGTCAATCGGGTATTCAATATCATGCTCTTCTAATTGCACGTCTAGTGTTGAAATATCTTCCGGGGTTAGTCTATTAGAAGCCCCACGCAATTCGCGTACAGTTCGTGGTTGCGTAAATGCTTGTCGTCCGAATTGTGGGATTTTCCCCGCTTCTTTGCCAATTTCTACCACCGGCATTAAAACTTCACATACTAATTCATTGTTGTAATAACCTTGTGCTAGATTGGTTAATACTGGGTCTTGAATTCGGGCCGTTTGAAGTGTTTGTTGAGTTTGGTTTGTCATTATCTATTCTCCTGATGAAATGATTTCGTTGAAAGCGGTTCTATAATTTACATTATAGGTTCGCATATAATTTTTTATTCTTTCGTCCAACTGATGGGGGGTAAATGGTTCTCCTTCTTGTCGCCAAACAGTAGGCTTTTTATATAAATTTAAATCTATGCTTTCAGTTTGCATTGCTAGATTTACAGGTTGTTGTTTTGCTAAAAAATCTTTGATTTTATCGGTTAGGCATTCCCCTTCGCTAAAGGCGACAAATTCGCCGTTATCGTAGTTTGAAGCAATATCTAACAGTTCTATTGCAAAATCCTGTTGCCGTGGAAGCAATACTCCTTTCTTTAGCAATTCTTCTACATAGTTTGTGTTATTGGCATTTGCCACAATTTTCTTGTTTTCGCTTAATTCGGTAATCAAGCGTTCATTTTCTTTTTTGAGTTCATCTAAATCGTTGGTCATAATTTTTACCTATTGACTGATAATATCTAACGCCGTGCCATAATCTACGCCTAGGGCGTTTTGGAAATACTGTGCTTTTTGATTTAATTCGCCTATTTGGGCGATTGTAGGAATATCCTCCATCACTAAGAAATACAATGTCATTATCTGCACTTAGGTTGGCGATATGTAAGCTAATTTCAGGGTTTAACATCCCCTTAACTGCCGGTTCGTCTTTACCTTTTTCAAGGAATCCAACATGCTTTAAGTAACTGCCCAAGCCTTTCACCGGATTGCCTTTAGATTCAGAAAAATAGACCGCCGAAGAAATTCCGCTGATTTCGCCATTTTTAACTTTGCTAATTAGCTCTTCATTAATTTCTGCTTCGGCAAACAAATGCCCTTCATGATGATAAAGTTTTGTGACGTTTCCATATTGTGGGTTATCGTTTTCAGGGTGTCCGATAACTAAAGGTGCCTTCTTCACATCTGCTGAATAAAATTTAGCAATGCCTTTTATATCCTCCTGACTAAATGTAAATCTACCGTTTCTAGCTCTATGCGTTCCGGTGCGTAAAATCTCAAAAATTGCTTTTCCCATCATACTCTTTACCTTTTTTACTGATGAATCTCACACAATTAAAAGATAAAAAGCTCCCTTTGTGGGTTTGTTATTTCTCAATCAAAATAGAAAGAAAAAAGAATGCAAAAAAAGAAAAAAAAGTTTTGAAAAATTTTTCCACTTAACCACTCAAAACACTCTCAAGCCTTTTTGAATAAGGTTTTATTCAAGTGGTTTAGCTACACTTATGAACACTTTGTAAAGTGGAATTCTAGAAAAATGGTAGATTTCAGACGAAAAAAAGGCGATTTTGTCGCCTTTTCTGAAATTAGTCGTTTAATACTATCCTTCCCACTGTCGAATAGAAAGAACTCTATTCTTCCAATATGCGTTAGTTGTCTCGTTTCCATATAGCATTTTTATTTCAAAAGGTATTTTTTCTCCCGCCTCTTTGAATGCGCCACTTAATGCATTATTAAAGGAAAAGCGATTAATTGGAGATAGGCCATTACATTCACAGTAGAACAAATAGGCGGAGTATAGGCTATCCGGTTTGCCTAATCTGTCACCATAGGGAATAAATCCACCCCTTGCATTCCCTATTCTTAGGGCTTTTTCGTTTCGGTGTTCCCTCAATTCAAAATGCCCTAAAAAGTCAATCAGGTGATTAGATTCGCGTTTTATGTGTCTGCCTTCGTCTAAATCCCGGTATTCTTCCAAAATCGCTCTAGCCGTATCAGAATTTGGGAAAAGGGCTAATAACTTATTCACTATGCCGTAAACTTCCTTTTGTACTTTCTCGGTGAAATGCACGTCCTTTTTCTCTTTCGGAATGGCCCGGTCAAAAGGAATGATTATGCGCCGGCGGGCTATACCCCCGTTTCGGTCGGTGAATAGTAAAGGGTAGTTTGTTACTAACATAAACACTGGCGTGAGTTTTACGGCAAAATCATCAACATAAACCAATTTTACGGTAACGTTATCGCCCCCGGTAATTGCCTTCAATTCGTCCGCGCTTCCCTTGTAGGGCTTTTGGTCGGGCGATATAGCAAGGCTTTTTCCGATTAGCATTGCCCGCTTGCGGTCTATTTCCAATTCTTGAAGGTTGATATAGCCCGTGTTGCTTTCGCCGTTGATAATTGAAACTATTCGGCTGAATACTGATTTTCCCGCGCCGGCGGTGCCGGTGGCTTCTAAAAATAGCCCCCATTCGTGCCGGTTGGTGAGCACCATATAAAGCCCGGCTAAAATCGCGTTCTTTTTGTTTTGGTTGCCGTTACTGACAAATTCAATCCAATCATCAAAGTGCGGTATATTTTGGCTTCGAGTATCACAATCAAATTTTTCTATTGAGCGCAAAAAGTGGTCAATTTTGTGCGGCATGAATTCGCCTGTTTTCTTGCTTAATACCCCGTTTTGAAAGCCGATAAAATCGGGGTTTTGTGTTGGGATTTCATCCGCCTTGATTGCGACTAGGTCGGCAATGGCTTTCAGGCTTCTCACAGTGTATTTGTTATAGCCTTGTTCATGATAGAACGCCATAATCTTGCGTTGAAGGATTGTCTCCGGTAACGCCTGCCAATATAGCCCATTATATTCTAAGGTTTTCCCTATGGTGCTATCTTGGCGGATAGGTTTATCCGTCCATTGTAAAAACGCCTCTGTGATTTCCGGTTGTGTCGGCTTCTCGCTTTCAAAATCAATCATGGGGGATTTTCGGCTCACGCTTTCTGCTACCATTTCTGCCACACTTTCGCCGTTTTGTTCGCGCGTGCGTTTAAGCCATGCTGACAAATTGCCGTCTTCCTGTAGGTGCCCTAAGCTATCGCATAGCGTTAGATTTTGAACATTCGTATTCTTTGCCAAGTTTGCCACCACAGCCGGCAATTCTTCGGAATGTGAAAACTTCCCGAATTGGCAAAGGCGAATAAAAGTGCGGTCGTTTTCGGCAAGGTTTAGAACGTTAATTTCCTCTAACTGGTTTGGGCCTAAAATCACGGGCTTTTGTTTTGGATCTGTTTTTATCGCTTGCGCTAATAAACTCCATTCTAGCCCGTTGCCTTTATCCCATGCCTGCCATGCTTTGGATCCGATTAAAATAATCAATTCCACCCCATCTTGTACTTGGTCGGCTAAATGCGGGGCATTTTTGCGTTTAGCTGTCATGATTACCACCTTGTTCCAGTGTATTCAGATTAGTGTCTGTTTGTTCTCTGCCAGACCGAGCAAGGTCTAATTCGGCACAAAGGTGTTTTAAGGTTGAGCCAATGCCAACCAAAATTGAGCCGTCAATATTTTCTTGTAAAGCATCTAACTCAATGCCATAACTAAAAACAAGATCCGAATACATTTTCAAGGCTTGTGTAGAGTCTTGTTCCGCCTGTTTAAATTGGTTGTAATATTCGGCCATTCTTTCTTGATTGTCGGCGTGTTGGTGTAAATGCTCAAGTAGTGCAATCTGAATAATATTACGCATAAATCCCCCCTAAAGTGCGGTTGTTTTTCACAGTATTTTTAAGGTTGATTTTGCCGGCAAGGATTAAAATAAACTCTTTAGCGAACGCTTTGCGGGCGGTGTGCTCATTGTCGGCGGTAATGCGGATTTTTTGAATGCGGTTTGTAAGATCGGTTCGGCGTATGCCGGCAAAAATGAATTGATACATTTGCGTAACTCCACTGAAAAATTGATTGGAAGTTACCGCTAAAGTTCTCAGGCTTGGGCGGTAACGTGTAACGGGCTGAGAAACTGTCATCAGTGGAAAACAGCAAAGGGCGAAACCTTTCCCGCTACACGCTACCATAGATGGACGCGCTAGGCGTTCTTGGGGTGCGTGTGCGCTACGCATAAAAAACACGCAATAGGCGTGTTCTGCGCCACTGATAAATGATTCGAGTTCTCAGGCTCGGCGGTTGATTTTGTAAGCACGGCAAAATAATGCCAAAAGCCACCGCACTTTGTAAAGCGTTTTTTGGCAAATTGGTGAAATATTTTGCTAAAATGTGAATTAGTCATTGTTTTGCTCGCTTGGCTAAATGATGATAAGGGGCTTTTTGGTGTTGGCGCACTGAAAAGCCCTGCCTGTTTCTGCGTCCTCATTGGTTGATACTCGCTAAATAACGTTGAATTTCAGTCGCTTTATAAAGCGTAGTTGCACCAAATTTGGTTTTCTTGATTTTCCCTTCTCTCACCAAACGGTCTAACTTGCTCCGTGATACGCCAAAAAGCTCACCCATTTCGCGCACGGTGTAGTGTTTGTCATTGGTTAGGTATTGTTGTTCGTTCATGATGAATCCTCATAACTTGTTTTGGATTAAATTGAACGGCATAAATAGGCTATAAAATTTGTGAAGGGGCGTCAATATCCGATTGTTTTATAAAGATTTTCCTCATTTTGATACCTGTTTTTAAAAACGGTTATCAAAATGAGGATGTTGTTTAAGGTCGTTTAAATACATAAACTTGCAAAGAAAATCGTTTAACTTGCTGTTATCGTGTTTTAAAAAAGTGACAAAACTGGCTTTTTTATGTCACTTTTTTAAATATCTTTAAATTTTTAAACGATATTTAAAGGCCTCTTAAACACGGTTTAAAGATTTGGCGTTTAAAAACTTGGAAAATTGAATCATTTTATAGTGAATTATTTGCTTAATAATTGAGCAATATTTACAATTCCTTACATTATTACTTTACTGATTCATTTTTTCGCAATTTCTGTTGCTTTCTTAGAATGGCATAAATATGGGGGGGAGGAAAGGCTATACTTTCTTGTTAGTTCATTCATATTGTCACCTTTGAATTCTTTAAAAATTCGATTAGCTCTAATTTGTGCCTTCAATCTTGTTCCGTTTGGAAGGTAAAAACTGCGCCCACCAAAATAATTAGCTATTGTTAAAACGGTACTTTCTGCCAGTGCTAACGCTTCATTCTTAGTTTTCGAATTTTTTTCAAACTCATTGATTAAAACATCGAACATTTCCCCAATTAAGCCTTCATACTTTCCTTTGATTTTTTCGCTTGGAAGGGCTTCTTCTTGTGTAGATTTTGCTTGTAAGGTCATTTTGTTGCTCCTGTTTGTTATGTCTCAATCAAATATATAAAAACAGGTAATTTGTTTGGGTTTATTGCGTATCGCAAAAAAATAGCGGTTTATATTTTCCACTTAACCACTTATTTCTCACTTGCATTTTCACTTAATCTTTTCTTATTATTTTCTTTTTATTTCAGTATGATATAAAAATAAAGAATTGGTTAAGTGGTAAAGTGGAAAAATTTTTGAAAACTTTTACAAAACAAAAATGAGTAATGAAGGATGGGCAAAAAAATAGGGCGATTACTCGCCCTTGTGGTATTGATAGAGATTAAGAAATGCATTTGACTTTGTTTTAGTTGGTATATAGAGTGGTGCACAGTAATGCGTTGTGTAGGCTAATGGTAAGTCAGCGAGCAATCGCGGCATTGTGGGTTCAACCCCCACCACAGCGCGTTACAACCTTTGTTTCAATATAATTTTGCCAATAGTCTTTTCTTTATCTCTAGCTTTTACTAGAAGTGCGTTCCGCACACTGTTCTACAAAATCCCCCCATGCTTGCATAATTGGGATTCGTTGTTCAAAGAAGTCTGCTTTATCGTAGATTTTGCCGGTGCTTGTGCCGACTTTATGGGCAATACACATTTCTAGCACTTCGTAACCGTCCATTTGTTTCTCGCCAATGTAGGTTCTTCCTATGGAGCGCAATCCGTGCGCGTCTTGTTTGCCCTTATAGCTCATATCAACAAGGGCTTTATTGACGCTTTGGGAATTCATCGGCTCATTTATTTTATTTCTACTGGCAAATACAAAACGCTTGTGCCCTGTTTGCGATTGTAAGTGTTGAAGCAGTCTAATTGTTTGACTAGAAAGCGGGACTTTGTGCGGGTGCTTCATTTTCATTTTTTCGGCGGGTATCGTCCAAACCTTGTTTTCTAAATCAAACTCGGCCCATTCTGCGTTACTCGCTTCTGATGGGCGCACCATGGTTAAAAGTTGAAACAAGATTAAATCCTTTGTTCTTGGTTGTGCCTTTGATTCGCTTATATCCGTTAGCAATAGGGGCAATTCTGCCGGCTCAATGTGCGGATGACTTTCCGCCGGGGCGAAACTGTAAATATCTTTTGCGCTTAAGCACGGATTAAAAGGAATTGCCCCGGCGTTCATTGCATAGGTTAGAATTTCATTGGCTAAGCGGATAACTCGCTTCAAGGTGTCGCTATCTGCCGTGCCTGTTCTGCGGTCTTTCATGGCTTCCAAGGGGGGAAGGGCCTGAATCAGTAGGGGAGGAAGCACTTTATCAATAGGGATTTGCCCCAGTGATTCTAACAGGTACATTTCAATCCGTCGCCAATCTTTCCTTAAGGTATCCGCTTTGACTTTCTTTTCTTTATTTTCTTTCCAACGTTCCGCCCATTTGAGAAAGGTATTTTCTAACTGAAACTGTAAGGCTTGGTGTTTCTGTTTGGCGTGTTCTTGCGGGTCTATCCCTTGCGCTAATAAAGCATTGTATTCGTCCCTTTTGGCGCGTGCTTGGGCTAGTGTTATAGAGGGGTGATCGCCTATATTAAATTTGGTGCGCGCTTTGGTGATTGGTCTTTCATAGCGGAAGCGCCATTTCTTCGCCCCAGTTGGATACATTTGAAGAAATAGCCCTTTGCCATCGTTTAATTCATTTGTTCCATTAGGTGTGTATTTTGCTCGTTCAACCTGTGTATTGGTTAAACCCTTCACTATTCTTGCCATGATTTTGCCTTGTTTTTAGTACCCAAAAAACTAGTAAATTTGTGCCAGGGTACTATATCGGGTACGAAAAAGCAAAATCAAAATGAATCAGAATGGAGCATAATGCGCTATTGAATCAATTAAAATTGTTGATTTTTAAGTGTTTTTGAATTGAAATGAATCAGAATGGAGCAGTATGAATTATTAAGTTGGTGCCCCCAACAGGACTTGAACCTGTGACCAATCGATTATGAGTCGACTGCTCTGACCGACTGAGCTATGGGGGCGTATGGGGGCGGTGAGCATTGATTTGAGGTGCAGATTATAGGGAAATATTACGCTAAAGTCTAGCTATTATGATAATTATGTGTAAACAAAAAGGATAAGTCATTATGACTTATCCTTTTTGTACTATTAGGGTTTGTTTCACTACTCATCTAAGAAGCTACGCAACGTTTCTGAGCGACTTGGATGACGCAATTTGCGTAATGCTTTGGCTTCAATCTGACGAATACGTTCACGGGTAACGTCAAATTGTTTGCCAACCTCTTCTAACGTGTGGTCGGTGTTCATGTCGATACCGAAACGCATACGAAGAACTTTCGCTTCACGTGACGTTAAACCTTCCAGCACTTCATGTGTGGCCGCTTTTAAGCTTTGTGCGGTGGCGGAATCTAACGGAAGCTCTAAGGTGGAGTCTTCAATGAAATCACCTAAATGGGAATCATCGTCATCTCCGATAGGGGTTTCCATAGAGATTGGTTCTTTCGCAATTTTCAGTACTTTACGGATTTTATCTTCAGGCATACCCATACGCTCCGCCAATTCTTCTGGTGAGGCTTCACGTCCCATTTCTTGTAACATTTGGCGGGAAATACGATTTAGCTTGTTAATCGTTTCAATCATGTGTACCGGGATACGGATTGTCCGTGCTTGATCCGCAATAGAACGGGTAATCGCCTGACGAATCCACCAAGTGGCATAAGTGGAGAATTTGTAACCACGACGGTATTCAAATTTATCTACTGCTTTCATTAAGCCGATATTACCTTCTTGAATTAAATCAAGGAATTGCAATCCACGATTGGTATATTTTTTTGCAATGGAAATCACCAAACGCAAGTTGGCTTCCACCATTTCTTTCTTTGCACGACGTGCTTTTAACTCACCTTGTGCAATGCGTTCGCAGATTTCTCTAATTTGCTGAATAGTGAGATGAGTGTCTTGCTCAATTTGTACTAAATTTGCGATGGCTTGACGCAAATCATTTTCATATTGTACTAGTTTTTCAGACCATGCTTTGCCAGCGCCCAAGGCTTTAATCAACCAAGTATCGGTAGTTTCATGTCCGATGAAACTCTTTTGGAAACTGGATTTAGGCATTTTGGCATTATCGACCACGATTCGCTGAATAAAGCGTTCTTGCGCACGCATGCGTTTCATTATGTCACGCATGGATAGCACAAGAATATCGAACTGTTTTGGCACTAAACGGAATTGAGTGAAAATATCTGACAAGGCTTGAATTTCATCTTTGGTTTTTTTCGATGTGCGACCATGTTTTTCAATGCTTGCCAAGGTTTTTTGATGTTGTTCTTTAAGTGCGGTGAATTTTTCGCGTGCAACTTCGGGATCGATGCTGTTATCGCTATCACCATCGTCGCTACTGTTTTCCTCTCTATCTTCTTCATCTTCGCTTTCATCATCTAACCTATTATCGCCGACATCTTCTTCATTTTCTTCATCGGAATCAAAATTTTCATCTAAGTGGGTGTTATCAGATTCGCTCAATACGTTTGGATCGACAAAACCGGTAATTAAATCAGCCAAGCGAACACCGCCATTTTCTACTGATTCGTATTGTTCAATTAAATAAGTGATCGCTTCAGGATAAGCGGCAACAGCACTTTGTACTTCATTGATACCTTCTTCAATACGTTTGGCAATATCAATTTCGCCCTCGCGGGTAAGCAATTCCACACTGCCCATCTCACGCATATACATGCGCACAGGGTCGGTTGTACGGCCTAACTCGGCCTCAACGCTGGATAACACCTGTGTGGCTTCTTCAACGACATCTTCATCAGTAATCGTTTCATTGAGCATCAGATCATCGGCATCCGGTGCAGTCTCCAACACCTGAATCCCCATGTCGTTGATCATTTGAATGATATCTTCAATTTGATCGGCATCGACGAGTTCTTCGGGCAGGCTGTCATTGACTTCGGCATACGTTAAATAGCCTTGCTCTTTCCCTTGGGCGATGAGTAGTTTCAATTGAGATTGTGGATTGTGATCCATATTTGATATCCGCCTTGCTTACTTAATTTAGTGAAGATAAAACGCCAAGATTTTAGCATTCTTCCTTCGGTTTAACTATTTCTTTCGTGTTCTTTTTCGCGTTTTTTTACCAACAACAACGTTGAAAGTTCTTTTTTCTCATCAAGATTTAATCCTTCGCTACGATCCTTAGCGATTAGCCAATTTATTCGTTTATCAATGATCTGTAGATAAAGATAACGTAATGTTTCGCGGAAGGTATCTTCAATCTTGTCTTCTTCAACCAAATGGTTCCATGTGGCCAGTTTTTCAAGCGTATTTTGTTGAGGTGTATCGCGCCAGTGTTCCAACAGTTGCCCGGAACTAATACCCACTTTTTCACGGCAAAGTGCGGTCATTTCTGCAAACAAATCGTAGCCCGGCTCATTTAACGAACGAAAAGATTCCAAATCGGGTACAAATTTCACCAATTCCGGATTTTGTAACAACAATGCGATCAGCACACGCATTGGGGTTCGCTTAAATTGTATCGGTTGGGCTGTCGGTGTGTTTTCTGTTTTCTGTTGATTTGGAATAAGGCTTTCCAGCTGCGTCGGATCGAGAATCCCTAGTTTTTTGGCTAACGTGTTACGCAAATTCAAACGTAGTACATCGCCCGGAATTTGTTTAATTAACGGTATTGCTAATGCCGCCAGTTTGTTTTTCCCTTCTTTGCTGGAGAAATCCACTTGTGGCGTCAAATGAGCAAATAAAAATTCACTTAAAGATTGTGCGTTATTGAGATATTCCTCGAATCCCTCTTTGCCAAATTGGCGAATAAAGGTATCGGGATCCTCGCCGTCAGGTAAAAAGATAAATTTGAGTTGATGGCCGTCTTCCAAATAAGGCAGTGCATTTTCTAAGGCTCGCCATGCCGCATCACGCCCCGCGTGATCGCCGTCATAACAGCAAATCACTTGTTCTGTTGAGCGAAAGAGTAATTGAATTTGCTCCGAGGTTGTTGATGTGCCAAGAGAGGCCACGGCATAATCTACACCGAATTGGGCCAACGCCACCACATCCATATAACCTTCAACAACCAGTAATTTTTGTGGTGAATCGTCAGCTTGTAGGGCTTCAAATAAACCGTACAATTCACTGCCTTTGTGATAGGTCACGGTTTCCGGAGAGTTCAAATATTTCGGTTTCTCATCGGTTAACACGCGTCCGCCGAAAGCCACGGTGCGGCCTCGACGATCGCGAATCGGAAACATAATCCGATTGCGAAATTTGTCATAAATATTGCCACGATCATTGCGTGATAGCATGCCTAAATCGAACAGTTTTTGTTGCTCTTCTCGGGTTTTACCGAATTGGCGATAAACGGTATCCATGGCATTCGGCACATAACCGATTTGAAAACGTTCGATAATTTCCGCTGATAAACCACGTTGTTGCAGATAACTTTGCGCAGGAATATTTAACGGCAATTGTTGCTGATAAAATGTGGCGATTTCCTGCATTAATTCATACAGATTACGCTTGGTTTGATAGCCGACTTGCTTGCCACTCTCGTTAAAGTGCGGTCGTTTTTCGTAGAGAATTTCCAACCCAAGAAAACCGGCCAGTTCTTCCACCGCTTCCACAAATTCCAGTTTGTCATACTCCATCAAAAAGGAAATGGCATTGCCGTGCGCGCCACAACCGAAGCAATGATAAAACTGTTTTTTGTCACTGACGGTAAAAGAGGGGGTTTTTTCATGATGAAACGGACAGCACGCCTGATAATCTCGGCCGGCTTTTTTCAGTTTTACTCTGGAATTGATCAGATCAACGATATTAACTTTAGTTAATATATCGTCTATAAATGTACGTGGAATGGTGCCTTTCATCGAGTATTCTGCCTCTTATTGTGAACGAAATATGAGCCTAACTGATGAGATTGAGAGAAAATAAAACCGTGAGCCTTGGAAGATTCACGGTTTTTATAACTCGAGTTAAAAAATACTGTTAATTAGTATAAACGTGTGTTGCGTGCGTTTTCACGAGCTACGCGTTTAGCGTGACGTTTTGCGCGGGTTGCATTTTCACGTTTACGAATCGTTGTTGGTTTTTCGTAGAATTCACGAGCACGAACTTCTGCTAAGATACCAGCTTTTTCGCAAGAGCGTTTGAAACGACGTAATGCTACGTCAAAGGATTCATTTTCACGAACTTTAATTACAGGCATAAGCCAATCACCTCAATGAGTTTAATTAATTTAATTGCAATTTAAATTTTTATTTGTTGCCGCGCCTGCGGCAGATTCAATAAAGGTCGCAATTTTAATCCAAATTCAGTACGAAAGTAAAGGAAAGATTCGCCTTTTCCGCAAATCCCCGTTTGAAAACTGGTTAAATCCTTGTAAAAAAGGTAAAATTCAGCCTCATTGAACAGAATAAAAAGAGATTCAAAATGCGAATTTTAGGCATTGAAACGTCCTGTGATGAAACGGGTGTTGCCATTTATGATGAAGAAAAAGGCTTGATTGCCAATCAGTTACACACTCAAATTGCGTTGCATGCCGATTATGGCGGTGTTGTGCCGGAGCTAGCATCACGTGATCATATCCGGAAATTAGCGCCATTATTACAAGCCGCCTTACAAGAAGCCAATCTTACCGCCAAAGACATTGACGGCGTAGCTTATACCTGCGGTCCGGGTTTAGTCGGCGCGTTGTTAGTTGGCTCTACGGTGGCGCGATCCTTGGCTTATGCGTGGAATGTACCGGCAATCGGCATACATCACATGGAAGGGCATTTACTGGCCCCCATGCTGGAAGAAAATCCACCGCACTTTCCTTTTGTGGCGTTGTTGGTGTCCGGCGGGCATACTCAATTGGTGCGTGTGGACGGCGTCGGACGCTACGAATTATTAGGCGAATCCATTGATGATGCCGCAGGGGAAGCGTTTGACAAAACGGCAAAATTACTCGGATTGGATTATCCCGGCGGGGCGGCACTAGCCCGTTTAGCTTCAAATGGCACGCCGAATCGTTTTGCTTTTCCACGTCCGATGACTGATCGTCCAGGTTTGGATTTCAGCTTTTCCGGCTTAAAAACCTTTGCCGCCAATACGCTTCATCAAGTCATGCAAGAAGAAGGGAAATTAACCGAGCAAAGCAAGTCGGATATTGCTTATGCGTTCCAAGAGGCTGTGGTGGATACGCTAGCAATCAAATGCAAGCGTGCGTTAAAACAAACGGGCTTGAAGCGTTTAGTGATTGCCGGCGGTGTAAGTGCCAATAAACAGTTGCGCCAAACCTTGGCGGAACTGATGCAACAATTAGGTGGTGAAGTGTTTTACCCGCAACCGCAATTTTGTACCGATAACGGCGCCATGATTGCCTATGCCGGTTTTCTACGTTTAAAACAAGGACAGCAGCAAGATCTTGCCATCGAAGTGCGTCCGCGTTGGGCAATGACCGAATTAACCGCCATTTAACCCGATGCTAAATCAAAGTGCGGTCAAAAATTTAAACGTTTTTTTGACCGCACTTCATTCAAGGAAACATTATGGACAACATTAAATTCAGAGCAATGCGTGCCGCCGGAATTGGCTGCTTCGTTATGTTGGCAATTATCGGCTTTTTTGTGTTTACCACGCCGACAGACGTCCTCATCGATTTCTTAACGGAGGTAGGGAAGATGGTTGGTGCACGCACCACTATAGGTGTTTTTATTCTCGCCTCGTTACCGCCGTTAACCGGTTTTATCTGCTATTACTTTTGGAAATGGGCGCTTAAATAATTATGGCCAAGCTGTATTTTTATTATTCCACCATGAATGCGGGAAAATCGACAACTTTGCTGCAATCTTCCTATAACTACCGTGAACGCAATATGAACACACTCGTTTATACGGCTGCCATTGATGATCGTTTTGGCGCCGGACGCGTTACTTCCCGTATTGGTATCAGTGAACAGGCGAACACCTTCGCACGTGACACGGATTTATTTGCAGAAATTCAACAACACTTAACGAAAGAGCCGTTGCATTGTATTTTGGTGGATGAAGCACAATTTTTAACCAAAGCACAAGTGTATCAACTGAGCGATGTGGTGGATAAACTGAAAATTCCTGTTTTATGTTATGGCTTACGCACTGACTTCCAAGCAGAACTTTTTGAAGGGAGTCGCTATTTGTTGGCATGGGCGGATCAGTTGGAAGAACTTAAAACCATTTGCTATTGCGGACGTAAAGCCAATTTCGTATTGCGTTTAAATGAACAAGGCGAGGTCGTCAAACAAGGGAATCAAATTCAAATTGGTGGCAACGACAGTTATTTATCGGTCTGCCGATTGCATTATAAAGAACGGATTGCCGAATAGGGTCACTGAAAGTGCGGTCACAAAATCCAACGGGTTTTGAACGTTAGCTTTGCCAACGGCCCCTTCGGGGCGAACAACCGAACTTGATTCGATTGGGAGTAATTTTTCAAGTGTTTTTGTAGGGACAGGCTTTATGCCTGTCCTTATTTTTTGCTTTGGGATAAATGGATTTCTGTCTTTACACTTTATCCATTAACCCACGCTAAAAACTCCTCTTCACTCAACACCTGCACGCCTAATTCTGCCGCTTTACTGAGTTTGGAACCTGCTGCTTCACCGGCGATAACATAATCGGTTTTTGCCGAAACACTGCCGCTGACTTTGGCACCGAGTTGTTGTAACAGCGCTTTGGCATCGTTGCGTCCCATTTGGGAAAGTGTACCGGTGAGCAACACAGTTTTGTCTTTGAATGGATTTTCTTTCACGTCCTGTACTTCGACGGTTTCCCAATGCACGCCTTGGGCGATGAGATCATTCACCACCGCAACATTATGCTCTTCGCGCCAGAACACAAAAATGCGATTCGCAACCACTTCGCCCACATCAGACACTTGTTGTAGCTGTTCTAAATCGGCATTTTGTAACGCTTCTAAGGTTTTGAAATGGTTTGCCAGATTTAATGCCGTGGCTTCACCCACATCACGAATACCCAACGCAAAGATAAAACGGGCGAGGGTCGTGTGTTTTGCTTTTTCTAAGCTGACTAACGCATTTTCAGCCGATTTCGACCCCATGCGTTCCAAGCGGGTGAGTGTGGCTAAATCCAACTTGAACAAATCTGCCGGGGTATGAACCAATTCGCGATCCACCAGTTGCTCAATCAGTTTGGCACCTACACCGTCAATGTCCATGGCTTTGCGTGAGACGAAATGTTTTAGCGCTTCTTTGCGTTGTGCCGCACAGAATAACCCGCCGGTGCAACGTGCCACCGCTTCGCCTTCAATGCGTACGATTAAGGAATCGCATACCGGACAGTGCGTTGGAAAGACAATTTGGCGCGCGTTGGCCGGGCGGCGATCATGTACGACACCAATAATTTGTGGAATCACATCGCCGGCACGACGAATAATCACCGTGTCGCCGATAGCAATGTTGAGACGCTCGATCTCGTCGCCATTATGTAAGGTTGCGTTACTTACCGTTACGCCGGCAACGAACACCGGTTGTAACTTGGCTACAGGCGTGATGGCACCGGTTCGACCGACTTGGAATTCCACGTCATTTAATACCGTCAGTTCTTCTTGTGCTGGGAATTTGTAAGCGATTGCCCAACGCGGTGCTTTGGAAATAAAGCCCAGTCTTTGTTGCAATTCAATGTCATTGACTTTTAACACGGTACCGTCAATGTCATAACCCAAGGAACTGCGTTTTTCCATCATAGTGCGGTAGAAATTCAGCACGTTTTCAATGCCATCGCATAAACGGATCTCGCTATTTACCGGCACGCCGATGGATTTCAACCATTGTAGGCGTTCAAAATGAGTAGGCGGTAAGTCTATCCTTTGGGCGACGCCGATGCTGTAAGCATTGAACACGAGCGGGCGCTGACTGGTGATTTTCGGATCCAATTGGCGTAAGGAACCTGCCGCCGCATTACGCGGATTAGCAAAGGTTTTTTCGCCCTGTTCCAAGGCTCGTTCGTTTAAGCGCTCGAAACCGTCGTGCGGCATAAACACTTCACCACGCACTTCCAAGCGTGCCGGCGGATTATCTGTTAGTAGTTGCAAGGGAATGTTGCGAATGGTACGAATGTTTTGCGTAATGTCTTCGCCCGTTGTGCCATCGCCGCGCGTTGCCGCTTGGGTCAGCACACCATTCACATACAAAATACTGACTGCCAATCCGTCCAATTTAGGTTCGCAACAAAATGTCAATGGTTCTGGCACAAGTCCTAAACGATCTTGAATACGTTTCACGAAGGCCAGAAACTCCTCATCAGAAAAGGCGTTATCTAACGAGAGCATCGGAAGTTCATGTTTAATTTGCGCAAACTCCGATAATGGCCGCGCACCCACGCGTTGGGTCGGCGAATCGGTGGTGATCAGCGCGGGATGTTGTTGTTCTAAGGCTTTGAGCTGATGAAACAAGCGATCGTATTCACTGTCGGGAATCTGTGGCTCGTCTAACACATGATATTGATATTCGTGATAACGCAGGGTTTTTCTGAGGTCGTCAATTTGTTGTTGAATTGAAGTTGTCATTGTTATTCCATAAAAATAATCGAAAAAACGACCGCACTTTTTAGGTGCTCAGCGAGCCAAAAGTGCGGTCGTTTTTAAAAACGTTTTTAAGCCGCTGTGATGGATTAAGCCACTTTGGCCAAATATTCTTGTTCGGCGTGATCGTTAAAGATTTCTTGTTTATCCGTTAGCACGAAGCCGCCCAGTTCATCCGCTAAATTGCGGGCGGCACGAATCATGGTTTTCAAGTTCACGGTGTCATTGCCCGGAGACGGCAGCTCCATAAATAGCACAATGCCGACGGTAAAGAAGTTTTCCATATCATAAGGATTAAAGGTGTTTGGTTGGCGTAAATTTGCCAAACTAAACAACACCGGACTGGAAGGGGTTAAATCTAAGTGACGATGGTAAATGTGACGATCACCGAAAATAAAACCAAGACCTTCCAACGCTTGTGCTAAGTGAGCACCGTGAAATTCACGGTTTTCCGGCGCCACCACATACAACATAATAAATGGCGGTTTATCGCCTTTCGGGGCTTTGTTTTCCGTCTCTTCATCTGTACTGTTTTGTGGTGCTTCCTCATGAGATGGTTCTGTTTCGACCGGCGTTAAAGATACGGTCGGTGTTTGATATTCTTCTTCCATTTGTGTCATGGAAACACGGTTTGTGTCCGTATAAGATTGGAATTGCACGCCACTTTGCGCCGTTGCGCTTGATGTTTCTGACGGTTGTTCAGATGATTGGGTAAAGGCTGTTGGTTGCGTCGGCTGTGGGGCTTGGTATTGGGTTTCAATACTGTTGGATGCGCCGTTTGGCAAAGTAATTTTGATTTCATCTACCGCACGTTCAATGGATTGGCTTTCTGTGTTGCTTGGCGCTGTTGCGTCGAAATCTAAGTTTTGTTGTTGTGGTGGGTTTTCTTCCACAAAGCTGTGCGCGGGTTTATTGGCAATCGGTGGCTCTGCTGAAGGTTTGGCCGCTTGATTCGGCGCCGTGAAACGATTCGGTTGGCGATTTTGTGAGAACGTATTGGCATTTTTAAAGTATTGGGATTTTTCACGGCGATTTGACCAAATGCCGTGCGCAACTAAGGCGAGCAGGGCAATTACCCCTAAAATAATCAAAATTGTATTTAAATCCATTGCCGATTCTCCAATCATACAAAATTAACGCAATTGGGCGTAAGTTTATCATGTTTTTACGAAATTGATGATAGGGTCTGCTTATTTATTGATTTTTTCTACCGCACTTTGTATTCTGAGCCTCTTTTCTGTGAGGGGAAATTTATGTTAAATCAACAGGAAATCAAATTGGGTTTTGAATATTTTGTGACCGGTTGGCATTTGATTCAGCAAAAAGGCTTGCGTCGTTTTGCCGTCATGCCGGTGTTGTTAAATGTCCTATTGTTAGGCGGCTTGTTTGTCGCTTTTGTCTTCCAAATTAAAGACGTTGTCAGCAATCTTATGGATTATGTGCCTTCTTGGCTAAGTTGGTTGGGAAGTATTTTGCCGATACTCATTATTGGCATGATTTTGGTGCTGTATTATTTCATTTTTGCCACTTTATCCGGTTTTATCGCCGCGCCGTTTAACGGCTTATTAGCTGAAAAAGTCGAAAAAATGATGACCGGTGAAGAGATTTCCAATGATTCCTTGTGGGATTTTGTGAAGGACACGCCGCGTATGTTGGCACGGGAATGGCAAAAATTGGTTTATAGTCTGCCAAAAATTATTGCTTTGTTTTTATTAAGTTTTATTCCGTTAATCGGGCAGACGGTGATTCCTGTGGTCACTTTTTTATTTTCTGCATGGATGATGGCCATTCAATATTGCGACTACCCTTTTGATAACCATAAAATTCCTTTCGGATTAATGAAAAACGAGCTGGCGATGAAACGCAATATGACGGTGACTTTCGGGGGCTTGGTGTCTTTATGTATGTTAGTACCGATTGTTAACTTGGTAGTGATTCCCGTGGCGGCATGCGGGGCAACGGCTATGTGGGTGAAAGAATATCGCCATTTGTTTAAATTTGCACAAGCGCCACAAAGCGGTGCGGGAGCGAATATGCCGTTGGAGAAACCGTCTAAAAGCAGCGGACAGATCGTGTCTAAATAGCTTTTGGTTATTAAATAGAATAATTCGGTATTTTTTGAGAACAAAATCTTGTGATAAAAATACCACCACTTTCGGCCTTAAACTACTTAAGTAAGATCATTGGGAGAACAAAATAATATGACGATTCATAACGATAACTCTTATTCTATCGGTAATACGCCATTAGTGCGTTTAAAACATTTCGGTAACGGCAACATCGTTGTCAAAATCGAAGGTCGCAACCCAAGTTACAGCGTGAAATGCCGTATCGGTGCCAACATGGTATGGCAAGCGGAAAAAGACGGGGTTTTAACCCAAGATAAAGAAATCGTGGATGCGACCAGCGGCAACACCGGAATCGCTTTGGCGTATGTGGCGGCTGCTCGTGGGTATAAAATCACCTTAACCATGCCTGAAACCATGAGCACCGAACGTAAACGTTTATTGCGCGGCTTGGGTGTAAATTTGGTGTTAACCGAAGGCGCTAAAGGTATGAAAGGCGCCATTGCCAAGGCGGAAGAAATTGTGGCATCCAACCCGAATCGTTATGTGATGTTAAAACAATTTGAAAATCCGGCAAACCCTGACATTCATCGCAAAACAACCGGTCAAGAAATTTGGAAAGATACCGAAGGCAAAGTTGATGTTGTCGTTGCTGGTGTTGGCACAGGCGGTACTATTACCGGTATTTCCCGCGCCATTAAATTGGATCACGGCAAACAAATTACCTCTGTTGCGGTTGAACCCGCCGAATCCCCGGTGATCACACAAACCCTTGCCGGTCAAGAAGTTAAACCGGGTCCGCATAAAATCCAAGGGATCGGCGCCGGCTTTATTCCGAAAAATCTCGATCTTTCATTAATTGACCGCGTGGAGACCGTTGATAGCGACACCGCCATTGCAACAGCCCGCCGTTTAATGGCAGAAGAAGGCATTTTAGCGGGGATTTCCTCCGGTGCTGCGGTAGCCGCAGCAGATCGTTTGGCAAAATTATCTGAATTTAAGGACAAATTAATTGTCGTAGTTTTACCATCTGCATCAGAACGGTATTTGAGTACCGCATTGTTTGACGGTATCGAGATCTAATCGAATTGTTCCAAATTTGGCCTGTCGTGTGACAGGCTTTTTTTGTTTCTTAGAAAATGATGTGAAATTACAATTAGCGGGATAAGATTTCTTTTACCCGTTGTTGTAATCTTGGCACGACTTCTTGCTCAAACCACGGATTTTTCGCCAACCAAAGCTGATTACGCGACGAAGGGTGAACTAACGGCAAAAAGTGCGGTAGAAATTTTATGTAATTTTTTACGGTTTCCGTTACGTTTAGCGTGTTTTCCGGTAAGTAATATTTTTGCGCATAGTGGCCGATCAAAATAGTCAGCTCGATATTCGGTAAGTCTGCCAAAATGTGCGGATGCCATTTCTCCGCAAAACCTTTGCGTGGTGGCAAATCTCCCGATTTACCTTTGCCAGGATAGTAAAAATCCATCGGAATTACGGCAAATAAATCGGAATGATAGAAGATTTCACGATCCACACCTAACCACTCACGCAGGCGGTCGCCACTTTTGTCGTTCCAATATAAACGGGTTTGTTCTGCTTTTACGCCAGGCGCTTGCCCCACAATGTTGATTCTGGCACTCGTTGGCGCAGCAAAGAGCGGTTCTATACCACGTTCGGTGAAGGTTCGATTTTGCGGATCCGCCATAATGGCGTTTTTTATTTGGGAGAGGGTAGGCATGGGACATCCTTATATTTCTAGGGAGGCTAGCGGGCATTTGCATTTTTCATCATTATTTCAACGCTTCTGTCAACCGATTGGCTACATCCGCTAGACTTGTATTGCTCGTATGAAAGCGTTGCTTGATATCGAATGCTTTTTTAATCACATAAAAAAATACCGCACTTAAAAAGTGCGGTCAATTTTTTGAATGTTTTTATACATTAAATCTAAAGTGCATGACATCGCCGTCTTGTACGATGTAATCTTTCCCTTCTAAACGCCATTTACCGGCATCTTTGGCACCGTTTTCACCTTTGTATTGGATGAAATCGTCGTAGGCAATGACTTCAGCGCGGATAAAGCCTTTTTCAAAGTCGGTATGGATGACGGCCGCGGCTTTCGGTGCGGTGGCGCCAACAGAAACCGTCCATGCACGTACTTCTTTCACGCCGGCAGTGAAGTAGGTTTGTAGATTGAGAAGAGCATAACCGGCACGAATGACACGGTTTAAGCCCGGCTCTTCAATGCCGAGATCTTGTAAGAACTCGAGCTTTTCATCATCATCCAATTCAGCGATTTCCGCTTCAATTGCGGCACACACCGGCACCACGACAGAGCCTTCTTTTTCGGCAAATTCGCGGACTTTATCGAGGTATGGGTTATTTTCAAAACCGTCTTCGTTCACGTTAGCGATGTACATGGTCGGTTTTAAGGTTAAGAAATTGTAGCTTTTGATTGCCAATAACTCGTCTTTGTCTAACGGCACAGAACGAATCATGCCCGCTTCAGAAAGTACCGGTAAGATTTTTTCCATCACGGAAAGCTCGAATTTCGCGTCTTTATCGCCGCCTTTAGCACGTTTTTGTAAACGTTGAATGGCGCGTTCACAGCTGTCTAAATCGGCTAACGCCAGTTCGGTGTTGATGGTTTCAATATCA
Organism: Aggregatibacter aphrophilus ATCC 33389; assembly: GCF_900636915.1. Classification (NCBI taxonomy): domain Bacteria; kingdom Pseudomonadati; phylum Pseudomonadota; class Gammaproteobacteria; order Pasteurellales; family Pasteurellaceae; genus Aggregatibacter; species Aggregatibacter aphrophilus. The sequence continues at coordinate 1,056,056 of NZ_LR134327.1, read as the reverse complement.
TTTAACGGATCGATCTTGCCCGCAACGTGTACGATGTCATCGTTTTCAAAACAACGTACGACATGGCCGATGGCGTCCGTTTCACGGATATTGGCTAAGAATTTGTTGCCCAAACCTTCGCCTTTACTTGCACCGGCCACCAAACCTGCAATATCCACAAATTCCATGGTGGTTGGCAATACGCGTTCAGGTTTGACGATTTCTGCTAAGGCGTCTAAACGCGGATCCGGCATTGGCACCACGCCGGTATTTGGCTCAATGGTGCAAAACGGATAGTTTGCCGCTTCAATGCCGGCTTTGGTTAAGGCGTTGAAAAGTGTGGATTTGCCCACATTCGGCAGGCCCACGATACCACATTTGAATCCCATAATTTTTCCTATTTTGACTTAAATATTAGTGAAGATCGCATTTTTTGTATCGAACTTCTTTTCCTAGATGTGCTTGAATTTTTGTATCTTTTTGATTTGATAATGGCTCGATCTCATGAATAAACATTCTGCAATATTTGCTGTCAGAACCGTATTGAATTTCATAGTCTTTTCCCGCTTGAGGAGTGAATTCTCCAATAATTTGACAGCTGGCGACGAAATACTCGCTTCCTCGTATAATGGTGGGCACGTTGGCAGGAATGACTTGCTCAATAAAAGAATCCGTCTCAAAATAGCTTGAACGTTCTAGTGCTTTTGCGCTTTGTTCTGTGAGGGGAATGCCTACACTCACGCTTTTTAAGGTTCTTTTTGGTAAACCATTATGTCTATTGTCACGATGGAAAGGGTTTTGGCTGACGGCTTTTTTTCTATCGTTTTGTACATCTTTGCACGTTAGATCACTAACAACTTTGGTTGTTCCATTTCCATTAGATTGATATACACGAACTCGAGCTTCTTCTTTCGGGTTGTAATTAACCTTTTTCTGAACAAGTACCGCTTTGGCAGAACATCCTGATATAACAATGCTTGCGATGATGACTAAAGTACTTTTTTTCATGGTTTTTCCCCTAAATTTTAAAACTATTCAGTCGATTAGTGGCTTTGACGATGCCGTCTTTGAAAAGCAGTTCCACGCAATTTGCGGCTTCATCCAAGGCTTTTTCAAGTGCTTCGCGCTCACTGGGGGACGGTTTGTTTAACACATAACCCGCCACCAAATCACGATGTCCCGGGTGACCAATCCCAATGCGCAGACGATAAAAATTATTGTTATTGCCCAATGCGGCGACAATATCTTTTAAGCCGTTGTGTCCGCCATGTCCGCCGCCTAATTTCAGTTTAACGCTACCGGGCGGTAAATCTAACTCATCATGCAGGACTAAAATTTCTTCCGGCTTGATACGATAAAAATTCGCCAATGCGCCTACCGCTTTGCCGCTTAAATTCATAAATGTCATCGGCACCAAAAAGCGGATTTCTTTGCTATTAATCAGTGTTTTTCCCACATAACCGGAAAACTTATTCTCCGCATTTAATGTGACATCAAACCGCCGTGCTAAGCGTGCAATTAACCATTCTCCGGCATTGTGGCGGGTGTCTGCGTATTTATCGCCGGGATTGCCAAGCCCAACGATTAACTTAATTTCTGACATAGTCTGTTTACGTGAATAAAAATAGTGGCGTATTGTAGCGGAAAGTCGGTTTTTTCTCAATGAAGGGAAGAGGAAACCGCACTTTAATTATCTAAAGTGCGGTCGTTTTTGAACGCGTTTTTAATCGCGGAAATTATTGAATTGGAATGGTTGTCCCAGTTCGGCGGTTTTGACGAGTTGAATCACGGCTTGTAAATCATCGCGGGATTTACCGGTAACACGGACTTGCTCGCCTTGGATTTGGCTTTGGACTTTGATTTTGGAATCTTTGATCAGCTTGGTGATCTTTTTCGCCATGTCGGTTTCAATGCCTTGTTTCAGCTTGATTTCTTTGCTGTACGTTTTGCCGCTGTGTTCATAGTCGGCAGGAATATCCAAGGAAGTGGATTCGATGTTACGTTTAATACACGCGTTACGTAAGATGTCGATGAGTTGCTCCACTTGGAAATCCGATTCGCTGCTCACTTTAATGCTTTCATTTTTTTCGTTAAATTCAATTGCGGCTTGTACGTTACGGAAGTCCCAACGGTTGGTGAGTTCGCGGTTGGCGTTTTCCACGGCGTTGCGGATTTCGTGTCCGCTGATTTCGGAAACAATGTCGAATGATGGCATGGTTTTCTCCTTATTTAATTTTGTCGTTTGCACTTAAAATACATAAAAGTGCGGTTAAATCGGTGAAATTGACGATAACTTGCGCCAATTGTTGTACTTTTGGTTTAGCGTGATAAGCCACGCCGACATCGGCAACTTGCATCATGGCGAGATCATTGGCGCCGTCGCCGATGGCAACGGTGTTTTCTATGGCAATGTTAAATTGTTGTGCCAACTGTTGTAAGGTTTGCGCTTTGTATTGCGCATCCACAATGGTGCCTTGTACGTTGCCTGTAAGTTTGCCGTCAATAATCTCGAATTGATTGGCGGCAATAAAATCTAAGCCGAGTTTTTGTTGTAATACTTCGGCAAAATAGGTAAATCCACCGGAAGCAATGGCTACTTTCCAGCCGTGATTTTTGAGTTCTTTGACCGTTTCGACCAATCCCGGCATCAGCGGTAAATGTTGTTTGACCTCTTGCAAAATGCCTTCCGGTGCATCTTTTAAGGTAGCAACCCGTTGGCGCAGGCTTTGACTAAAATCGAGTTCACCACGCATGGCGCGTTCCGTAATGGCGGAAACCATATCGCCGGTGCCGGCAAGTTTGGCGATTTCATCGATACATTCAATTTGGATGGCGGTGGAATCCATGTCCATCACCAATAATCCCGCTTGCTTCAAACTGGCGTAAAAGTTTAGCGGCGCAATATCCAGTGCTAATTCATGGGCAATACCAATCCATTCCGATTTCCACTCGCCTTTGAGCAACACCACGGTGTTATGCAACACATTCCAAGCGGCAAAACACAAAAAATTTTCACCGCACTTTTGCTGAAAAGTCTGTAACTTTGAGAGATTTAGGTTGTCGGAGTAGAGAATAAACGCCTGCGCCGACTCACAAGGTTGGTCGGCAAGCAATGGTGCCGGGAGAGATGGAAAGTGATTGAGGATGTCTGTCAGATTTTGTGTTTGCATAAAAATCCTGTAAATTGTAGCGGTTTTCAAAAGGCGGTTTATTCTAGCTTACTTATTCACTTTTGGGGAAAATAACTTGCATTTAGTAAAAGAAAAAATGATTAAATTTATGATGTTCTTCGGCATTGTTTTGTTATGCGCGGGCATCATGGCAGTCATTTTATTTGGCGTAAAACAGTTCAAAATCGGTTCACAACTTTCTAGCGTAAACCAAGTGGCGAATGTATCCCATTTACTGACGCGTCAACAAGCCAGTTTGTTCTCGATGTTATTGGTCAATAACGCGAAAACCGAACGACTGGTGGAAAATTTGGATAACTTTGTAAAAGAAGAATTTGTGTTGGATGCCGCACTTTATGCGCGTAATGGTGAATTATTGGCGCAAAGTACGAATTCCCCTGATATGCGAAGTTTATTGGGACTAGATAAACAGGAAGACAAAGAGGCAGACTCACAACAAATCGTCGAACCGATTTATTCGTCTAACGGTGTAGAAGGCTTTCTACGCATGACTTTTGATGCTAAATACGGGCAATCGACAAAAAGCAAAATTAATCAGATTTTTCATCGTTTATATGGTGAAATTATTATTGTGTTTTTAGTGGGCGTGTTGTTTGCCAGCAGTCTGCATTATTTCCTCAGCCACTACCGCCGTAGCCGTATTCATGTGGTAGAAAAAACGCCTGTATTGAGAAATAAGACCACGCAATCGAGAAGTAAATTATTTCATCAGCGGCGTAGGAGAGTGAGATAGGCAAAGTGCGGTGATTTTTACCGACATTTTTACCATTTCAATGAAAACAAAAAACCGCTCATTTGAGCGGTTTCTCTTTAAATAATAAGGCAAAAATTAGGCTAATTTTTTGATTTGTGCAGCTAATTTAGATTTGTGGTTGGCTGCTTTGTTAGCGTGGATTAAGCCTTTAGAAGCCATGCGGTCAACAACTTTTTGCATTTCAACGAATGCTGCTTCAGCTGCTACTTTCTCGCCCGCTGCTACTTGAGCATAAACTTTTTTGATGTAAGTACGCATCATAGAGCGTTGGCTTGCGTTGTGTTGACGGCGTTTTTCAGATTGAACCGCACGTTTTTTTGCTGACTTGATATTAGCCAAGGTCAAACTCCTAAAAATTTCTGTTAGTTAATAGTGACAAAATAGGGGCGTAAATATGCCGATTTCTTATACATTTGTCAACGGGAATTTTGTGTTGATTTCGGTGAGACACAACCGAAGTAGGCATCGTTATTCTTAACAAGCTCTTTCTAAATAGGCTCACCAAACGATGTGCGCGGGATTTTAACAGTTTTTTCCCTTAGAATATAGCGTAAAAACGAAATTTCTATACAATTAGGCAAATTTTATTTTTATAGAGTGCAGTATTTTGAGTAAGAGGTTATTAAAATCGGGCATTATCGTGAGCGCCATGACGTTGGTATCCCGTGTATTGGGGTTAGTTCGCGATGTAGTGATTGCCAATTTAATCGGTGCCGGTGCAGCGGCGGATGTGTTTTTGTTCGCTAATCGTATTCCTAATTTTCTCCGTCGATTATTCGCCGAAGGGGCGTTTTCACAAGCGTTTGTGCCGGTATTGGCGGAGTATCAAAAATCCGGTGATTTATCCAAAACCCGTGAATTTATCGGCAAAGTGTCGGGCACCTTAGGAGGCTTGGTCACGGTCGTTACGTTATTAGCGATGATCGGCTCGCCGGTGGTTGCGGCCATTTTCGGAACAGGTTGGTTTGTGGATTGGTTGAATGACGGGCCAAATGCGGAAAAATTCACGCAAGCCTCGTTGTTGCTCAAAATCACCTTTCCTTATTTATGGTTCGTGACCTTCGTTGCGCTGTCCGGTGCGATTCTCAATACCATCGGCAAATTCGGCGTGATGTCGTTCTCGCCGGTGTTACTCAATATTGCCATGATTGCCACCGCACTTTGGCTGGCACCGCAGTTGGAAAATCCGGATTTAGGCTTGGCTATCGGGATCTTTCTCGGCGGTTTATTACAATTTTTGTTTCAACTGCCTTTCTTATATCAAGCCAAATTATTAGTAAAACCCAAATGGGCGTGGCATGACGAAGGCGTGAAGAAAATCCGCACACTGATGATTCCCGCCTTATTCGGTGTTTCCGTGAGCCAAATCAACTTGCTGCTTGATACCTTTATCGCCAGTTTCTTAATGACGGGCTCCATCAGCTGGCTGTATTATTCCGACCGCTTGTTAGAGTTTCCTCTTGGGTTGTTCGGTATCGCCATTTCTACGGTGATTTTGCCGACCCTTGCCCGCCACCATGTGAACCGTGACGATAATGCCAAAAGTGCGGTGGATTTTCGCAACACAATGGACTGGGGCGTACGCATGATTTTATTGCTCGGCGTGCCTGCCATGATCGGCATTGCCGTGTTGGCGCAACCGATGTTGCTCGTGCTGTTTATGCGCGGTAGCTTTACCTTTAACGATGTTCAGGCCGCCTCTTATTCCCTGTGGGGCTTTAACGCAGGGCTTCTGAGCTTCATGTTAATCAAGATTTTGGCCAACGGTTATTACGCCCGCCAAGATACCAAAACGCCGGTGAAAATCGGCATCATCGCCATGGTGAGCAACATGGCATTCAATCTGTTAGCAATTCCTTTCAGCTACGTGGGCTTGGCAATTGCCTCTGCCATGTCGGCGACGTTAAACGCTTTCTTGCTTTATCGTGGCTTGGCGAAAGCGGATATCTATCATTTCAGCCGTCAAAGTGCGGTGTTTTTTCTAAAAGTTTTTTGCGCTGCTGCCATGATGGGGTTGTTGGTTTGGTATAACAGCCCAAGCTTGATCGAATGGAATGCCATGAGCTTTTTCAACCGGGTATATTGGTTGGCTTGGTTGATTGTTTTAGCCGCGATAGTTTACGGTGGAATGTTGCTGTTGTTGGGTATTCGGAAACAGCATTTAAGCGGGGCTAATTAGCCGCAAATTAGTTTTTGTGGCGCATGGATTTATGCGTATAATACCGAAATATTTTTTGATTGAAATTTAATGGAACAGATGTAATGCAACTCTTTCGTGGCTTGGGAAATTTACCGCACAATTTGCAAGGTTGCACATTGACAATTGGCAATTTTGACGGGGTGCATTTAGGGCATCAGGCGATTTTGCGCCATTTACGCCAAAAAGCGGACGAGCTGAACTTGCCTATGGCGGTTATGTTGTTTGAACCCCAGCCGCGAGAATATTTTCTGAGTGACAAAGCCCCCGCGCGCTTAATGCGTTTGCGTGACAAATTGTATTATCTCAAACAAGCGGGCGTGAACATTGTCATCGTGGCAAAATTCGACCGCACTTTTGCGGGCATGCCGGCTGAGCAATTTATAGAAGATTGGTTGGTGCGCAAATTAAACGTTAAGTTTTTGAGTATCGGCGATGATTTCAAATTCGGTGCCAAACGCCAAGGCAATTTTGCTATGTTGCAACAAGCCGGTGAAAAGTTTGGTTTTACCGTCGAAGATAACCGTAGCTTTTGCTTGGATGAGCTGCGAATCAGCAGTACAGCGATTCGCGAAGCGTTGGCAAATGATGATTTAACGTTAGCGGAAAAATTACTTGGGCGTCCTTATCGTATTTTAGGTCGCGTGATTCATGGCAATCAGCTTGGTCGCACCATCGGCTTTCCTACTGCGAACATTCGCTTGCATCGTCAGGTGAATCCGGTGAAAGGGGTTTACGCGGTTAGAGTGCGGTTAAAATCCGGCGCGTTTTTTAATGGGGTCGCGAACATCGGCACCCGCCCGACCATCAACGGTGTGAATCAATTACTAGAAGCGCATTTGTTTGATTTTCAAGGCGATATTTATGGACAATGGTTGGAAGTCGAGCTATGCCATAAAATCCGCAATGAAATGAAATTTGCGTCTTTTGACGATTTAAAAGATCAAATTGCGAAGGATGTGGAAACGGCGAAAAACATCTTTAAAACCGACCGCACTTTTTAGAATACAAATTTTAATTTTTACATAACACTGGAATATAAAATGACTGATTATAAAAATACCCTTAACCTTCCCGAAACGGGCTTTCCGATGCGTGGTGATTTAGCCAAACGCGAGCCTGTGATGTTAAAAAACTGGTACGAAAAACAGTTGTATCAAAAAATTCGTGAAGCCTCAAAAGGCAAAAAGTCCTTTATTTTACACGATGGCCCTCCGTATGCGAACGGTAGCATTCATATCGGCCATGCGGTGAATAAAATTCTGAAAGATATTATTGTTAAATCCAAAACCGCATTAGGTTTTGATTCTCCTTATATTCCGGGTTGGGACTGCCACGGCTTGCCGATTGAATTGAAAGTAGAAGGCTTAGTGGGCAAACCGAACGAGAAAATTTCAGCGGCGGAATTTCGTCAAAAATGCCGTGAATATGCGGCAGAACAGGTGGAAGGTCAGAAAAAAGACTTCGTGCGCCTCGGCGTGTTGGGCGATTGGGATAATCCGTATCTGACCATGAATTTCAACACTGAAGCCAACATTATCCGCACTCTGGGCAAAGTGATCGCCAACGGGCATTTATATAAAGGCTCCAAGCCGGTGCATTGGTGCTTGGATTGCGGTTCGTCTTTGGCGGAAGCGGAAGTGGAATATGAAGACCGCGTGTCGCCGTCCATTTATGTGCGTTTCCCGGCGGAAAGTGCGGTGGAAATTGAGGGTAAATTTAACGCCGTCGGCAAAGGCAGCGGCAAGCTGTCTGCCGTGATTTGGACCACAACCCCTTGGACCATGCCGTCCAACCGTGCCATTTCCGTGAATGCGGAGTTGGAATATCAGCTTGTGCAATTAGGCGACGAGCGCGTGATTTTAGCTGCCGATTTGGTGGACGATGTGGCGAAAGCGATTGGCGTGGAGAAGGTGAAAATCTTAGGTTCCGCAAAAGGCAAAGATCTCGAGTTATTACGCTTTCATCACCCGTTCTACAATTTCACCGTGCCGATTATTTTAGGCGATCATGTGACTACCGACGGCGGTACCGGTTTAGTACATACCGCACCGGATCACGGTTTAGACGACTTTATCGTGGGTAAACAATATGACTTACCGATGGCTGGCCTTGTGTCTAATGACGGTAAATTTATTTCCACTACCGAATTCTTTGCCGGCAAAGGCGTATTTGAAGCCAATCCATTAGTGGTTGAAAAATTACAAGAAACAGGCAATTTATTAAAAGTTGAGAAAATCAAACACAGCTACCCACACTGCTGGCGCCATAAAACCCCGATTATTTTCCGTGCAACACCACAATGGTTTATCGGTATGGAAACGCAAGGTTTACGCCAACAAGCCTTAGGTGAAATCAAACAAGTTCGTTGGATTCCGGATTGGGGTCAAGCACGTATCGAAAAAATGGTGGAAAACCGCCCTGACTGGTGTATTTCCCGTCAACGTACTTGGGGCGTGCCGATGACCTTATTCGTGCACAAAGAAACCGAAGAACTTCATCCGCGTACCTTAGAGCTACTTGAAGAAGTGGCGAAACGTGTAGAGAAAGCCGGTATTCAAGCATGGTGGGATTTAGATGAAAAAGAATTATTAGGTGCGGATGCAGAAACCTATCGCAAAGTGCCTGATACCCTTGACGTATGGTTTGACTCAGGATCAACCTATTCTTCTGTGGTGGCGAATCGCCCGGAATTTAACGGTCAAGATATTGATATGTATTTAGAAGGTTCCGACCAACACCGTGGTTGGTTTATGTCTTCTTTAATGCTTTCTACCGCAACAGACAGCAAAGCGCCATACAAACAAGTATTAACTCACGGCTTCACCGTGGATGGTCAAGGCCGTAAGATGTCAAAATCTATCGGTAACATCGTGACGCCACAAGAAGTGATGGATAAATTCGGTGGCGACATTTTACGTTTATGGGTGGCTTCTACCGACTATACCGGTGAAATGACCGTTTCCGATGAAATCTTAAAACGTGCGGCAGACAGCTATCGTCGTATTCGTAACACGGCACGTTTCTTGTTAGCGAACTTAAACGGTTTTGACCCACAACGTGATGCGGTGAAACCGGAAGAGATGATTAGCTTGGATCGTTGGGCGGTGGCTTGTGCATTAGAAGCACAAAACGAAATCAAAGACGCTTATGATAACTATCAATTCCACGCCGTGGTGCAACGCTTAATGCGTTTCTGTTCGGTGGAAATGGGCTCGTTCTACCTTGATATTATCAAAGACCGTCAATACACCACCAAAGCGGACAGCCTTGCGCGCCGTAGTTGCCAAACAGCATTATGGCACATTGCCGAAGCGTTGGTACGTTGGATGGCACCAATTCTTTCCTTTACGGCGGATGAAGTTTGGGGCTACTTGCCACAAACGGCGACGACACGTGCAGAATTCGTCTTCACTGAAGAATTCTACGAAGGCTTATTTGGTTTAGGCGAGAACGAAAAATTAGATGATGCTTACTGGCAACAACTGATTAAAGTACGTTCCGAAGTAAACCGCGTATTAGAAATTGCCCGTAACGACAAAGTGATCGGTGGCGGTTTAGAAGCGGAAGTCACCGTTTACGCTAACGATGAATATCGTACCTTGTTGGAACAATTAGGCGATGAATTACGTTTCGTATTAATTACCTCAAAAGCGGAAGTGAAAGCATTGGCGGATAAACCGGCGGATGTGGCGGCAGGCGAGTTAGAGGGGATTGCGGTAAGCGTAGCACGTTCTCACGGCGAAAAATGCCCACGTTGCTGGCATTATTCCGACAAAATCGGCGTGAATCCGGAACATCCGACACTTTGCCCGCGTTGCGTAGAAAACGTTGCAGGTAACGGCGAAGTGAGACATTTCGCTTAATCATGCAGTAACGCATAAGGAAAAGTGCGGTTAAAATCAACCGCACTTTTATTATTTTTTATAATAAAGATTATTTAACGAACTTATGACGAAAACACCAAAATCCGGACTTTCCTTTTTATGGCTTAGCCTACTGGCTTTTGTGCTTGATTTGCTGACGAAATATATCGTAGTACAAAAATTTGATTTGTATGAAAGCGTGAACATTCTGCCTGTCTTTAATCTTACTTATGTGCGAAATTATGGCGCGGCATTCAGTTTTCTGGCAGAGCATGACGGCTGGCAAAAATTCTTTTTTATCGGTTTGGCTGTCGTGATTTCCTGTATGTTGCTTTATTTTATGGCGAAAAGTGAGGTCGGTCAGAAATTGCAAAATGCGGCTTATGCGCTGATTATCGGCGGCGCGTTGGCGAATGCGGTAGATCGTGCTTACAACGGTTATGTAATCGATTTCTTCGATTTTTATTGGCGGGATTGGCATTATCCCGTGTTTAACGTGGCAGATATTGCCATTTGTGTGGGGGCCGCGTTGATTGCTTTAGACGCATTCAAGCAGGGTAAAAAACAGGAACAGAAATAATGAAAATTATTTTAGCTAATCCGCGCGGTTTCTGCGCCGGCGTTGATCGTGCGATCAGTATTGTGGAATTAGCGTTAGAAATTCACGGGGCACCTATTTATGTGCGTCATGAAGTGGTGCATAACCGTTTTGTTGTGAACGGCTTGCGTGAGCGCGGCGCCATTTTTGTGGAAGAATTAAACGAAGTGCCGGACGGCGCCATTGTGATTTTCTCCGCCCACGGCGTGTCCCAAGCGGTGCGTCAAGAAGCCAAAGACCGCAATCTCAAAGTATTTGACGCCACTTGCCCATTGGTGACGAAAGTGCATATGCAAGTGGCCCGCGCCAGTCGAAAAGGCACTAAGGCGATTTTAATCGGGCATAAAGGCCACCCTGAGGTGGAAGGCACTATGGGGCAATATGGCAACCAAGAGGGCGGCATTTATTTAATCGAAAGCGTGGAAGACATTGCGCATTTGCCGGTGCAGCAGGATGATGATTTAACTTTTATGACGCAAACCACGCTGTCTTTAGATGACGCGGCGGAGACTATCACCGCTTTAAAAGAAAAATATCCTGCGATTCAAGGTCCGCATAAAAATGACATTTGCTACGCCACAACCAACCGTCAACAGGCGGTGCGCGAATTGGCGAAACAATCGGATTTGGTTGTCGTGGTCGGCTCTAAAAATTCCTCGAACTCTAACCGATTGGCAGAACTGGCTTCGCGCATGGGTGTGGCATCAAAATTGATTGATGACCCGAATGACATTCAAGCCAACTGGTTTGACGGCGTGCAAACTATTGGCGTCACAGCCGGCGCCTCCGCCCCCGAAGAACTGGTGCAATCGGTTATTTCCCGCCTAAAAGAATTCGGCGTCACCACCGTGGAAGAACTGCAAGGTCTTGAAGAAAATATGTTCTTTGAAGTGCCGAAAGAGTTGCGGGTGAAAGAGATGAACTGAGTTCGTCCTAATGTTCGTTTGTAGGAAGGAGCACTCTTCTGTCTAATATCTCAATGGCGCGCGTTTCCCAACGCGTGCCTTTTTGTTTCTATCTGCACGTTATGACGCGTGCGCTATCAAAAAAAATCCTCTCAAAAACATCCCAAATTTCCACCGCACTTTTCTTTATTTTGCGATCCGGTTCCCAAAAGTGCGGTCATTTTCTCGTGCGTTTTTTTCTTTTCGGCAAAATACGCCCGTTGATTGATTCAACGCGTGTTTAACTTTAGTTAGAAAAGGAATCATTATGAAAGCAATGAAGCATCTTTTAGCCACCGCTTTTGTGTTCGGTTCGGTGTTTGCAGGTTCTGCGGTTGCCGCAGAAAAAACGGCTGAGCCGGTACAACTTGAACAACCGGCGGTGCAAAACAGTGTTGGTGATAAAGTGAATATTAACACCGCTACAGCAGCAGAAATTCAGAAAGCGCTTGTAGGCATTGGTGCGAAAAAAGCGGAGGCGGTTGTGCAATATCGTGAAAAACACGGTAATTTCAGCGCAGTGGAACAATTATTGGAAGTACAGGGGATTGGTAAAGCGACATTAGAGAAGAATCGCGATCGTATCGCATTATAATTTTTTCTTTTAGGTTAGTTTATGTGAAGACGAGGCAATGTTCCTCGTCTTTTTTATTGGGCATGGTTATAATATTCGGCATTTTTCCACCGCACTTAAGAGAGCAAAAATGAAACAAAAAATTGTATTGGCGACGGGCAACAAAGGCAAAGTCAAAGAAATGGCGGATGTATTGTCCGATTTCGGCTTTGAGGTTGTCGCCCAAACGGATTTAGGCATCGACAGCCCGGAAGAAACGGGGTTAACCTTTGTGGAAAATGCCATTCTCAAAGCGCGTTATGCCGCCGAAAAATCCGGGTTACCGGCGATTGCCGATGATTCGGGCTTGGTGGTTGACCTGTTAAACAGCGCTCCGGGGCTGTATTCTGCCCGTTATGCAGGTGTGGATGGTGAACAAGCCGATGCTAAAAATCGTGAGAAATTATTAGCAGAATTGGCTAATGTGCCGACCGAACAGCGCAAAGCCAAATTCGTCAGCACTATCGTGTTATTGCAACACTCGGCCGATCCGTCACCGATTATTGCTCAAGGCGAATGCCACGGCGTGATTGCTTTTGAAGAAAAAGGCGATAACGGCTTTGGTTATGATTCGCTCTTTTTCAGCCCGGAGACAGGTTGCACCTTTGCCGAGCTGGAAACCGTTGAGAAAAAGAAAATTTCCCACCGCGCCCGTGCATTAGCGATGCTTAAAACGAAATTAGGCGCATAAAAGTGCGGTCAGTTTTTACAGAGAATTTTAAGGACACAACGTGATTATTACCACAACCAACACCATTGAAGGCAAGCAAATCATTGAATATAAACAGTTAGTTTTTGGCGAAGTGGTTGCCGGCTCAAACTTTATTCGTGATTTCTTCGCGGGGATTACCGACATCATCGGCGGCCGTTCAGGCATGTATGAATCGCGCATTACGAAAGCGCGCAAAGAGGCTTTGGAAGAGTTGGAGAAAAATGCCGCCGCGTTGGGCGCCAACGCCGTTGTGGGGGTAGAGGTGAATTACACTACCATCACTTCCGATTCTAAAAGCATGTTTATGATTGTGGCCAGCGGCACGGCTGTCGTTGCTCGCTAATGTCGAGGATATTTTGAATCCGTTGGTTTTGCCTCCCCTGAGTTTATACATTCACATTCCGTGGTGCGTACAGAAATGCCCGTATTGCGATTTTAATTCGCATGCGCAAAAAGGCGCGATTCCCGAACAGGATTATGTGCGCCATTTAATTGCCGACTTAATGGCGGATTTAGCGCATTATCAAGAAAGCGTGCAACAACGCCCACTCCATTCGATTTTTATTGGCGGCGGCACGCCAAGCCTGTTTTCAGCAGATACCATCGCTTATTTATTACAGCAAATCGAACAGCGCATTCCCTTTGCGCCCAATATTGAAATTACCTTGGAAGCTAATCCCGGCACCGTAGAAGCCGAGCGTTTTTTAGGTTATGCCCAAGCGGGTGTGAATCGAATTTCTATGGGCATTCAAAGTTTTTCGGATGAAAAATTGCAAAAGTTAGGGCGGATTCATAACGCGGCCGAGGCCAAAAGTGCGGTCAAATTGGCGAGCGTTTCTCCTCTACGTAGTTTTAATCTGGATTTAATGCACGGCTTGCCGAATCAAACCTTAAACGAAGCCTTAGAGGATTTACGTCAAGCAATTGAACTCGCACCGCCACATTTGTCTTGGTATCAGCTCACGATCGAACCGAATACCATGTTTGCTTATCGCCCGCCGAAACTGCCCGACGACGATGAATTGTGGGATATTTTCGAGCAAGGACATCAATTATTAACAGCGGCAGGTTATCAACAATACGAAACGTCTGCTTATGCCAAACCGGGGTTTCAATGTCAACATAACTTGAATTATTGGCGTTTTGGCGATTATCTGGCCATTGGGTGTGGGGCACATGGGAAACTCAGTTTTCAGAATGGCAACATTTTGCGTTACAGCAAAACGAAGCATCCGAAAGGTTATATGCGCGGGGAGTATAGGTATGAAGAGCGGGAGGTTAGCGTGCAAGATCGCCCTTTTGAATTCTTCATGAATCGCCTACGTTTATTGGAAGCCGTGCCGAAAATCGAATTTGAACAATTCACCGGTTTGCCGTTGAGTACGGTATCCAATACTATGGATTGGGCGCTAGGGCAAAAATATATTATTGAAAGCGACCGCACTTGGCAGATTACCGAACACGGCAAATTATTTTTAAATGAGTTGCTTGAACAATTCTTGCCGGAGTAATAAGGCGAGCGCTTTTGCCTCTTGTTAATCAACGGAAAACTCATTAAAGTAAATAGCGCAAACGTTTACATTAAGGGCAGCCTCTGCCGCGTAGCAATAAAAGGAGTAAAAAATGGATCAACTTGAAATGAAAAAAATCGCCGCACAAGCGGCTTTGCAATTTGTGAAGCCGGAGATGATCGTAGGCGTGGGAAGCGGTTCCACTGTGAACTGTTTTATTGAAGCGCTTGGTTCAATGAAAGATGAAATCAAAGGTGCTGTAGCAGCTTCCAAAAATTCGGAAGAATTACTGAAAAAACATGGTATTGAAGTATTTAGCGCAAATGATGTGACGAGCTTAGATATTTATGTTGATGGCGCTGACGAAATTAATCCACAAAAAATGATGATTAAAGGCGGCGGGGCGGCGTTGACACGTGAAAAAATTGTGGCGGCACTTGCAAAAAATTTCATCTGCATTGTGGATAGTAGCAAGCAAGTTGATGTGTTAGGCTCTACATTCCCTCTGCCGGTAGAAGTGATCCCGATGGCGCGTTCACAAGTGGCGCGTAAATTGGTGGCACTCGGCGGAGCGCCGGAATATCGTGAAGGTGTAGTGACCGATAACGGCAACATTATTTTAGATGTGCATAATTTTGAAATTCTTAACCCGGTAGAAATGGAAAAAGAATTAAATAACATCGCGGGCGTCGTGACTAACGGCATTTTTGCCTTACGTCCTGCCAATACGGTGATTGTCGGTACGCCAAATGGTGCAAAAATAATCTAAAAAATAATAAATGGAGAGCAAACATGACATCAAAAGTTTCATTAGATAAGTCCAAAATTAAATTTGTGTTATTGGAAGGTGTACACCAAAGCGCCTTAGATACCTTACACGCCGCTGGTTACACCAATATTGATTACTACGAAAAAGCGTTGGATGGCGACGATTTAAAAGAGGCTATTAAAGAAGCCCATTTTGTCGGTTTGCGTTCCCGCACTCATTTGACTGCAGAAATGATTGCTGCAGCACCGAAACTTATTGCGATTGGCTGTTTCTGTATTGGTACAAACCAAGTGGATTTAAACGCTGCCAAAGCGCGCGGTATTCCGGTGTTTAATGCACCATTCTCCAATACCCGTTCTGTCGCGGAATTGGTATTAGGTGAAATCCTGTTATTAATGCGTAACATTCCACAAGCTAATGCGGACGTGCATCGCGGTTTATGGAATAAATCTGCCGTAGGGTCACACGAAGTGCGTGGCAAAAAATTGGGTATTGTTGGTTATGGCCATATCGGTTCGCAGCTCAGTATTATTGCGGAATCATTGGGTATGGATGTGCATTTTTATGATATTGAAAACAAACTTCCTCTTGGTAACGCCAAGCAAGTACGTAGCTTAGAAGAATTACTCGGTTCTTGTGATGTGATTTCCTTGCATGTACCGGATTTGCCTTCCACCCGTAATTTAATCAGTGCAGAACGTATTGCCCAATTAAAACAGAATTCTATTTTAATTAATGCGGCGCGTGGTACTGTGGTGGATATTGATGCTCTGGCAAATGCCTTGGAAGAAGGAAAACTGCGCGGTGTAGCTATCGACGTGTTTCCGAAAGAACCAGCGTCCATTAAAGAAGAATTTGTTTCACCGTTGCGTAAGTTTGACAATGTGTTGTTGACACCGCATATCGGTGGTTCAACGACAGAGGCGCAAGAAAACATCGGTTTTGAAGTGGCGGGTAAATTCGTTAAATATTCTGATAATGGTTCAACCCTGTCTTCCGTCAATTTCCCGGAAGTCTCTTTACCGGAAAACGAAGGTTCTAAACGTTTATTACATATTCATGAAAACCGTCCTGGCGTGTTGAATAAAATCAACCAAATTTTTGTAGAGGCCAACGTTAATATTGCGGCGCAATATCTACAAACCGATCCGAAAATCGGTTATGTGGTGATTGATGTGGAAACGGATGACGCCACGCCATTATTGGCAAAATTGCGTGAAATCGACGGCACGATCCGCACAAGAGTGTTATTTTAATGTTGTAAACAAAAAGTGCGGTCAATTTTGACCGCACTTTTATTTCTTTCAATCGTTAAAATGTATTACATTGGGCCGGATTAGCGCTAGTTAAACCCACTTTAAACCATTGCGAACGCTGCTCTGAAGTGCCATGAGTGAAACTGTCTGGAACCACATAACCTTGACTGCGTTTTTGCAAGCGGTCATCACCTACTGATTCTGCCGCATTAAAGGCTTTTTCAATATCGCCACTTTCAAATAAACCGCTTTTCACCGCTTGCGATGCCCACACGCCGGCATAGCAATCCGCTTGTAGTTCCAATTTCACCGAGAGCTGATTAGCTTCTGCTCGAGAGGCACGGCTTTGCAGACGATGCACTTGTGTCAGCGTGCCCAATAAATTCTGTACGTGATGTCCCACTTCATGGGCGATAACATAAGCAAAGGCGGATTCGCCCGCGGCGCCGAGTTTATTTTTCATATCGTTATAAAATGAAAGATCCAAATAGACCCGTTGATCGTTCGGACAGTAGAAGGGTCCCATGGCAGATTGTCCTGTACCGCAAGCTGTCGGCGTTGCTCCGTTATAGATGACCATTCGAGGCTTCACATATTGTCTATTATTTTTGGAAAAATACGCCGTCCAAACCTCTTCAGTGTCGCCCAGAACCACTTTGGAAAGTTTAAATAATTGATCTTCTTGCTGTGATTGCAATGGTAAACTTTGCGTAGTTCCCACATCCACTTCGCCGACTAGGCCCGATAAATCCACGCCATAGTAAGCGCCCACCAAAATAATAATTAACCCTAAAATACCAGTGGGTCTGCCTCCGCCGAAACCGCCTCCGGATGAGCGTCTGTCTTCCACATTTGAACTTTCCCTACGACCTTGCCAACGCATAATATTTCCTATCTTTAAGTTAAATTCGCGCTATTCTAATCTATAACCATTTTTTTCGTCTAACATTTTATTTCTAGACTTATATGGCTGAATTGGGTATGTTGTTGGCTCCCTAAATGAATCAATAAGGAGATGAAAATGGGATTATTTGATTTTGTCGGCGATATCGGCAAAAAAATCTTTAACAAAGAAGAAGAGGCTTCTGCTGCAGTGACCAAGCACATTAACGAAGACAACCCAGGTGTTGCGGATGTTGATGTAAAAGTTGAAAACGGTGTTGCTAAAATTTCCGGTGTGGCGAGTTCTGCCGGTGCTTTAGAAAAAGCCGTATTAATGGCGGGTAATATCATTGGTATCAGTAATGTAAACATTGATGACGTTACCGTGCAAAACGGCGAAAGCCTTGCCGGCGATGATGAATTTTATGTGATTCAAAAAGGCGATACTCTTTGGAAAATCGCCGAAAAACATTACGGTAACGGCAGCAAATATACTGCAATCGTGGCCGCGAATAAGGAAGTGATTAAAGACGCAGATAAAATCTTCCCGGGACAAAAAATTCGTTTGCCGAAAGGGCTATAGTTTTGCCTTAAAAAATGTTTAGAAAAATGACCGTACTTTGGGTTGAAGTGCGGTCATTTTTTTCGGTATTTTTTAAGCGGGTTACTTTTTAAATTTACTCCACATTTTATCTTCTTGTCCGCGCCAGAGACGTTGGATGTTTTCATGGTGGCGGTAGATGAGCAGGCAACAAACTAAAGCGACGGGGAAAGTGAATTCGGGTTTGAACCACCAGACATAAAGCGGCACTAACAAGGCAGTGACGACGGCGCTGAGAGAAGAGTAGCCGCTGATCAAGAAAACCACAAGCCATGTGCCTAACATGGAAAAGAGTACGCCCCAAGCAATAGGCGCAATGGCACCAAACGCTGTGGCAACGCCTTTGCCGCCTTTAAATTTAAAGAAAATTGGGAAGATATGACCTAGACAAGCACCGAGTGCCACCATACCTAATTCAAATTGGGTTAAGCCGAGATAATAACCAAACCAGACGGGCAATGTACCTTTTAACATATCGCAAAGTAACACGGCTAATGCTACCCAACGCCCACCGATGCGTAGTACGTTGGTTGCTCCGGGGTTATTTGAGCCAGAGGTTCGAGGGTCGGGCAAGCCGGCAAGTCGGCATAATAAAATCGCACTGGAAACTGAGCCGAGTAAGTAGCTCAATAGCATGTAAAATAGGGCGAAAAGGCTCATGGGATTTCCTATGGCTTAACAAAAATAGTTCGTCTATTGTACCCAAAGTTGGTAGTATAAGCCCACAAAAATTTTAGCCATTAACTACATAGGAACCCCATGCAAGATTTGATTTTTATTGAAGGTTTGACGGTATTCGCGCAAATCGGCGTGTATGACTGGGAACAACAAATTAAACAAAAACTTATTTTTGATGTCGAAATGGCGTGGGATACCCGCCAAGCGGCTGCTGCCGATGATGTAAAATTGACGCTAAATTATGCGCAGGTTAGTGAATTTATCATTGATTACGTGCATTCTAAACCCTTTCTATTGATTGAACGGGTCGCAAATGAAGTGGCGGAACAATTACAACAACGATTTAAAATAACATGGCTTCGACTCAAATTAAATAAACCGAAAGCAGTGGCACAAGCGACCAATGTAGGTGTCATTATTGAGCGAGGTCGTGATAAGTAAGAGAAAAAGACGATTTGAAAGGTTTATTTTTACGCATTATTGCGGGCTTATGTTTATTGCTTTGGGCAATTGATATGGTGTTTCCATGGCGCCAAATTATGCACTCGGAAGAAAACCCTTATCACGCAATTCAAGAGCGTGGCAAATTGGTGGTCGGCACGATTAATCATCCTATTTCTTATTTTATTAATGGAGAAGGTGAATCAGGCTTGGAATATGAATTAAGCAAAGCCTTTGCCAACTATTTGAATGTGGAGCTTGAAATGCAGCCAATGGAGAGTACTGATGCTCTGTTTACTGCGTTAGATGAACACAAAATCGACATTGCGGCAGCCAATCTTTTCTATCATACGAGTAAAGCAGAACATTTCCAGCTAGGTCCTTCCTATTATTCTGCTTCTTGGCAACTTGCTTATCGCAAAGGTGAAAACCGTCCTCGTTCTTTGGCGCAAATTAATGACACATTAGTGATTCCTGATAGCTCCGAATTGGAGCAAATTTTAAAAGAAGCTCAACTTAAACATCCGAAGCTCAGTTGGACGGTAGATAAAAAACTCACGCAGGAAGAATTATTATTGCAAGTGGCAGAAGGTAAAATTGCTTATACTATTGCCAATTCTTTGGATATTTCTGCCACCCAACAAATCAAACCTCAAGTTGCTGTAGCTTTTGATTTAACTGATGAGATGAGCGTACACTGGTATTTACCGAATAATTCTTCCAGCGAATTGCAATCGGCCTTACTGGATTTTATGAATACCTCTATTGATTCCGGATTAATTGCCAGTATTGAAGAGAAGTATTTTAATCATTTTCGTCAGTTTGATTATGTGGATACCAAATCTTATTTGAAGTCTATTGAGACGATTCTCCCGAAATTTGAACCGCTCTTTACTAAACATAAAGGCAATTTGGATTGGCGTTTGTTGGCGGCCATTGCATATCAAGAGTCTCACTGGAACCCTGACGCAACTTCACCCACGGGCGTGCGTGGCATGATGATGTTGACTAAAGACACTGCCGAAAGAATGAAAATCAGCGATCGAACCGACCCCGAACAAAGCATTAAAGCCGGTTCTGAATATTTACATTGGTTGATTGAGCAAATCCCCGATAGTATCAATAGTGAAGATCGCATTTGGTTTGCCTTGGCAGCTTATAATATGGGACTAGGACATTTATTAGATGCGCGTCGTTTAACCAAAAGTTTAGGGGGAAATCCGGATAATTGGCTGGACGTGAAAAAGAACTTACCGTTATTGGCGGAAAAGCGTTACTATTCTAACTTGAAATATGGCTATGCGCGGGGTTACGAAGCCTTTCAATATGTCGAGAATATTCGTCGTTACATGAATAGCATTATGAATTATTACCGCGTGCAACAAAATCAAAATGATAAAAATGATGAAGTGAGTAATAATAATTTATCAATGGAGAGAAATAATCATGCACAAGAGAAGATTCTTAAAACCAACTAAAAAGAAATTCTTCCACCAACAACAAGCTCGTTCCTTACGTTTAAAACATTTAAAACAGCGCAAGGCCAAATTTTTTGCTCGTCACGCCTTGCAGTTTGTGGTGCAGGATATTTAAATTAAGAAATGGTGTAGTCTTTCAACTACACCATTTTTGTTTTATCTATACCTAGTTAAATAATCGTCTTCTGCCGCGGGTTTCAACACGTTTAAATTGGCTAATTAATACCAATGCCAACACCAGCAAATACACCGCAAACATTACTACAATCCACTGTGCCATAGAAAGTCCTAGCCAAGACCAAACTTCATCACTGCAAGAACCTGTCGGGTGAAACAGCACCGGAAACCATTTATCTAATGGCAGAGTTTGAGGAAATTCAGGTAGATAAGAACATTGGTTCCACGGTGCTGGGTGTAACTGATAGTCAACGTGTTTGATAGAAATAAATAACCCTTTGACTGCACTTACGAAAGCAATGAACAATGCCAACAAGCGCATTATTAAAAAACGTGGAGCAATCAAGCCAATTAAGCCCGCAAAGGCGATACCGAATAATGCCACGCGTTCATAAATACACATTACGCAGGGTTGCAAATCCATGCCATACTGAAAATAAAGTGCCGAGCCTTCTAGCGCTAATGCTGAAATCAACAACAATAACCAACCGGAGCGTTGGATGGAAAGTGTTTTGAAAAAATGTAGCATAGCGTTTGATTCCTCTCTATTGTTGATTAATCTTCAAGTCCATTAAATTGGCATAATTAAGCCTAAGTTTGCTAACCAAATGGTCATTGGTGGCAAAATATATTCCACGGCGAACAAACCTACCAAAGACAACACAATAGTATAAGGCAATGCCATGTAAACCATTCTACCATAAGATAGGTTAATTAGGGGGGCGAGCGATGATGTCAACAAGAACAAGAAAGCAGCTTGGCCGTTTGGTGTCGCGACAGAAGGCAAGTTAGTTCCGGTATTAATCGCCACTGCTAACAATTCAAATTGATGTGGTGGGATAATATTCGCTGCTAAGGCACTTTTCGCTTCGTTAATGTATACCGTTGCCACGAATACATTATCGGAAATGGCAGAAAGCAAGCCGTTGAAGGCGTAGAAGAGAGTGAGTTGAGTGCTTTCTTCTGCAGACAATACATAATGAATAATCGGTGCGAAAAGTTTTTGATCGATAATTACTGCAACAATCGTGAAGAACACCACTAAAAGTGCGGTAAACGGTAAGGATTCTTGGAAGGCTTTGCCTAACGTATGTTCGCTGGTGATGCCGCAAAGTGACGTACATAAGATGATGATACTTAACCCGATTATACCCACAGACGCTAAATGAAATGCCAAGCCAATAATTAACCAAACTCCAACTATCGCCTGGGCGATGAGTTTCAAACGTTCTTGTTTGGTGAGTTTTTTCATGTTGGCTTTATCGAATTCGGCTAAAACCGTCCATACTTTGTTTGGTAATTTTGCACCGTAACCAAAGAGATGAAATTTTTCTACCAATGCGCAGGTTAACATACCGAATAGAAAGACCGGAATAGTTACCGGCGCCATTCTGAAAAAGAATTCCACAAAATTCCAACCTGATTGTTCGGCAATAATCAAGTTTTGCGGCTCCCCGACCATGGTCATTACGCCACCTAATGCAGTTCCGACTCCTGCATGCATCATTAAACTGCGTAAAAAGGCGCGGAATTCTTCTAAGGTTTCATGATGACTACCAATTTTTTCATCGTTAGTGATATCAGTGGAGTCATAGAACGTCCCGCCAGAAGCTACTTTATGGTATACGCCATAAAACCCCATTGCTACGCTGATAATTACTGCTACTACGGTTAATGCATCCAAAAACGCCGATAAGAAGGCTGCACTGAAACAAAAGGCCAAGGAAAGTACTAGCTTAGAATGGATGTTAAGAAGAAGCTTAGTGAAGACAAAAAGTAATAATTGCTTCATGAAGTAAATACCAGCCACCATAAACATTAATAGCAAAATTACTTCAAAGTTAGCCAATACTTCCGTTTTAATATGGTCGGGGCTTGTCATGCCGATAATGGTCGCCTCAATAGCAAGCAACCCGCCAGGTTGTAATGGGTAGCATTTTAACGCCATAGCTAAGGTAAAAATAAATTCGATAACCAATAACCAACCTGCACAAAAGGGGGTGATGAAAAATAAGATAGGGTTAAGGATAAGAAATGCGACGATGGTAATTTTGTACCAATCTGGACTGGAGCCCAAAAAGTTTTTAAGAAATGCTTGTGTATAATTACTATTATTGTCCATAAAAGATGCCCCTTACGTTTAACTCCAAACAATTCTAAGTTACTCTATTTTAGGTAACTTAAGGTTAAACTGTGTCAAAAATCATAAATGATGTCAATCTCGATTTAAAAATAATTATGTAATTGTAATGCATAGCCGTTTCAACGATAATAGACCAGTTATATTATTGGATACTTACTAAATTTATATAAAAACGCTATTACTATGAATAATGATTCAACCCTTCTGAAAGCGCAAAGCCCGGCAGCTTTGGCGGAAGAATATATTGTCAAAAGTATTTGGAATAATCATTTCCCGCCGGGATCAGACTTGCCGGCAGAACGAGAATTGGCCGATAAAATCGGGGTTACCCGCACCACATTGCGCGAAGTATTACAACGTTTGGCACGGGATGGTTGGTTAAATATTCAACACGGCAAACCCACTAAAGTGAATGATATTTGGGAAACATCCGGCCTCAATATCTTGGAAACAATGATTCAATTAGATGGCACTCGTCTACCTTCACTCATTGCGAATATGCGCTCAGCGCGTACCGATATTTCCATGATCTACATTCCGAAAGCGTTTAAACGCGCACCAGAACAATCTTTGGGTATTTTACAGCCGTTAGATCAATTAAAAGATACTGCCGAAGATTACACCAAGTTTGACTATGACGTTTTCCGTAATCTTGCCTTTGCGTCTGATAATCCTGTATACGGTTTAATTCTGAACAGCTTTAAAAGTTTATATGCCCGGATTGGGATGTTTTACTTCCAAAATGCTGAAGCGCGTGTCCTTGCTAAGCATTTTTATGTTAATTTGATTGATATTTGCCAACGCCAAGCGATTGATGAAGTGGTACCTTGTGTATTGCAGTATGGGAAAGAAAGCGGTGCTATTTGGGCAAGCATGCAGGATCTTTTTCCGAAAGATTTTAGTGAATAAAAAATCATAATAGAAATAAAGTGCGGTCATAAAATTCAAAGGATTTTATGACCGCACTTTTTATAAGCAAAAGACCCCAATAATTGGGGCCTTTTATTATTTTATTGATGATAATGAGATAAGAATCTGGCGAATTTATTCAAACCTTCTTCAATTTGGTGGACATATGGTAGGGTCACGATACGGAAGTGATCCGGTGAATGCCAGTTGAAACCTCGTCCATGCACTAACAACACTTTTTCCTGCGCCAATAGATCAAACACCATTTTTTCATCGTCATAAATATTGAATTTTTTAATGTTGATTTTGGGGAACATATACAACGCCCCCATCGGCTTCGTACAACTAATTCCCGGAATTTGGTTGAGCAATTCATAGGCTTTATTGCGTTGTTCTAACAAGCGTCCGCCAGGTAAAATGAATTCGTTGATACTTTGATAGCCACCAAGTGCGGTCTGAATCGCATGTTGCATTGGCACATTGGCACACAAACGCATAGACGCCAACATATCCAAACCTTCGATGTAACCTTTTGCGTGTTTTTTCGGGCCATTGAGAATCATCCAACCTTGACGGAAACCGGCTACTCGATAGGCTTTAGACAGACCATTGAATGTCACGGTCAATAAGTCCGGTGCTAAGGCCGCAATGTGATGATGCACGGCTCCGTCATATAAAATCTTGTCGTAAATTTCATCGGCAAAAATAATCAAATTATGTTGACGTGCCACTTCCACAATATCTAGCAGTAATTCTTTGCTATATACCGCGCCAGTCGGGTTATTCGGGTTAATAATCACAATGGCTTTCGTGCGAGAGGTAACTTTGCTTTTAATATCTTCCACATCAGGGAACCAACCCGCCTGTTCATCACATAAATAATGCACGGCTTTGCCTCCTGCCAAAGTTGCAGCGGCTGTCCATAGCGGGTAATCCGGCATTGGAATCAGCACTTCGTCGCCGTCATTAAGTAATGCTTGCATGGACATCGTAATTAATTCAGAGACGCCGTTGCCGATGTAAACATCATTAACTGTGACATTACGAATATCTTTCGATTGATAATATTGCACGATAGCCTTACGGGCAGAATAAAGCCCTTTGGAATCACAATAACCTTGCGCAGAAGGAAGATTGCGTAATACATCGACGAGAATTTCATCAGGCGCTTCAAAACCAAAAGGCGCGGGGTTACCGATATTCAGTTTTAAAATTTTATGCCCTTCTTCTTCAAGGCGCAGTGCCTCTTTGTGCACGGGTCCGCGAATATCGTAACAAACGTGCTCTAATTTATCTGATTTTGGAAAGCGTTCCATAGTTTTGACCTTAGTGATTAAGACGTGAAATATTTTATGAAAAATTCCCGCAAAGTGCGGTAGAATTGCAACTTATTTTTAACTTATTTTCCCGCTAAAGACAATGCTTTTTCAAAATGGATAGTTTGCAATCAATAAAAGCGCAATTAATCAATCAAATTAATGCATTACAATTCGATCAAAATCAGAAGATTGCGGTTTGTTCGGCGCAAGTTAAGTGCCACATGAATGTGTTGGGCTGGCTAAAGGCACAACAACACTATCCTCAATTCTATTTCAAGCTACAAGACACCGAGCGCTCTTTCGTCGGTGTGGGGGCGGTTCGTACATTTACACAGTTAGACGCCGCGCAAGCATTTGTCAATCAATATCAATTGCCGTTATTCGGCGGGATGAAATTTTACGGTGAAACCTATTTTTTCCTACCACAAATATTATTGGAACTGGATGCGCAGCAACTTACCGTAACGGTTTTTATTGATCAAGCCGATTCGGCCAACAGTCAATTACGCGCCTTGGAAGGTTTAAAAACATTTGAAAAAATGACCGCACTTTTAGATGTGCAAGTGCCGCTGACTTTAGTTAATCAACAGGCTGATGAGTCTCTATGGTGCAATTGGGTAACTCGGGCGTTAGCGGAAATTCGGCAAAAACAGGTCAGCAAATTGGTTTTAGCCAATGCGGTCACTTTCAGCGCACCGCACCGACTAAATGGTAAAGATTTTTTAGCGAAAAGCGAAAGTTATCACACAGGCTGTTATCATTTTTTATTGGCGGAAGATGAACAGGGTTGTTTCCTTGGTTCTACGCCGGAGCGCTTATATGCCCGTCAGGCGCGCCAACTAAACACCGAGGCCTTGGCCGGTACCGCCTTGGTTAGCGATAATCCGGAACACAATCGCGCACAGGCGGATTGGTTGCTTCAAGATGAAAAGAATATTTATGAAAATCAGCTTGTTGCTGATGGTATTTGCACCAATTTGCAACCTTTTGTCGACAAGATTTCAGTGGGGAATGTCGGGCTCAAACCGTTACGCCAGGTACAACATTTGCGTCGGGAAATTACCGCACTTTTAAAAGCGGAGTGCAGTGACAAAGATTGTTTGCTGGCTATTCATCCTACCGCAGCGGTGGCGGGCTTGCCGCAACAAAAAGCCAAGGTGTTGTTACGTCAAATTGAAAACTATGATCGTGGTTGGTATGCAGGTACGTTAGGTTTCTTTGATCATCAACAAGCAGAATTTTGTGTGACCATCCGTTCAGCCCAATTGGAAGAGAACAAAATTCGTATTTTTGCCGGCGCTGGTATTGTTGAAGGGTCTGTTCCCTTGCTAGAATGGCACGAAATTGAGCGCAAAGCCGCCGGTTTAATCTCATTGTTACAAATAACAGAATCTAAAAACGGAGAGAAAAAATGTCAGTAAGCGTATTTAATCGTTGTTGGTCAAAAGTGATTTTGGAAACCCTTGTGCGTCAAGGCGTTGCTCACTTTTGTATCGCACCCGGTTCACGTTCTACGCCGTTGACATTAGAAGCTGTCCGTTTACAAGATACCGGTCGGGCGACTTGTCACACGCATTTTGATGAACGTGGTCTCGGTTTTTTTGCCTTAGGTTTGGCAAAATCCACGAAAAAACCGGTGGCGATTATTGTCACGTCAGGTACCGCTGCTGCCAATTTGTATCCTGCTATTGTTGAAGCCCGCCAAAGTCATATTAATTTAATTGTACTCACCGCCGATCGTCCGCCTGAATTATTGGAATGTGGCGCTAATCAGGCCATTTTGCAAGAAAATATGTTCGGCGTATATCCGTTAGCCAATATTAATTTGCCACGCCCAAGTCAAGATTATTCCGCGCCATGGTTGATTTCTAAAATTGAACAGGCCTGTCATAAGCAAACGGAAGTCGCCGGTGTCGTGCATATTAACGTCCCTTTTGCCGAGCCGTTGTACGACGCCAATATAGAAGAAATCGATGCACACCCTTGGTTAGCGCAGGTTCAACGTTGGTTAAGCCAAAATAAGAGTTGGACAAATTATCCCAAGCTACATCAAGAAGTGTTAATTCATGAGCACTGGGATCATTGGCGTACTAAGCGCGGGATTATTGTGGCGGGCAGAATGCCTGCCGAACAGGCAATGGGTATTGCCGCATGGGCAAATACCATGGGGTGGGTGTTGCTGACCGATATTCAATCCGGCGTTGAGGCAGCATTGCCTTATGCGGATATTTGGCTTGCCAATCAAACGGTGAAACAAAAAATGTTGCAGGCGGACATTGTCATTCAACTTGGCAACCGCTTTATTAGCAAACGTATTAATCAATTCTTAGCAGAATTTAAAAACGAATTTTGGATTGTGGATGAAAGCCCACAAGCAGTGGATCCTTATCATCACTTACATACCCGTTTTACGGCGAAAATCCATCATTGGTTGCGTGCACATCCGCCGTTGAGACAAAAACCATGGTTGCTGGAAGCTTTAGCACTTTCTAAATTCTGTGCCACCTTTATTGAACAACAAGTGGGCGGTAATTTGAACGAAGCCTCTTTAGCCCACCACATTGAACGTTTATTGCCAAATAACGGTGCGCTTTTCCTTGGTAACAGTTTATTTGTGCGTTTAGTTGATGCTTTAACCAAATTGCCGGAAGGTTACCCGATTTACACTAACCGTGGGGCCAGCGGTATTGATGGCTTACTTGCTACTATTGCAGGTATCGGTATTGGTTCTAACCAACCTGTCGTTGCGCTAGTGGGCGACACTTCTGCGCTCTATGATTTAAATTCGTTAGCGTTATTTAAAAAACTCAATCAGCCGACCATTTTATTCATTATTAATAATAACGGCGGCGCGATTTTTGATATGTTGCCGGTCGACTCAGAAGTCAAAGATAAGTTCTATCGCATGCCACACCACACGGAGTTCTCTCAAGTGGCGTCTATGTTTGATCTTAAATATGCCCGCCCTTACACTTGGGCTGACTTAAGTTCCGTATTAAAACAAGCCTATTTACGCCGCGAAGCAACGATTATCGAAATTAAAGTGGCGCCGAATGACGGCAGCAATATCTACAAACGCCTGATTGAACAAATCAGCTATGCGGTGGTAGGCGAATAAACCGAAATATCAAAAGCAAATTATTTCACGATAGTTTGCTTTTTTAATGCTATGAAACCCACACTCGTCTTTTTACACGGTCTATTAGGCACTCAAGCCGATTGGCAAAAACTCTCGGAAAATCTACCGCACTTTCATTGTGTCGCCTTGGATTTACCCTGGCACGGCAGCGCAAAAAATTACCCGGTGCAGGATTTCGATGAAACCTGCGCTTATGTGGCAAAACAAATTCAAAGTGCGGTGGAAAATCAACCTTATTTTTTAATTGGTTACTCCCTTGGAGGACGGATTGCCCTGTATTACGCCCTTTACAGCCAACAAGAGAAATACAATCTGCAAGGCTTGATCATTGAAGGCGGCAATCTTGGTTTAATCAATGAAACAGAAAAAGAAGTGCGGTGGAAAAATGATGTATTTTGGGCGCAACGTTTTAGTCATGAAAAGGCAGAATCCGTACTGAATGACTGGTATCAACAAGCGGTGTTCGCCCATTTAACGGAAGGCCAACGCAAGGCATTAATCGAAAAACGTCAAACTAACTGTGGCGATAATATCGCTCAAATGTTATTGGCTACCTCCCTTGCCAAGCAACCGGATTTACGTCCTTACGTCAAAAATAGCCCTTATCCGATTTATTATTTCTGCGGTGAACGGGATCATAAGTTCAAACAAATGGCGTTGGATAATCAGCTCAACCTAAGCGTTATTCCCAATGCAGGTCATAATGCGCATCAAGAAAATCCAATGGTATTTGCCGCGCAATTAAATGCGTTGTTAAGGGATAAATTCATTGCTTTTTAGTCTCACAAGGGCTAGAATCTGCACTCCTTAATTGTCGTCGCTGAATTAGAGATCGGCTAACGATGTATCATTAACCACTTCATATTAGGAGTTATTATGTCTCTAAGTACTGAACAAAAAGCAAAAATTGTTGCTGAATATGGTCGTGATGGTAAAGATACCGGTTCTTCCGAAGTGCAAATTGCTTTATTGACTGCACAAATTAACCATTTACAAGCTCACTTTGCAGAGCACAAAAAAGACCACCATGGTCGTCGCGGTTTATTACGCATGGTTTCCCGTCGTCGTAAACTTTTAGATTACTTAAAACGTACTAATCTTGAACTTTACAGCAGCTTAATCGCTCGTTTAGGTTTACGTCGCTAATCTTTTTCCTTTTAGGTTTTTGTGAAGAAGTCGGCCCTCAATGTTTATTGAGGGCTTTTCTTTTTTATTCATTTCGTTATTTACACCAAACTGACAAAATTCCCCGTCTTAGTAACTTGCATTTTAGGGCTAAAAGCGTATGATTAGCCGTCTAGATGGAAATACTTCCAAATATCCTTACATTTACTCTGTATTAAAATTATTCCGGAGAATAACATGAGCCAGTATTTATTTACGTCCGAGTCCGTTTCTGAAGGGCATCCGGACAAAATCGCCGATCAAATTTCCGATGCGGTGTTAGATGAAATCATCAAACAAGACCCTAAAGCCCGCGTTGCTTGCGAAACCTATGTGAAAACGGGGATGGCATTAGTAGGCGGTGAAATTACCACATCTGCATGGGTGGATATTGAAAATTTAGCACGTGAAGTGATTTGCGAAATCGGCTATACCAGTTCCGAAATGGGCTTTGATGGTCGTTCTTGTGCGGTGTTAAACGCCATCGGTAAACAATCTTCCGACATCAATCAAGGCGTGGATCGTGAAAATCCGCTCGATCAAGGCGCGGGCGACCAAGGCATTATGTTCGGTTATGCTACCAATGAAACTGAAGTATTTATGCCGGCAGCCATCACTTACGCGCATCGTTTAATGGAACGCCAAGCGCAGGTACGTAAAAGCGGAAAACTAGATTGGTTACGCCCTGACGCGAAAAGCCAGCTTACCTTTAAATATGAAGACAACAAGATCATCGGCATTGATGCCGTGGTGCTTTCCACCCAACATGCTGAAAGCATTAGCCAAAAAGATTTGCATGAAGGCGTGATGGAAGAAATCATCAAGCCGGTATTGCCGGCGCAATGGTTGTCTAAAGACACGAAATACTTCATTAACCCAACCGGTCGTTTCGTTATCGGTGGCCCTATGGGGGACTGCGGTTTAACCGGTCGTAAAATTATCGTGGATACTTACGGCGGTGCGGCACGTCACGGAGGCGGTGCGTTCTCCGGTAAAGATCCGTCTAAAGTTGACCGTTCTGCCGCTTATGCAGCCCGTTATGTGGCGAAAAATATTGTTGCCGCCGGCCTTGCAGATCGTTGCGAAATCCAGCTTTCTTACGCTATCGGTGTTGCCGAACCGACATCTATCATGATTGAAACCTTCGGTACAGGCAAAGTGGCGAATGAATTGTTGGTAAACTTGGTACGTGAATTCTTTGATTTACGTCCGTACGGGTTAATTAAAATGTTAGATTTAATCCAACCGATTTATCGTCAAACCGCCGCCTACGGTCACTTCGGTCGTGAACAATTCCCTTGGGAAAAAATTGATCGTGCAGCAGAGTTACGCGCTGCAGCGGGATTAAAATAATTCTTTAAATCATCAATTTGTGATAAAGTGCGGTTAAAAAATAAAGCGTTTTTTGACCGCACTTATGCAAACAGAAAATAATTTTCGCATTGTAAAAATGCAGCTTCTCCGTCGCATTCATTACGGCTTGCAACTGGCAGAAGAACACTTCAAACACTCCTTTAATCTTCCACAAATTAATTACGAGTTAAAAGGCATTAAGGCTGGCGTTGCCTATTTACAAAGAAACGTTATCAGTTTTAACCGCACTTTAATGTTGGAAAATAGCGAAGAGTTTATTCATCAGGTATCCTTACACGAACTGGCTCATATTATTGTTTATCAACAGTTTGGTCATGTTCAACCACACGGCAGAGAGTGGCAATTTGTTATGAAAGAGATCTTTCATTTGCCCGCCGATACCTGTCATCAATTCGATCTTTCCTCGGTACAAGGTAAAACCTTTACTTACCGTTGTGCCTGCCAAACCCACCAATTAAGTATTCGTCGGCACAATAAAATACAGCATGAAGGCGCGGTGTATTTTTGTCGCAAATGTAAAACCCAGCTCAACTTGGTCGTGTAAATATTAACAAACTATATTAAAAACTTGTTACAAAAATCACATTTATCAAGGAAAAAGTTGTACATCGATCACAAATCTACAAAATTCTCTTTGAAAGCCTTTTATAACGCATTTACTATGCGCGCGGAATAAATATGACTTTTTTATAAAAGGAGACAACATGTCTAATCAAAATAATAAGTGGCGTAAATTTGATATTGTTTGGATGTTAAATCTGTTTGGAACTGCAGTCGGTGCCGGTGTGTTATTTTTGCCGATTAATGCCGGGATGGGAGGATTTTGGCCATTAGTTGTGATGGCGTTTTTAGTGGGACCGATGACTTATTTAGCGCACCGTGGGCTTTCTCGCTTTGTCCTATCTTCCGCTAAACCGGGTAGTGATATTACCGAAGTAGTAGAAGAGCATTTTGGTAAAACTGCCGGTAAATTAATCACTTTATTGTATTTCTTTGCGATTTTCCCGATTTTATTAATTTATGGCAACGGTATTACTAACACTGTAGATTCGTTTATCGTACACCAATTAGGTATGCCGTCACCGAACCGGGTGTTGCTATCATTTGTGCTGATTGCCACATTAATTTCCATTATGTTGATGAATGAGAAAGTCATGTTGAAAATCACTGAATTATTGGTTTATCCATTAGTGTTGATTTTATTTGTACTTTCCATTTATTTAATTCCACATTGGAATATGTCAGTATTGCAAGAAGCGCCAACGGCGAAAGGCTTTATTGTTACATTATGGCTGACGATTCCGGTATTGGTGTTTTCATTTAACCACTCTCCGGCGATTTCCGCTTTTTCATTATCCCAACAACGGGAATATAAAGATCCTGAATTAGCAGAAAAACATGCGAGTAAGACCTTAAAAGGTACCGCTACGATTCTGTTGTTGTTTGTTATGTTGTTCGTGTTCAGTTGTGTGTTGACCTTAACACCGGCGGAGCTTGCAGAAGCAAAAGCGCAAAATATCAGTATCTTGTCTTATCTTGCCAATAAATTTGACAATCCGTACATTTCTTACTTCGGTCCGTTGGTAGCATTTTTGGCGATTACCAGTTCATTCTTCGGTCACTATTTAGGTGCTCGTGAAGGTTTGGAAGGGTTATATTTAAAAATGACGGATAACAAAACCATTAACCGTAAAAAATTAAATTATGGCACCGCACTTTTCTTCTTATTAACCCTTTGGGCGGTGGCCGTCATCAATCCAAGTATTTTAGGTTTGATTGAATCCCTTGGCGGTCCAATCATTGCGATGATCCTATTTATCATGCCAATGTATGCTATTCATAACGTTCCTGCTATGCGTCGTTATAAAGGCAAATTAAGTAATATTTTTGTCGTGGTAATGGGCTCCATTGCAATTTCTGCTGTGGTCTATGGATTATTTTAAAAATAAGCGTAGAATGCGCTTCCTTTGTCCTGATTCTAACGAATGTGCCTTATGCCTTTGAGGCGTAAGGCACGGTAGTGAGTAAAATATGATTAGCGTTTTTGATATGTTTAAAATCGGTATCGGTCCATCCAGTTCGCATACCGTTGGGCCGATGAAAGCCGGCAAACAATTTATTGATGATTTAATTGAACGTGAGCTACTGGAAAAAGTCACTCAAATTCATGTGGATGTTTACGGTTCATTATCCATGACCGGTCACGGTCACGGTACCGATATTGCGATTATCATGGGTTTAGCCGGTTACTTACCACATAACGTTGATATTGAAGGCATTCCAGGGTTTATTGCCAATGTAAATGAAACTGCCAAATTGGCGCTGGCCGAAGGGAAACATGTTGCCAAGTTTGATCCGGCAACAGATATGATTTTCCATCAAACTTTCTTGCCATTACATGAAAACGGGATGAGTATTACCGCATTGGACGACAAAGAAGTATTGTACAAGCAAACGTACTATTCCATTGGCGGCGGTTTTATTGTTGATGAAGCGCATTTCAACCAACAAGAAGAAAATAAAATCGAAGTGCCTTATCCTTATGAGCACGCGGCGGATATTTTGCGTCATTGTCAAGAAAGCGGGCTTTCCTTGTCCAGTTTGATGATGAAAAATGAACTGGCTTTACACAGTAAAGCAGAATTGGAAGCGCATTTACATCAAGTATGGAAAACCATGAAAGATTGTATTAATCATGGTTTGCATACGGAAGGGGTGTTGCCGGGGCCATTGAAAGTCGCCCGACGTGCCGCTACCTTATATCGAATGCTAAAAGCGAACAACGAGTTATCTAACGATCCGATGCGGGTTATCGACTGGGTTAATATGTTTGCCTTAGCGGTGAATGAAGAAAATGCAGCTGGCGGACGAGTGGTCACTGCGCCGACGAATGGAGCCTGTGGCATTGTTCCGGCAGTGTTGGCTTATTACGAAAAGTTTGTCGGTCCATTGACTAACGAAATTGTTGAACGTTATTTATTAACCTGCGGCATGATCGGGTCTTTATATAAAATGAACGCTTCCATTTCCGGTGCGGAAGTGGGATGTCAGGGCGAAGTCGGTGTAGCTTGCTCCATGGCGGCAGCCGGTTTATCAGAAATTCTTGGAGGAAGCCCGGAACAAGTGTGTATCGCCGCAGAGATTGCCATGGAGCATAACCTTGGTCTCACCTGTGACCCGGTAGGAGGGCAAGTTCAAGTGCCTTGTATCGAACGTAACGCTATTGCCTCAGTTAAAGCCATTAACGCCAGCCGCATGGCCTTACGTCGTACTACCACTCCGCGCGTGACCCTTGATAAAGTTATCGAAACCATGTACGAAACGGGTAAGGACATGAACGCCAAATACCGCGAAACCTCCCAAGGCGGTTTAGCGATTAAGGTGGTGTGTTCATAAGAAGTAACAGTAAAAAGTGCGGTCAAAAAACACGAAGAATTTTGACCGCATTTTTCTATTTCTAACTTATTAATTCCAATTTTCCATATTGAAATAAATGGGTAATAGAAATATTCCTCCTGCTGCATCAAATGCTAATGTGAAAGGCGTTAATAAAATATTACCGGCTACTTTAGCTACGTTAAGGCCTTTTTTAGTCGTAATATAATAAATATTGACGGGTATAGGTTGTTTAAATTGATAATCTGACACTATTTTTTGTGGTGTACTATAATATTTTCCGCTCGCATTAACGCAACGGGTATAAGCATTTTTGTTATTTATATCATTGGCTTCGAATTCAAGCTTTTTTAACTTAGTAATTTCTTCCTCATTAGAGGAATCATAGCGCAAACATAAACTTGATTTAAAATCAGGACTATCAAGAGAAGTGAGTGTAACGGGCAATGCTTTGTTATGAGTGTTTTCTGAAGGGTTCGCCATTTCTGTTATCTGAAATGGTTTATCTAACTTAATATTTAAAATATTGATTAATTGAGCTGAGTCATTAGGGTTGATTACAAACCAATATTTTTCTCCAATCATCACTAAGCTACCTTCCGGAAGCTGGCTATTATTTTTATTCACTACAGCAAATGAATAGATTTTATCTTTAGCGACTGTTTGTTGTACCTCTTTAGATTCATTTGGATTATTTCCATGCCAAAACATAGCTGTTGCGCATCCACTTAGGGTTGCTACGGTAAGTAATGTGGTTATAAATCGGTAAAATTTCATAATTTTTTTTCCTTTGTGTTGATAGTGATTTATTAAGATTTAGTACTGCCTAAAGGATGAAAAAGTGCGGTCAATTTTCAGATTGTTTTCCAATCCAAAAACATTTGGAATTCTGACCATACTGTCATCTTTTAATAGTATAAATCATGTTTAATTATTAATTCTTGAGACTAATGACTCTAGAAATGCTTGAAATACAAAAAGTAACAAAAGAGCTATGGCTATTATAATAAGGATTTTTTTTAATATTCTTTCTGTTGCACCTTGCAGAGTGTTTATTTGGTGATTGTTTATAAAATAATCAAACAAATAATTATCTTGTTCATTATCTTTGCAACTAATTTCAATTTGACTATCACCCACGATAATATTGAGAACAAATGGTAGAGCCTTAACGCCTTCAATATCAACTTTTTGAGAATCATTAAATGAAATATATAAACTCCATAATTTAAGTTTAATTCCTTTTATATTATTTTCACCACCAATTATGTTGATTAATCGCTTTATTTCATCGTCTGGAATTAGTGTTTTCATAGTAACTTTATCCTTGCATTAGATTATTGATTAATCCGCCACCCAGATTTTTTCTAATTCTTTGGTTGCAGGGTGATAACGATATACGTTAATACCGCCTTTTCCACCTTGTCCCGTGACTAAAATATGTGCTTTAGGTGATGAGGCAATACTTAGATTTCCTGTTGAAATAGGTGGATTTCGTCCGATTTCGACATAACCCTGTATTTCCTCAGATCCAGCTTTATAAAGTAAAGCTAACTCATCTTTATTATTACGAGGAAATAAGATGAAGTCTTTATCGCTAACAAATGCAACAGCTGAGGTATTTGATAGAGTAATTTGTTTATTTTTAAATTTCTCAGGTTTTGGTGGGACATTACTATTATCTAGGTAACCTGTTTTCTCATTATAAATACCATCAAGATCAATTAACATGTATAGTCGGTTCAAATTATTTATTTCCCACATAAGTTTGACGTGATTATCACTTCCTGTAACAACCCATTTTCCGTCTGGACTAATTCTTCCAGTCGTACGCCCCGAATTTCCCCATAATCTAGCGATGGGTTTCAGAGTCGTTTTATCCCATAAAGTCACACCGGCATAACTGCTTTTTTTGTGTATATCGGGATTGACCGGATTAGCAGTTAGATTCGTTTCAGCAGGCGGATCATTTCTACCTGTAATCGTGTCATAAGTAGATAAAATATAATTGCCATGAATGGATAAAGTATAAGGTTGACTAGGGGCAATCGGTTCATCAGTATAAACAGGAACTAAATTATCGCCATACCCTTTATACAATTTTCCCCACGTATCTGCGGAAAGATAAAAACGTTTATCCGCTGTAATAATATGACCTTCCGTTTCAAAATGAGGGAATTGTTTAACTTCCTGTCCACTTACGTTCTGAATATGCACTATGTTATTGGTGTCCTGCCACATAAATTCATGGCTGTCAGGAATAAAATAAGCACTATAAGGGTTGGCGTTTTTAGCCAGCAGTTTTTTCTCCTTTTTAGCAACGTCCCATAACACTAATTCATCTCTACCGTGTGCTGTAATGATATATTGTCCGTCACTAGAGACTCCTAGAGAGGCCACCCCACTTGTTGCATTGCAACCGACAGTTGATATTAATAAGCCGAATAAGAAAAACAGTTTTAGTAATGTTATCATTTATTTCCTCAATAATCCCTTCGGTAATCCGGAAAAAAAGTGCGGTCGAAAAACACCGAGAATTCTGACCGCACTTTTAACTCTTAATCTGCCACCCAGATTTTCTCTAATTCCATTTTCTCAGGGTGATATTTATACACATTAATTCCACCACCGGTCGCTTGCCCGGTGACGAGAATATGAGCTTTTGGTGAAGAGGAGATGCTGAGGTTTCTCTGATAGTAATTTGTTGAGATACTCGGGTCGTTGCCGATTTCTACATATCCTTTAATTTGAGGTTCGCCTACACTATAGACAGCAGCAATTTCATCGCCATAACCGTCATAATTACCACTTTGTCTCACTGCAACAAATTCTGTATCTGTAACAAAAGCATAAGCAATGACACTGATTTTCGTAATTTGTTTTTCTTGCAATTTTTCGGGAATATTATCAAACTTTAATGATAGACGTTGTCTATTCATAATGTTATGAATTTCCCACATATAATTCCCAAAATTTTCGCCGCCCGTCACTACCCAATCACCATTAGGGCTAATTAACCCCGTAGTATATCCACAATTTCCATAAAGACGGGCTACCGGTTTCAAGGTATATCTGTCCCATAAAGTCACTCCGGTATAGCTGCTTTTTTTACTGCTATCAGGATTTACCGGATTGATCGTCAAATTTGTATCTGCCACAGGATCAGGTGATGTTGTACATGTTTCAGTAGCTGATAAAAAATAATCTTTACTCATTGACAAAGTTAATGGGAAAGGGAAACTTCCATCGGTATAAACTGGTATTAAATCTTTTCCATACCCTTTATAAAGCTGCCCGTTATCTTCCATATTAGAGGAAAGATAAAATTGTTTATCTGCTGACATAATATGAGTTTTAACTTGAAAATGTGGGAAATTTTCTATTTCTTTTCCTTCAACATTTTGAATATGCACAATATTTTTATTATCCTGTCACATAAACTGATGGCTATCAGGAATAAAAAAGGCACTAAACGCATTGGCATTTCGGGCAAGTATTGTCTTTTCCTTTTTCTCAATATCCCATAACACCAACTGACCAATAGGTTTATGTCTATCGGCATCTTCCGTAACATGAGCACTAATGACATAACGTCCATCGGTTGAAACACTTAACGAAATAACAGGATCCGTATGCTGACGAAAAAATACTAGTAATATTGTAGTAGCAACGATAAAGCTAATAATTGTTAATTTACTTTTCATGCAATCTCTCAATAATAAAAAGTGCGGTCAATCCCCCCAAAAATTTGAACCGCACTTTTAACATTTAATCTGCCACCCAGATTTTCTCTAATTCCATTTTCTCAGGATGATATTTATACACATTAATTCCGCCGCCGGTGGCTTGCCCGGTGACGAGAATATGGGCTTTCGGGGAAGAGGAGACGCTGAGGTTTCTCTGATAGTAATTTGTTGAGATACTCGGGTCGTTGCCGATTTCTACATAAGCTTTAAACCAAGGATCACCGACAGTAAATAAACGGGCTAATTCATCGCCAAATCCATCATCACTGCTACTTTCGCCTAATAAAATAAAATCTTTCTCGGTTACGAATGCAATAGCAACCGTATGATTTAAAGTAATTTGTTTATCTTTAAATTTATGCGGTTTAGGTAAAGCTTTTCTTTTATATTCTTGTAATTTTTTTTCATTACTTCTATAGAAAACATCATTAACATGAGCTAGATTTTGCCGGTTATTAAGATTATTGACTTCCCACATAAAATTCCCAAAATTCTCTCCACCAGTTACTACCCAATCACCATTAGGGCTAATTAAACCTGTAGTCTTTCCACAATTTCCATTTAATTTAGCGACTGGCTTTAGAGTATGCCTATTCCATAAAGTAATTTCATCATAACTTCCTTTTTTACTGCTGTTAGGATTAATTGGGTTTTCTGTTAGGTTAGTTTCCGCAACAGGATAATCGCCAACTGAACAAGCTGCAGTTGCAGATAAAAAATAGTCTTTACTCATTGATAAAGTTAATGGGAAAGGGAAACTTCCATCGGTATAAACTGGTACTAAATCTTTTCCATAACCTTTGTATAGTTGTCCGTTATCTTCCATATTGGAGGAAAGATAAAATTGCTTATCTGCCGACATAATATGAGTCTTAACCTGAAAATGTGGAAAACTTTCTATTTCTTTTCCTTCAACATTTTGAATATGTACGATATTTTTTCTGTCTTGCCACATAAATTCGTGACTATCGGGAATAAACGCTGCACTAAAAGCATTAGCATCCCTGGCAAGTATTGTCTTTTCCTTTCTCTCAATATCCCATAATACTAGCTGACCAATAGGCTTATGACGATCTGCATCTTGCGCAGCATGAGCACTAATAACATAACGCCCGTCGCTGGAAACGCTTAACGAAAGTACCGGCGCAGTGCTGAAATATTTATATATAGCAAATAAAATAACGAATAGAATAACAGCTAATACAATAACTCTTAATTTTAGCCTAGTACTCATTTTTTAGTATCTCCCAAAATTTGAATTCTTTTTAATCCATCTATCAATAATTTGGTTTTTATAACTTTCTTTATAAATATCAGGGAAAACTTTTTGGCTATCTAATGCTTTCCACTCCCATTCCCGCATTGCCGAGTGCGAAATGAAATAATTACTCTGATCCCAAAACCAGAATTTTTTATTTTCTCCATTATTGCTAGTGTTATCGGCAATAAATTTATCAAACCCTTCCTCTTGTTGACGCTTTGATAATTCTTTATTTTTAAACCCTATTCCCCTAACTGACAACCGGTTCCCCTGATGTCCCAACGCAGAGCGTACCCACATATTTTTTATATAAATCGTCCAATTGTTAAACACCTGGTAAGTCAGCACATCAATAATATGTTTAAAATACTCATCCTCAGGACGGAAACGACGATAATGGCTCCAAGGTTTCAAATAGTTTAATGGCTTCTCTAAATCGGAAGATACTTTATTGGCTTCTTCCACCAGTAATTTTTCAATCTTCTGTTTTATTTCCCGTCCTTTCGCTGTGTTTTCTATATTGTTATATTCCGCAATGTCATCCTGGTTTAGGCTTCCCCGATGTATTAGGACGTTCCGTCGGAGTTGTTCTACAGTTTCATAATACTTGCCAATTAAATTTAACTTATAGTAATAATCTTTTAAGGCACCGGTGGTGTTTGCTAGAGAGGAATATTTCATTGGATAAGCCCCGCCAATTAAACCGGTATATTCCTGATCTCCACCACGACTATCACCATCCAACACTCCATCTTCTTGTGAATACAATACTCGAATGTATTTCACTGTTTTATGTGCATAAGGAAATAGCTCCATTGCCACCGGATTTTTCACGCGAGTATATTTATTGGTGATTGAATTATCGGCTACCGCTGCTTCCCACATAATCAGATTATCAATTTTCTCATCATAGGCTCCGTCAAAATCGCCTAAAATATTCAATGCACTTAATGCAACTCGGGCACCTAACGAGTGGGTAATAATATTGACTTTAATGCCTTTATTAAATAATTCTATCAACACCTTTGCTAGTTCTCGGCCTGCCTCATTAGCATACATTTCGGCCCTGAAAAACACCATGGAAGGATCGACGCTACCAGACCAAGTAACGCCGATAATCCGGTGATACTTCTCCCAATCGGTAAACGGTTCATCCGAATTGAGCTTGCCCGACGCAGCTAAATTCAAATAATATTCCACATGTGGAAACCATCCCAGGGCTTTATGGCTGTTTACTTTTAAATCGATTTCATTATAGATCCGTTCGAGATGAATCTCTTCGTCTTCTTTCGCTTGTTCAAGGATTACTTTTCTTACCAACTGACCAATAGCCTCGTTGTCATAATGTAGATAAGGACGCTGAACTTGCTCAGCAGGCGGTAGAT
This sequence comes from Aggregatibacter aphrophilus ATCC 33389, assembly GCF_900636915.1. Classification (NCBI taxonomy): domain Bacteria; kingdom Pseudomonadati; phylum Pseudomonadota; class Gammaproteobacteria; order Pasteurellales; family Pasteurellaceae; genus Aggregatibacter; species Aggregatibacter aphrophilus. Next base: position 1,015,573 of record NZ_LR134327.1, on the reverse strand, counting down.
TAGAATATTCCGGAAGATTACCAAAATCTTTCGCTTGAGGAAATTTTCCGATATGGCCAAGAGAAACATTGTAGCCATGAATAAACAAAGTGGCTGTTTTACCATCCTTTTCAATCTGTTGAAGTTGTTTGCTTGATAACCCCGCCTTACTGTTTTGACGAAAACGCAAATTCAATAGAATCGGCGGGGGAAGATAAATTGCCTTCACTTTTGTTATATTTACCGAAACAAACACTTTTAGCGGTTTAGCAAGTTGTAATCGCGGGTCTTTAGTTTTTTCATCATTTGCTTTGATGAGGACATAGCCGTCTGAATCATTAAAAAATGCTTGTTCATCTTTATCAGTAAGCTGTCTGCCGTCTTTTTTATGACGGTCGTATTTTGGTGCTGTATCAGGACCTCTCATTAATTGCCATGAAATCAGACCGCACTTTACGCTCAAATGGTGACTATCTCCATTTTTATCAATTTCACCGTAAGAAACACCACCATCTTGGTCATAAACTTTGACCATAATTCCTGCAGGTAAAGGACGATCAAGTGTATCTTTATGATGAATAATGATATTAGTACGACAAGCTGCAGTGCCCGTCTTGGTTGATTCAGAACGGTGGGCTTCTTCGAATTGATGATAGAATGGTTGTGTAGTGGTATTAGCCATGTAAATTTGCTCCCAATTTATTACGGATAATATTTTTATTTTCTAGAACGCTTATCCGTTGTTTTATAAGGTATCGTTTTTTTTGTTCAGTGATGTCACTTTGTAAAATTTGATTAATTTTCTTTTCCGGATCTAATCTGTCAATCACAGTACCATAGGCTAAACTTAGCAAGGCTAGCAGGCCAATATCAATAGTTTGATACAAAGCATGAGTTTTGCAAAGACGATAACAATGTTGAACGACTTTTTCAATGGTCTCTCTTTCATAGTAATCGTTTAGAATAGGTGTGGTTTCTAGCAGTTCATTGACTAAATCTGTTAGCAGAGAAGCATTTCTTTCATCGACAATGACGTTCATCTCGAACCTATCAAACTGCTTCTTAACTGGTGTTATTTTAGCAAAATCCATTGTTGGCGCATAATGCACAACATGATGGCCTTTAGGTAAACTAATTGAGTCTATTAACCCGCCTCCCCAAAACGTTGCGACCTTTTTAGGGTAATACATTAAACGGTCAAAATAGTCTTCCAATACTGTCGGGTCATAAAAGCGAAAATAGAGCAAGCGTCCGTCATAGGTCGGCATATAGATAAATTTTCTGAAATGGTGTAACAGCTCATCAAATGTGGCATGAGAGCGAAAGAAAAAGCCAAACGGCTTATTCCATTGCTGAAACCCGTCTTCTTGCTCCTTTCCTGTCGGGCTTTCACTGCACAGTTCTTCAACAAAAGAGTGATTTTCCGGTAAGTGCAACAAATAAGGCGCAGTCTTTTTTCTCTTTTCTCCTTCTTCACCCTTAAATAAACAAGCGTAATGAATATCATCCAACTCAAAACGCTGTGGAAACCAAAAGCTCACTTCGGCATTAATGATGGCATAACATTGTCCGGTGGAATTATCTTCCGGCCATAGGTAAGGCTTAATGGTGTCAGGAATAGGCTGAAATAAGAAAGGCGTACGTTCATCTTCTCGTCTGAGCAGGAATTCGGTTTTAGTTAAACAGGCCGTTGTGCTTTTTTCATTTTCTCGATATTGGTTAGGGTTGAAAATGATAACCGGATGCTGTTCCGATAACTCTTGTGCTGTTGTTTTTAATTGCGCAATCAATGTTTCATCGGCGTGGCGTTGAAAATAGGTATTAAGGGGTAGGGGAAGAAAAGAATACTGTAATCGAATTTGGTTCTGTTGTTGGTAAACTGTAATGTGATTTTTGGCGATTTCGGCACTGGCGGCATAAATTAGGATAATAATATTTTCTTGTTCGTTATTGGAGAGTTGGTGAGCATTGACGGCATAGATTAGATTTTCATGTGGCATGGAATTCTCCTTGGTTAGCGAACAAATATTATAGTGAATTTAGGGTTAAAAGCTAACTTTGAGATTGCTGTGTAGAAAAAAAGTGCGGTCGAAAAACACCGAGAATTTCGACCGCACTTTACACAATTAATCTGAACCCAAATTTTTTTCTAATTCCATTTTATCAGGGGTATATTTGTAAATAGTAATTTCACTACCGGTAGTTTACCTTGTAACAAGAATGCGCGCTTTAAGAAGAGGGTATGCTGATATGTTGGAAGTAGTTAGTGGAAACGTCTCGAATATTGCCTGTTTCTACGTGGCTTTTTATTAATCGTTCGCCCACAACAAATAAGTGAGAAGGTTCATCTCCCTTTCTCTTATGGTTTCTGCTATAACTAGGACTAATTTTTCCCTATTATATTTTTTAATAACCTCAGCTAATAATCATTTTTTAATGAAATGGGTAAGAGCAGAGCATAATCTATATCTTAAATTTGGCGTCCGGTCTTTTGGAGAGAATCGTGTTGAGCCAAGTCAGATCAAGTTTATGTTTTATACTTTGCGTAAAGTGTTACGATCACATAGGTAGTAACGCCGGACAGTGCCGTAGTAAGCGCCAAAAATCCTTCTGCAGGTTTCGTACTAAATAAGCCGTAGCCACAGATATTAAATGCAAAAATAAGAAAGCCAAAAAGGAAAAATAATAAAATAAACAGCATAATAGTTACAATGAACTTTAACATCATACATCTCCTCTTGATATGATATTGCCTGCAAAAGTTGGACGGTTTAATGACTTAAATATTGAACTTTATAATCATATTATAAATCATGTTATTTTATCATTAGAAATTAGTGTACTCATTTTTTTCCTCTTATATTAGATTTATTATTAATCTGCCACCCAGATTTTCTCTAACTCCATTTTCTCAGGATGATATTTATACACATTAATTCCACCACCGGTGGCTTGACCTGTAACTAAAATGTGAGCTTTAGGAGAAGAAGAGACACTGAGATTTCGTTGATAGTAATTAGTGGAAATAGTAGGGCTATTATCAATTTCTAAAAAATCTTTTATTAAATTATCCCCGACCACATAAAGAGGGATTACATTATAATTATCTTCATTGATATATGTTTTACCAATAGCAATAAAATCCTTTTCGTTAATAAATGCAATAGCTACAGCATTTTGGCCTAAATAAATAATTTTATCCTTAAATTTTTCAGCTATAGGAGATGAATCAATAGCATCATAGTAATTTACTCCATCATGAGAGTTACCATTATGAATTTTAATTGGATTTAGCCGATGATTTACATTATTGATTTCCCACATATAAATTCCAACATTCTCTCCACCGGTAATCACCCATTTGCCATCCGGGCTAATTAGACCGCTGGTTGAACCACAATTTCCATTAAGTTTAGCGACTGGTTTTAAGGTATTTTTGTCCCATAGAGTGACGCCATCATAACTACTTTTTTTATACTCGCTTGGATTGATAGGGTTTGCAGTTAGATTGGTTTCGGCTACAGGATCATTTGGTCCGTAGCAAGTAGGCGTAACAGATAAAAAATAATCGCCTACAATGGATAAATCAACCGGTTTACTGGTAGCTGCACCGTCCGTATAAACCGGCTTTAGAGCGTCCTCCTGTCCTAGGTATAAATGGTTATACATATCAGCGGACAAATAAAAGGACTTATTCGCCGTTATACGGTGATTTTGTAAGGTGAAAGGGTGCTGAAAACTTTTAATCACTTGCCTATCCGTATTTTGCATATAGATAATATCTTTGTCATCTTGCCACATAAATTCGTGGCTATCCGGAATAAACATGGCACTGAAGGCGTTAGCATTTTTTGATAAGACGGTCTTAGTTTTCTTTTCAATATCCCACAACACTAACTGCCCTATAGGTTTCGATGGGTGGGCTTTTCTATCCGCATGCCCGCTCACAACATAACGCCCGTCGGTGGAAACGCTTAGCGAAATTACGGGGGCGGTTTGCTGGCGAAGCCATATAAATAAAGTAATCATGATAACGATCACTAAAACAACTATTTTCCATTTTCTTTCCATTAGTATCTCCCAAATTTTGACTCACTTCTTATGATGTATCTATCTATGATTTGTTCTTTATAAGTTTCCCGATAAATTCGGGAAAAACGGGTTTCCGGCATAGTTTTGCGCTGTGCATCCGTTCGTGTCATTTCCTCCCAAATTAAGTCTTTAATTGCTGAATGGGAAGTAAAATAACTACTTTGATCATGGTAAAAAAATTGTTTTTCTTTCAATCCTGAAATGAAATTGTCAGGCGGGTTTTCTTTTAACAATTTAGGATTTTTTTGTACTGGTGCAGTAAATTTATCCCCTACATGTCCCAAAGCTGGACGAATTTCCAACTCTTTTGAGGAAAGTTTCCATGTGTTACGAAAAACCATAGTCATCAAAATATCAGTGATGTGCTTAACGTAATCCTCATTTTCTGGGAACCGACGAAAGTGACTCCATGGTCTTAAAATCTTTAATTCTGTTTGCCAATCGGCATTAACCATCTTCATCTCATTCTGTATTAGTGCCTTAAGTTCATTTTCTATTTGTGCTTTACTTATACTAGGTTGGTTCTTGAGGATATAATCACAAACTTCTTTAAACCGTTGATCTTTATTTTTTATATAAGATTTACATTGTGCTTGAACGGATTCTGACTGTGCATTTGCCCGTTGGTTATTTATGGCACTACCATGGGGGTAATAATCACCAAACGCATTTGTTTTACCTGCTATTACTCCGTATTTTAGTGGGTAAGCCCCACGGCTAATGTCTGAAGCAAGGCCATCATCTAAATCCAATAAAGAATTATCAGGACCTAATACTCCATCTTCTTGAGAATACATAACACGAACATATTCTGCCGCTTTATGAGCGAAAGGGAATAACTCCATCGCTACCGGATTTTTTTCTCGAGTGTAATTGGCCGTAATAGCATTATCCGCGACAGCTGCTTCCAGCATGATAAGATTCTTTATCTTTTTAGGTTGATTTGCATCCCCTAAGATATTCAGTGCGGCGAGTGCAACACGAGCACCTAAAGAGTGTGTAATAATATTAACTTGAATATTATTCTCAAGTAGTATTGAAATATCTTTGGCTAACTTTCTTCCAGCCTCATTTGCATATATTTCTGCTCTAAAAAACGTTCGAGATGGATCAACACTTCCGGACCAAGTGACCCCAATGATTCGACTGTATTTTGTCCAATCACTAAGCTTTACGTTAACACTTGTTGCGCCAGAGGCTGCCAAATTTAAATAATACTCTACAGAAGGGAACCAAGCTAAAGCATCTTTTCCGTTAAATTTTGTATCCATACTATTAAAAATAATTTGAGTTTCAGACTTAAGTTGAGCATCAATATCTCTCCCTCCGCCCCCCGTAGTTCTATTACTATATTCATAAAAATTTCGACGTTCAGCAATTACATTTCTAACACGCTGACCAATAATATCTCCATAATATAAATAAGGTGCTTGAATGCCACGACTATCTTTTAAAGAATCGTAAGCTGGATTTTCCCCCAGCTCTGTAGGATTTGGAAAACGACCAATAGCACCAAGAGGAACATTAAAACCATGGATAAATAACGTAGCCGATTTACCATCAGCTTTTACTTGCTGAACGATTTTATTTATTTCTTCTTTTCTTTTTTTGCTACTAAGTTTTTGTTTAAATCGTAAATTTAATAGCATTGGCGGAGGTAGATAAATGGCGGTGACATTGGATTTACCATCCTGCCCCCTTGATACTGAAATTTTAAGCGGTTTAATAAATTGTTCTCTTGGATCTTTGTTTTTAACGCCATTGGCTTCAACTAGAACGTAGCCGTCACTTCTCCCAAATTGAAAAGATTCATCTTTGTCGGTTAATTGACGTTTTATGTTAGATTTGTCAAAAGATTCAGTGCCTACAGCATCATACGGACCTCTGACTAACTGCCAAGAAATCTTGCCGCAACGTACATTGGGGTGAATGCTGTACCCCGATTTATCTATTGCCGCTGGAATTGGCTTACCCGACTCGTCATAAAGTATTACTACGATATTTACAGGGAGTTTTCTATTTTTATCCAAGGTGTCTCTATGATAAATAACAACTGTTGTTCGGCAAGCATCAGTGCCCGTACCGATCTTCTCTGATTGATGTTTATTGGTAAATGATTTGGCAGTTCCCGTTATGCTAGTCATTGTGAGGTTCCTCAAATTTATTTTGTATAACACCTTGTTGTTCTAGTAAATTGACTCTTTCTTGAATGTAATAAAGCTTTTCCATTTCGGCTATTTCACTCTCTAAAATGCTTGGGATTTTTCGCTCGGGATCTAGAATATCAATCATTTTTCCACAAGCCAAACTGTATATTGTCAGTATTCCTATACTTCTAGTTTCAATAATATTATTTTGTTTACAGATTTCATAGCATCGAGAAACTGCTTTATGGATAATGTCTCGACTATAATAATCGGAGATAATTGGTGTTGTTTCTAAAATTTCATCGGTTAACTGACTTAGTAATTTTTGATCTTTTTGTGCAATCATTTCTCTCATTTCAAACTGATCAAATTGTTTTTTAGATGATTCTATTTGAGAAAAATCTATATTTGATGTGTAGCAAATCACATTTTTTCCCTTGGGCATAATGAATGCATTAATTAACCCGCCTCCCCAAAACGTTGCAACTTTTTTAGGGTAATACATTAAACGGTCAAAATAGTCTTCCAATACTGTCGGGTCATAAAAGCGAAAATAGAGCAAGCGTCCGTCATAGGTCGGCATATAGATAAATTTTCTGAAATGGTGTAACAGCTCATCAAATGTGGCATGAGAGCGAAAGAAAAAGCCAAACGGCTTATTCCATTGCTGAAACCCGTCTTCTTGCTCCTTTCCTGTCGGGCTTTCACTGCACAGTTCTTCAACAAAAGAGTGATTTTCCGGTAAGTGCAACAAATAAGGCGCAGTCTTTTTTCTCTTTTCTCCTTCTTCACCCTTAAATAAACAAGCGTAATGAATATCATCCAACTCAAAACGCTGTGGAAACCAAAAGCTCACTTCGGCATTAATGATGGCATAACATTGTCCGGTGGAATTATCTTCCGGCCATAGGTAAGGCTTAATGGTGTCAGGAATAGGCTGAAATAAGAAAGGCGTACGTTCATCTTCTCGTCTGAGCAGGAATTCGGTTTTAGTTAAACAGGCCGTTGTGCTTTTTTCATTTTCTCGATATTGGTTAGGGTTGAAAATGATAACCGGATGCTGTTCCGATAACTCTTGTGCTGTTGTTTTTAATTGCGCAATCAATGTTTCATCGGCGTGGCGTTGAAAATAGGTATTAAGGGGTAGGGGAAGAAAAGAATACTGTAATCGAATTTGGTTCTGTTGTTGGTAAACTGTAATGTGATTTTTGGCGATTTCGGCACTGGCGGCATAAATTAGGATAATAATATTTTCTTGTTCGTTATTGGAGAGTTGGTGAGCATTGACGGCATAGATTAGATTTTCATGTGGCATGGAATTCTCCTTGGTTAGCGAACAAATATTATAGTGAATTTAGGGTTAAAAGCTAACTTTGAGATTGCTGTGTAGAAAAAAAGTGCGGTCATTTTTACAAATGTTTTTTAACCCCATACAAATTTGTATGGGGTTGTTTTATTTGTGATGATAGAGGGCTGGTTTTAGAAATCCTCAAAATACTGCTGAATTTCCTTCACGTCTTTGGTTTTGGTTAACGCGAGTTGCAACAGCACGCGAGCCTTTTGCGGGTTTAAAGTGCCGGATGTGACAAAACCGTATTTGCTGTCATCCACTTCTGCGTCGCGAGTGGTGTAACCTGTTGGTACGCGGGAAGAGCGAACTACTGTTACTCCGTCTTTAGCGGCTTTTTCCAATAATTCTAAATTCGCTTTATTGACATTGCCGTTGCCTACGCCAGCACTAATAATGCCTTGATAATCTGCGTCTAATAAGGCTTTTAAAGGTTCGGTCGGCATATTGGAATAAGCATACACAATACCGACTTTTGGTAAAGCCTCTAAATTAGTGACATCAAACGGTGTGTTCGTGGTGTGTTTGCTTTCCGGCGAGCGTTCATAATCCACTTTACTGTTATGGATGTAACCTAACGCACCAAAATTTGGTGAAACAAAGGTTTGTACAGCGGTTGTGCTCATTTTGGTAACATCACGCGCGCCGAGCACTTGATCGTTCATTGCGACCAATACGCCACGGCCGGCTGATTTTTTATCTACGGCAACGACCACTGCGTTGTATAGATTCATCGGGCCATCAGCACTTTTTTCTGTTGCCGGACGCATGGCGCCCACTAATACCACCGGTTTTTCACATTTTACGGTTAAATCCAGAAAATAGGCGGTTTCTTCCATCGTATCCGTGCCGTGAGTAATAACGAAGCCATCCGTGTCGGCACATTGCTTATTAATGGTTTTTGCTAATGTTAACCACACTTCATCATTCATGTCTTGTGAACCGATATTTACCACCTGCTCGCCGCTAATGTTAGCAATATCTTTCATTTCAGGCACAGCCTCAATTAAGCGCTCAACCGTAAGTTGACCGGCTTTATAGGCCGAACTGACGGAGGTTTCCCCACCACCGGCAATGGTTCCGCCGGTAGCCAAAATAGTAATATTTGGCAAGTCTGACGCATAAGCAGAAGACATTGCTAAGCTCAAAACGGTTAATGCAGTTAATTTTTTTAATGTCATAATAACTCCTTGTGTGAATGCCAAAATCATTTGGCAGTAAAATAAAAGCCTAAAGTTAGACGCATGATTTATGTATCTATTGCAAAAAAGAATACTTTTTTTACGGTTATTCGATCGGGATCACAAAAAAGTGCGGTCATTTTTCCAAACGTTTGTGAGATAACCGCGAAATTGCTAGATTAATGAAACCGAAATCAGTACAATCGCAGCCTATTTCTATCCGGTCGTCGCTTCCAATTAAATGACCACAACCTAAAAATTTCGGTTTTTGCCGTAATGTGTAATAACGAGGCTCCCATGTTAGAACAACCTATTGCCAATGCTGCCGGTGCAGATGTAGCAAAAAAAGTCAATTTAATGAATTTAACCCGTGCGCAAATGCGTGAATTTTTTGCCGAATTGGGCGAAAAACCGTTCCGCGCCGATCAATTGGTGAAATGGATTTATCATTTTGGTGAAGACAATTTCGATAATATGACCAATTTAAACAAAAAGTTACGGGAAAAATTAAAATCTGTGGCAGAAATTAAAGCCCCGGAAGTGGCGGTGGAACAACGTTCTGCCGATGGTACGATTAAATGGGCGATGCAGGTAGGCGATCAACAAGTGGAAACCGTATATATTCCGGAAGCGGATCGTGCCACGTTATGCGTTTCTTCGCAGGTTGGTTGCGCGTTGGCCTGTACTTTTTGTTCTACCGCTCAACAAGGGTTTAACCGCAATTTAACGGTGTCGGAAATTATTGGGCAAGTGTGGCGCGCATCGAAAATTATCGGCAATTTTGGTGTCACTGGCGTGCGCCCGATTACTAATGTAGTGATGATGGGCATGGGCGAACCGTTGCTGAATGTGGCGAATGTGGTGCCGGCCATGGAAATTATGTTGGACGATTTTGCCTACGGACTATCTAAACGTCGCGTGACTTTATCCACTTCAGGTGTTGTGCCTGCGTTAGATAACTTGAGCAAAATGATTGACGTGGCATTAGCAATTTCCTTGCACGCGCCAAATGATGAATTGCGTGACGAAATTGTGCCATTAAACAAAAAATATAATATTAAAACGCTGATTGATTCGGTGAATCGCTATTTAAGTGTTTCCAATGCAAACCACGGCAAAGTGACTATCGAATATGTCATGTTAAATCATGTGAATGATCATGTGGAACATGCTCATCAATTAGCGGAAGTGTTAAAAAATACGCCGTGTAAAATCAATTTGATTCCATGGAACCCATTCCCGGAAGCGCCTTACGCGAAAAGTTCCAACACGCGTATTGACCGTTTCCAAAAAACCTTAATGGAGTACGGTTTAACCGTGATTGTGCGTAAAACCCGTGGCGATGACATTGATGCCGCTTGCGGACAATTAGCCGGTGATGTCATTGATCGTACCAAACGTACTGCACAGAAAAAACGTTTCGGGCAAGGTATCGCCGTTCAAGTACAATAATTCAATAACAGAGGAAAAATTATGGTCAATATTCAGTTTATTTTTTACCGTTTTGTACCATTTATTTTTCCTTTTCTGTTTTCTGCCTGTGTTGTCCATTCCGATGCTCCGGATTTTGATAAACAAGCGGCGGCAAAAGCCCGTGTGGAGTTGGCATTGGGCTATTTACAGCAGCAAGATGGCAGCCAGGCCAAGTTGAATTTGGATAAAGCCCTTTCTTATGCCCCAAAATATTATTTGGTACATGCCGCGTTAGCCTATTTTTATCAGCAACAAGGGGATGTTGAACACGCCAAACAATCGTATTTAACGGCGATTAAACTGGATGATAAACAAGGGGATGTATTCAATAATTTCGGTGCGTTTCTTTGCTCACAAGGGGAATATCAGGCCGCGTATGAACAATTTAAACAGGCATTAAAAAGCCTGAATTATTATCATCAAGCTGACACCTACGAAAACCTTGCACTGTGTGCGTTATCGGCAAAAGAGCAGAAAATTTATCAAGAGAACCTTGCTGCTCTTGAAAAGATTGAACCGGTACGAGCCAAGAAATTAACTCAGTTCGTCAAATAGCCCAACCAATCACATGAAAAGTGCGGTCGATTTTTCTAACGTTTTTTTGACTCTCGTGAATTCGTCAATCTATCTGAGTATTTTCAGCATTTATTTTTATTTAAAAACGTTTAACAATTTCACCAAAGGCGCAGAATAACGCCATATAACAGTTGCAAAACACGTCTGACAACCTTAAACTTTACCACTCAATTTTTAGCGAAAAATACCATCCGTTTATGAATACACAAACAACTTCACAAGAACCGCAGACAAACACTCGAGAAACCACATTAGGCGATAAATTTCGTCAGGCACGAGAAGCCTTAAATCTTACCGTTGAACAAGTCTCTAAAGAGATTTCATTACGTCCCGCCGTACTAAGAAGCATTGAAAATAACCAATTTATTAGTGATTCCATTCCATCAACCTTTATGCGTGGTTATGTGCGCAGTTATGCCAAGTTTTTAAAAATTCCAGATAGCGATTGGGTGAATACCATTAATTTCGGTCATATGCAGAAAAATGACTTAGGCAAAAACGCCCGTGCGACCCGTTCGGTTAATCAGTATTCATCACATAATAATTGGGTGGGGTATTTAAGCGTAATCGTTGTGTTAATCGTAGTTGGCATGACCGGTATGTGGTGGTGGGAAAGTCATCAACAATCCAATGTGGAACGGGATATTTTAGTTAATGCTTACACCAATAGTGTTGCTGAAACCACAACCGCCAAGCAAGCAAATAATGAAGTTGCGGTGCCACAATCGACGAAAATCGAAAACACCTTAACGGATACTGCGCCGAAAGGCACAAACATTGAAATTGAAACAAAGCCGTTAGTTGAGCCTCAAACAGTGAGTTCAACTACTCCAAGCACTCCTGAAAGTACAGCGGTTGTTACTCAACCAAGTGAACCGGTTCAAGGTTCTAGTTCTAGCAATGTGTTGCAGTCAGAAATGAACAAAATCAGCGGCAATGAGCAGTTGAGCATGACGCAAACTGAAACGCAAGTTGCGGCGGCAGAACAACAAAGTGCGGTGGCAAATTCAAACGTTTCGACTGCTGATGCGTCGAAAGATAATTTACACATTGAAGTTATCGGTAATTGTTGGATTAGCGTGAAAGATAAAAATCGTAAAGTTTTAGCGCAAAAAGAATATAAACAAGGCGATGTATTAAGTTTTAACGAAGAAGAACCTTATTCTTTAATTATCGGTGCACCAGGCAATGTCAGAATCACGTACAAAGGCGAAGCCTTCCCGTTAACTGTTGATGGCCGTGTAGCGAAATTTAAATTACCTCAATAATGAGCAAATAATGTTAGAAAGACCAAAGATTCAGCGTAGAGAATCGATTAAAATTTATGTAGGAAAAGTGCCGGTGGGGGGCGATGCACCAATTTCAGTGCAGTCGATGACCAATACACGTACCACCGATGTGGAAGCTACGGTTGCCCAAATTAAAGCCTTGGAGCGCGTGGGGGCCGATATTGTGCGTGTTTCCGTGCCAACCATGGATGCGGCAGAAGCCTTTAAACTCATTAAACAACAAGTGGATGTGCCATTGGTAGCCGACATTCACTTCGACTATCGTATCGCTTTAAAAGTAGCGGAATATGGGGTAGATTGTTTGCGTATTAATCCGGGGAACATCGGGCGGGAAGATCGTATTCGTGCGGTGGTGGATTGTGCCAAAGATAAAAATATCCCGATTCGTATCGGGGTAAATGCCGGCTCACTGGAAAAAGACATTCAGGAAAAATACGGCGAACCGACACCTCAGGCGCTGTTAGAGTCTGCATTGCGTCATGTTGAAATTTTGGATCGACTCAACTTTGATCAATTTAAAGTGAGCGTGAAAGCCTCCGACGTCTATTTGGCGGTAGAGTCTTACCGTTTACTCGCTAAAGCCATTAAACAGCCGTTACATTTAGGCATTACCGAAGCCGGAGGTGCTCGCTCCGGAGCGGTGAAATCTGCTATTGGCTTAGGCATGTTATTATCGGAGGGGATCGGTGATACGTTACGTGTTTCTTTAGCGGCCGATCCGGTAGAGGAAATCAAAGTCGGTTTCGATATTCTAAAATCTCTACGCATTCGTTCCCGTGGCATTAATTTTATTGCTTGCCCGACCTGTTCCCGTCAAGAATTTGATGTTATCGGCACAGTAAACGCTCTTGAACAGCGCTTGGAAGATATTATTACGCCGATGGACGTGTCTATTATCGGTTGTGTCGTCAATGGCCCCGGTGAGGCGTTGGTTTCTGATTTAGGTGTGACCGGCGGCAACAAGAAAAGCGGTTATTATCTTGCCGGTGAACGCCAGAAAGAACGTTTTGATAACGAAGATTTAATCAATCAATTAGAAGCTAAAATTCGCGCCCGCGTGGCACAACAAGATCCGAAAAATCGTATTCTTTAATTTTTATAAACACAGGAATTTATTGTGGCAAAAACAATTCAAGCAATTCGTGGTATGAATGATTGCTTACCGACAGACACCCCGTTGTGGCAATGGGTCGAGAGCAAAGTGCGGTCAGTTTTGAGCGCGTATGGTTATGCCGAGATCCGTATGCCGATCGTAGAAAGTACACCGCTTTTTGCGCGTGCGATTGGGGAAGTCACTGACGTTGTCGAAAAAGAAATGTTTACTTTCGACGACCGTGATGAAGAAAGTTTAACTCTTCGTCCGGAAGGCACGGCAGGTTGTGTGCGTGCTGGTATTGAACACGGTTTGCTGTATAATCAGGAACAGCGTTTGTGGTACATGGGACCGATGTTTCGTTATGAACGTCCGCAAAAAGGCCGCTATCGCCAGTTTCATCAAGTGGGTGTAGAGATTTTCGGTATTCCAAACCCGGAAATTGATGCAGAACTGATCGCATTGACTGCACGTTTATGGAAAGATTTAGGCATTTTTGACCACGTTACTCTTCAGCTGAACTCTATCGGTTCGTTAGACGCTCGTAAAAATTACCGTCAAGCGTTAGTCGATTTTCTGCAAAACCACATCGATATTTTAGATGAAGACAGCAAGCGCCGCTTAACCACCAATCCGTTACGGATTTTAGACAGTAAAGATCAACGGGTACAAGAGGTGTTAAACGATGCGCCTAAATTACATGATTACCTGGATGACGAGTCCCGTGAACATTTTGCCCAATTATGTGCTTTATTAGA